>MNVK01000104.1 GCA_001871685.1 Nitrospirae bacterium CG1_02_44_142
GACGGAGACTACAGGGCCTCCGGATGCGCTGCGTGTCATGTAGTTTATTCCGACAACGGCAAGTATGAAGGCGCAGACAAGTCCATAGACAAGATGAAAGCGGGAAGGCCGAAGATGCATCGCATCACAACAAAGATACCGGAATATCAGTGCATCCACTGTCATAATCGCGGCGGCAGGACAGGGGTGAGTTATATTGGAACTATGGAATCAGACGAATACGGTTCTCCTTGGTCAGCAGAGGCAGGCAAAAAAGGCGGGAAGAAACTTCACGGCAAGTTCTATAACCACCTGACCGCTGATGTTCATTATCAGAAAGGAATGACCTGCATAGACTGCCATACAAAACACGACCTTCACGGCGACGGGAATATTTACAACAAGAAACATCAGGCAGTTGAGATAAGATGCGAAGACTGTCATGGAGACGCAAAGGCTGTAAGCAGCCTTAAAACCTCAACGGGAAATAAGCTCAATAATCTGAAAAAAGAAGGCGGCAAAGTAATCCTTACCTCTAAAATGGACAACAAGGAGAAAATTGTTCCACAGACAAAAGAGGTGATATCCAAAGGTTCTTCTTTGGCAAAATCAGCTATGGGCATTACAAGCCACATGAACAAGATGGAATGTTATGCATGTCATGCTAAATGGGCGGCACAATGTTACGGATGCCATGCCCAGCAGGATACAAAGACAAGGAGCGGCGACTGGATTAACACCAAGGCAATGGATGATCCGAGCAAAGGCGGAAATATGGAAGCAAAGAATAAAACGACTTACAAATGGAGCGAGACACGCTCATATCTGAGATGGGAATCGCCCGTGCTTGGTATAAACCAGAAAGGCAAGGTCTCTCCGTTCATTCCCGGTTGTCAGTCTATATTCACACAAATCGGCGCTGATGGAAAGGCGACAATGCATAATAAGGTCTTTACAACCTATGATGGTTTTTCAGGCATGGCGCATAACCCGATACAACCGCACACAATATCAAAAGAAGCAAGAACATGTGAAGACTGTCATGCAAACAAAAAGGCAGTCGGTCTCGGAACAGGAATTTACAATTCAAAGGCTAACGGCATAGATATTCCGTTTGAGCTGGAGCAGATTATTGACGAAGACGGAAAACAGATTCAGGCAACGAGCCACTATGGCGCCAGGCCATTCAACAAAGAAGAAATAGACAGAATTATGAGAGTGAATGTCTGTGCTTCCTGCCACGACTTGCAAAAAGATGCAAAAATATGGAAAAAGGTTACGGATGTGACAGGTTTCGCAAAGACAGATGCCAAACACAGGGAAATATTGAAAAAGTTGTTTGGAAAGGGAACAGGAGTAAAAAAGTAAAAAGGAAGTAGTGGTTAGAGGAGGGGCGGTCAATGACCGCCCCTTTTTTCTTTAAGATTCTTTTTCTCATAATCTGATAATATAAATCGTTATAAGATTGTAAATGAAAGGACTATTTTTATGAATATTGATGAGTTATGCATTAACACTATCAGGATGCTTTCTGTTGATATGGTGGAGGAAGCCAATTCAGGACATCCGGGAATGCCGATGGGCGCAGCTCCTATGGCGTATGTTCTCTGGACCAGGTTTCTTAAACATAATCCTGAGAATCCAAAATGGCATGACAGGGATAGGTTTGTGCTTTCCGCAGGCCACGGCTCCGCTCTTCTTTATTCGCTTCTGCATTTAACCGGATACGATTTGTCCATAGAAGAAATTAAAAGATTCAGGCAGTGGGGAAGCAAGACGCCCGGGCATATTGAATATGGAGATACGCCCGGAGTTGAATGCACAACAGGCCCTCTGGGTCAGGGGTTCGCAATGGGTGTAGGAATGGCGATTGCCGAAAGATTTTTTGCGGCAAAGTTTAATCGTCCCGGACATGAGATAGTAAATCACTGCACGTATGCGATAGTGAGCGACGGGGATTTGATGGAGGGGATTTCGTCCGAAGCAGCCTCATTGGCAGGGCATCTGAAACTTGGCAAGCTTATATATCTTTACGACAACAACCACATCTCTCTGTCTGGAGAAACGAGACTTACGTTCACCGAGGATGTGTGCAAGAGGTTTGAGGCATACGGATGGCATGTTCAGAATGTTGAAGATGGCAATGACATAGAGGCTGTTTCGGAGACAGTAAAAAAAGCGCAGGAAGAAACAGAACGCCCATCCTTGATTTCAGTAAGGACGCATATAGGCTATGGAAGCCCGCATAAACAGAATACCTTTGAAGCGCACGGCTCTCCGCTTGGACCTGATGAGGTTACAGCCACAAAGAAGAACCTTGGCTGGCCCTTGGACCCAAAATTTTATATACCGGAAGAAGCTCTTGCACAATTCAGAAAAGCGGCAGATATAGGCGCTCGGCTTGAATCAGAATGGAAGAAGAAATTTAATTCATACAGGGAAACATATCCTGAGCTTGCATCTGAGTGGGACAATATGATGAATTTCAAATTCCCTGATACTTGGGATAAGGACCTCCCTGTTTTTCCTCCAGACCCGAAGGGCCTTGCTACACGCTCTGCTTCGGGAAAAGTAATGAATGAAATAGCGCATCATATTAGTTCTTTGCTCGGCGGCTCCGCTGATTTGAATCCTTCAACAAACACCGAGCTTAAAGGCAAGGGTAATTTCCAATTTCCTGATTCAGCGGATAAAAAGATTCAGGGCGCAGCATCAGGCGGATGGGGCTACGGAGGCGCAAACATCGCTTATGGCGTGAGGGAACATGCGATGGGAGCAATATCAAATGGAGTGGCGCTTCATGGAGGCTTGATTCCTTTTGCGAGCACTTTTTTAATATTTTCGGATTATATGAGGCCTGCCATCAGGCTTGCCGCGTTAATGAGATTGCATGTCATCTATATCTTTACGCATGACTCCGTAGCTCTTGGAGAGGACGGGCCGACCCACCAGCCGGTAGAACAGCTTGCAAGCCTGAGGGCCATGCCGGGATTGACGGTCATAAGGCCTGCTGATGCAAATGAGGCCGTAGAGTCCTGGAAGATTGCAATCGCTCACAGGGATGGCCCGGTTGCTCTGATTTTAACCAGGCAGAAAGTGCCTGTGATTGACAGGCAAAAATACAAATCAGCTTCGGAATTGGCTATGGGCGCTTATGTTATAGCGGATTGTTCTTCATGCATGCCTGAGATTATCTTAATAGCAACAGGCTCCGAGGTTCACATAGCCCTTGCCGCATATGAAAAACTCAATGCCGAGTATATTGATGTGCGTGTTGTGGCTATGCCTTCGTGGGAGTTGTTTGAAAGGCAGCCAAAAGAATACAGGGACACAGTGCTGCCGCCCGATATTAAGGCGAGGATTTCTGTTGAGGCAGGTTCAACGCAGGGCTGGCATAAGTATATTGGATTAGACGGCATTGTAATAGGAATAGACAGGTTTGGCGCTTCTGCGCCCGGAGTGATGCTGCTTGAGAAGTTTGGATTTACGGCAGAGAATATAGTTACAAAGGCAAGGGAATTATTAGAAAAAAAGATTTAACATGAAGTAATGCGCTGTAGCCGAATCCCTTTTCGCTTTTTGCAGAGATTTTTTGACAAATCTAAGGCTCGTTACAGGCAATTTCAAAACTCGCCTTTTGGGCTCAGACAGTTGAAATTGCTTGTCTTCCACTTCGCCGAGATTTGTTACCAAAAATTCTCTGATGTCGCTCAAAGTTATTTGGCTACTGAATCTGGGAGAACTAATGACAATGAGTTTTAAAGACGCCTCATCCTGCTGGAAAGAGATACTCTCTGATGTTTCAAAAAACAGAGGGCTGCTTTCTGTCATAGAAAAGTTTGCGAGAGAAAATACCGCACCGGCAAAAATAGTATTCGGCACTTCGGGCTGGCGCGGCGAGATAGGAACTGACTTTACATTCAATAACCTGCGCATTGTGACTGCGGCAATTATAGAAATGCTTAAAAGCAGTGATGAGTCAGTGATGCAGGCAATCGGCGTTTCAGGATTTGAAGGTGTGAAAAGCAGGGGCGTTATTGTAGGACATGACAACAGATTCCTCGGCCCTGATTTTGCGATGGAAGTAATAGGGATTCTTCAGAGAGAAGGGATTAAAACATGGTATGCAGGCGAAGCGTCCACGCCTGAGTTTTCAGCAGGGATAGAGATGTCAGGCGCAGCGTGCGCGATTAACTTAACTCCTTCACACAATCCTGCAAATTATGCCGGGCTAAAATTTAATCCCTCGGACGGAGGAGCTGCGGGAACGCTGATTACAACGAAAATAGAAGAGATTGCAGACAGGATGATGAGAGAAAGCAACCCCCCTCTACCCCCCTTTAGTAAAGGGGGGAGGGGAGGGGGGTTAGTTGAAAAGATTGACCTTACATCTCTGTATATAAAATATATTCTGGAGAGAAAGACGCTGGATATAGAAAAAATCAGGAGTTTTATAGACAACGAGGATTGTATTTTTTGCGTTGACAATGTTCACGGAGCGACCAGGGGGCGACTACAGAGGATTCTGGAAAATTCGGAAGGCGGATTGCGGATTTCGGAATTAGAGGCAAGAGGAAAAATCAAGTTCTTGAGGACAGAGGACGATTTTCTTTTCGGAGGCGTGGCTCCTGAGCCTTCAGAGAAAAACATGCAAGGTGTTGAGAGGGTTTTGCGCGAGAGCAATGCGAGGTTCAGAATGGGGGTTATCATAGACCCTGATGGCGACCGCATAAGACACGCTGACGCAAATATGCAGATACCGATGAATTATTTTGGAGCCATGGCGTTTCATTTCCTGAGCGTGCATAAAGGGATTAAGGGGATAGGCGTAAAATCTGTCGGCACGAGCAATCTCCTGAATGCTATTGCAGAAAAACTTGGGATACCTGTGAGAGAGACAAAGGTAGGTTTTAAAAATTTCAGGCCGTATATGCTCCGGTCATCAAAGGAGAGGGCTGTGGTTGCCTTTGAAGAATCAGACGGGATGACAGGATATAACCATACTCTTGAAAAGGATGCGCTCTTCGGGCTTCTTCTTGCAATAGAGATGATGGCAGTAACAGGCAAAAACCTGAGCGGCTATCTGAAAGACATAATGGATGAATTCGGGCATTACTATCCGGACCGCTCCGGCATTCCAGTGGACCGTTCTCTTGCCGGGGAGCCGTTAGTCAAAAAACTTTCAGTTATCGGAGAGCATTACAAGGTTGGAGCCGCGCTTAATATCGGCGGGAACAAAAGAACCATAAGTGATGTTATTATAGTTGACGGAACAAAACTTGTGTTTGACGACGGCTCATGGTTAATGATAAGGCCTTCGGGAACTGAGCCGAAGGTAAGGTTTTACATTGAGGCAAGAACAGAAGAAGAAAAGAAGGCAGTGTTTGAAGCAGCGGAAAAAATAACGAAAGAGGCGCTTGGGTTGATATGATACAAAACACCTTCAGCATATTAAATGGAATTGGCGTGAAACAGGAAAGAAGACTTTGGGAAAACGGAATTCTCACCTGGAAAGATTTCTTGAATACCCCGAGGATGCATTCTATGAGTTCAGACAAAAAAGCTGTTTTTGACAACAGTCTTTGTTCCGCCTTGCAGGAGCTGAAAAATTCCAATGCGAGATATTTTGCCGACACCGTAAAAAGGAGAGAGCACTGGAGGCTGTTTGATAAATTCAAAGGCGAGGCAGTATGCCTGGATATAGAGACAAGCGGCCTGATGCCTGACAAGGGCGGATATGTAACTGTTGTAGGCATGTATGACGGCTGTGATTACAGGTGCTTTGTCAGAGGCAACGGCCTTTCACCTGAGAATCTTAATAAGGCGCTTTCAGGATACAAATATCTTATAACATTTTACGGAGTTGTATTTGACGTCCCTTTTCTTTTTCGTTCCATGCCCGGGCTGAGGTTTGACATCCCTCATTTTGATATATGTTTCGGTTCAAGAAAGCTCGGATTTCAGGGCGGACTTAAAAAACTTGAAACCAGCATGGGAGTTGAAAGAGACGAGGCCGTCAAGGGCATGAACGGTTATGACGCCGTGAAATTATGGGGAGCTGCGCAAAACGGAAGCGCTGAGGCTCTGGACCTGTTAAAGCTTTACAACAAGGAGGATACTGTAAATCTATTCGGCATAGCTGAAGTTATTTATCAGCGATTAAGGGCGCAGACCGGCATAGAAGAGTATCTCAGATAAAATACCTTATATTGCAGAGAGTTTATTTTTCAGGCGGTGCATCATTTGGGTCAATTGTCAGATAATAGGCGTCAATTATAGCAGCGCCACTGGTTGTAGCCTCTTTTATTATCTTCATAATATGTTCTCCACGGGTGAGCCATATCCCATTCCCTATCTTGTGCCAGCCGAGAGCACCCTTGTCGCCGGGGGCAGGGATGTCAACTTCTGGAAACACGCCATACTTTCTACTGTCAAATTCAACGATTATCTTCCTTACACCTTTGGGTTGGAACCTATCTACATAATCACGAACCCAGACATAATACAATCCATCTTTTGGCACAGAGAACCTGTATTTTAAAAATTCACCGCCGGCAGCAAGATACCAGCAGCCTTTTCCGAAATAAGGAGGCCTCCAAGAAGGATTAATCTCTTTTGTGTTTGGCGCAGGTCTCACAGGAGAGACGTAGCTTTCTATTTCATCTTCTGCTTCAATCCAGACCTTGCTTATGTCAGGCTTGGTTTCTTTCCCTCCAGTAAATGTTAAGCGATAGGGAATTTCACGGTACCATTTGCCGTTTTGAACGCATTTGAACCCTTTACTGGAGTCATTGCTCCAAATTCTAGTTTCAAGGATAATAGGCAATTCATAGATATCATCGCCCCTGCCGTATTTTTTCTCCCTTTTGCCGTTGACCTCTACATAAAAATCCGTCTTTTTCTGTCCTGATACTTCAACTATCAATGAAAACGGTCCTTCAGACCCCTTGGGATAAAGGTGATTTCCACCATAATACAACCAATAATTGCATTCCGCAACAAGCGGCGTAAATGTGATTTTATTGATGCCCGGAGCAAGTTTAACGAGATAGCGGTCCATATCATTTCCTCTGCGTGTTGCAATTGCACGGTCAATTGAGAAAGTGCCTTTCACTATATCGCCGGGCTGTATCCGCATTGCCTCATGCTCTTCTTCATTCGGTTCTTGCTCACGAAGAGTACGCATGTGGGACGAAACAGGTGTATCGCTCTTGGCGACTGTGAGGTCTGAACCTTTCCACCATTGGGTAACATTCATGTTACTTACAGGGCTCGCATCACTAATCCCATGTCCAGGAACTATTAACACAGCCTCTCCCGCCCGTACGTGCTTTTCAGTATTTGTAGATAATTCCTTAACATGCGCTTGCCCTTCAAGGACAAGCACTCCTGTAACTCCGTTGAATCCTAAATCCACAACTACCTTAGTCCCGATCAATGTGATCTTTGTAAATGGAGTCTCTATTACTTTTTCTTGCATTACCTTGACGAAATCTCCGCCACCGTTGATAGTTCCTTTGATACTGCCGTGTTCTGAACTGGCCAGATAAATTGACGACCCAAGTTGATAATTCTGAATGACGCCATTTTCTTTCATCCAGATGTAATTCGGCTGATTTTGCAGATATACAAAATCTCCGCCACCGTTGATAGTTCCTCTGACACTGCTGTGCTCTGATGATGCCAATAAAGGGATTGTGGAGAGAGCTCTTGGAATGAATGAGTCATCAGCAAGAACAGCAAACTGGTTTGAGATAAATCCTTTAGCCAAACTGCCGGGCAACGGGATTTTTACGCCTCTGTTATTTATTGCGTAGAAATTACCGGAACTGTCCCTTCCAATAATCGCAGCGTCTCTGCCGCTGATTTCGCGTATGGCTTGGGAGAGAGGAATATTTACTCCGAACAGTCTATTGAGAATATCCACAAGAGCGCTGCTCTGTTGAGATGTCTCCACCCCTTTTTGAGGATATTTCTGACGGCATATCTCGGCTTTTTTATAATATGCCTCTTTCCTCTTCTTTATCTCCTCTTTCCAACCGCATTCCTGAAGGACATACCAGGCTTCATCCCACATGCCGGGGTTATTTCTGGTTGCATAATATGTGTCACAACACTGCTTCGGAGGATATTCTTGAGCCGAATGCATTGGTTGGCAGCTATATTTGGAGAAAGAACTCTTGTCCCTGATTTTTGGAAACCAATTGACTGCATTTTCATAACTTTCTTTTTCAGGTCTAATGCATTCCTGATATTCCTTGTCTGCAGAATGGGAAACTTCAAAAGAGGACAATATAAAAAGCAGAATAAGACCGCTGACTATATGGAATCTTTTTATGGGTTTATAGTTATATGAGAACATCTGACCCCTCCTTTAGAATCAATGAGTTACATATAAATACTACCAGCATATTTAACAAAGTTCCACTGTTTGTGTCAAGGTAAAATTCACATTACAGGTAAAATTCACATTAAAATTTAACTTGCAATTCCCTGTAGCTTGCTGCGGGGAGGTTCATTAAACAGAAAATTAATAACTCCTTGACTTTAACTGCCCCATTCTTTTATCTTGTTTAAGCAAATTCATGTTATCACAAAGGAGCGATAATGGCTAAGATAAAAGTCGGCATCATCGGCGGCTCGGGGATGGATGACCCGCGCCTTATCAAGAATAAGAAAGAGAAGAAGGTAAAGACGCCTTACGGCAATCCTTCATCCGCTCTGACAGTCGGAAAGATAGAAGGTGTTGATGCGGTTATACTTGCGCGTCACGGCAAAGGCCATTCCATTTATCCGACAGGCGTTAATTTCAGGGCAAATATTTACGCCCTTAAAAAAGAAGGCTGCACGCATATCCTTGCCACAACAGCAGTAGGCTCGCTCAGAGATAAAATAAAGCCGGGAGACCTTGTGTTCGTGGACCAGTTTATAGATAATACAAAACACAGGGCGCTAACATTCCATGACGAAAAAGTGATTCACACTCCTATGGCAGAGCCTTTCTGTAAAGAATTGAGGGCTCTTTTGGTAAAATCCGCAAAAGAACTTAAGCTCAGGCATCATCAAAAGGGCACTGTGCTCACGATTGAGGGCCCAAGGTTTTCCACAAAGGCGGAATCTCACATGTTCAGGAGCTGGGGAGCTGATGTGATTAATATGTCAACTGTGCCGGAGGTAATCCTGGCAAGAGAGGCCGGTATCTGTTATCAGACAATAGCAATGTCAACTGATTATGACTGCTGGAAAGAGGGCGAGAAGCCTGTAACCTGGGAGATGATTGTTTCAATAATGAAAAAGAACGCTGAAAATGTTAAAAGACTTCTTCTTCATACAATAACTAAGATTAAATTTGAACATTGCGAAACATGCAAATCATAGGAGGAAATAATGCCGATTAAATCAAAAATCAGAACAGTGCCTGATTATCCGAAGAAAGGAATAATGTTCAGGGATATAACGACTCTCATTAAAGACCCGGTCGGATTCAGGCTTGTAATTGACAGTCTGACACAGAGATACATTACGGGAGATATAAAGTTTGATGTGATAGTCGGGATAGAATCCAGGGGATTTATAATAGGCGGAGCGCTTTCTTACACTCTTGGCAGGGGATTTGTCCCGATAAGGAAAAAGGGGAAACTTCCTGCTGAAAAAATAACCCATGAGTATGAACTTGAATACGGCACGGATATTATAGAGATTCATAAGGACGCAATAGGGAAGGGCGAGCGTGTTCTTATTGTAGATGACCTTCTTGCGACAGGAGGAACTGCGCTTGCGGCGGCTGCCCTAATAGAAAAACTTGGCGGCACAGTCTCTGAACTGTGTTTCATTGTTGACTTGCCTGAGGTGGGCGGCAGAAAAAGAATTGAGGCAAAGGGATACAAAGTTTTTGCGCTGACGGAGTTTGAGGGGGGTTAAAAGATGAAGCCTTTTACAAAAATTGCAATTGCCGTATTCTCACTGGTTGCCGTTTTACATCTGCTGAGAGTCATTTTTGGATGGGAAGTTATTGTCAGCGGCATAATTATTCCATTATGGATA
>MNVK01000074.1 GCA_001871685.1 Nitrospirae bacterium CG1_02_44_142
AATTCACGTCGTCTTGTCCTGCGTTTCTTCCCGCTCCTGAAAAAATATCTCCGGTGACTGTATGCTCTGTATGAACATAGGCAAAAGGAACAAAGAGATTACCCTTGCATTTTTTACAAATCCCCCCACCCCCCCTTTACTAAAGGGGGGCAAGGGGGGATTACTTTTCTTATGATTTCTGTAATTCTCCGCCAGATAATCTTTGAGCTTCGGGAAGCATTTCAGCGTAAGCCCCATGGTTTCAAAAAAATCACCCACAGGCATGCCTGTCTTTTCAAAGGGACTGAGAATCTTCCTGAGAGTTTCCACCATAGCATCAAGAGGCGTTGTTGCTGTAAGTATCTTTGCTCCTGCGACCATAAAAAATATCCGCAGCGTCCTTACTGCGGCAAGACGAATGCCTTCCTCTGTGATTATTATTGAACCAATGCTGTATAAAATCTTCCCATGACTGAAAAAGATATTACTCATAAAAGTAAAGGCAAGAAAAAGGCTTATGGGGAGCCATCCTCTTTTAAGAGACGCAATGGGGATTCTCAGCAGCAATAACGACAACGCAGTCAGTATAAGAATATATACAGATAAGTTCTGGATTAAGAAGAGAGAGACAATAAAAATAACATACAGAATAATTTTCAACCCGGGAGACAAGGTTATTTCCGCCCTGCTATTTTCTGCATCTGAGGCGCTCCGGATGCATAAGTATCAATACCGTCAGCAATAGCCCGCGCAATATGCTCTCTGTAAGATTCTTTTGAAAGCCGGCTCTCCTCCACAGGATTGCTTATAAATGAAATCTCCGCCAGAACAGAAGGCATTCTTGCGCCGAAAAGCACATAAAAAAGCGCATTCTTAACGCCGATGCCTTTTATGTCATTATAATTTTCGCCCAGCGTTGATACAATAGAACTCTGGACATAGTTTGCAAGTTTTATTGATTCGTCCCTCTTAAGGTCCCTCCTCAAATCACTCAGCATTATATCAACGTCGCTCTTGTACTTTTTCATCTGTTCTTTCATCTTCTTCAGGGATATTGCATTCTCCCTCGCCGCAACCCTTATGGCTTCCTCATCGTTTGTCCAGTTAAGAAGATATGTCTCAATGCCCTTTGCCGTCTTTTTAGCGCTTGCATTGGCGTGTATTGATACAAACATATCTGCATTCTTGCTGTTCGCAAAGGCAGTCCTCTCTACCAGAGGAATAAACACGTCCTTATCTCTCGTCAGCAATATTCTGAATCTCTTGTTTTTTGAAAGGATAGTCCTCAACTGCAAGGCAACGTCTAAAACAACGTCTTTTTCATAAAGCCCGTTGGGGCCTACTGCCCCGGGGTCATGCCCCCCGTGTCCCGGGTCAAGCACAATGATTTTTACAGCAGGAGCCGCATCCTGAGTTTTAGAGATTTTCTCTTGGCCATAGACGTCAATAACGAGCTGCGCAGGGTCGTCAAGGATAAATGCTTTAAAATCCTTTATCTCCTCTAAATCCAGAACCACCCTGACAGTATCCTGATTGAACTGCCCAGCCCTGACTGTCTTTAATATCCCATCTCCCACAGGAAGCGCAGTATTTATCTCTTTTGAGATTCTGCTGTTTTTCAAATCAAAATAAAGTCTGTCTGGATTTGAGATGCGATTTTTTAAAAATTCAACAGGAGCGGAAAGGTCAACAACAACTCTTGTGTATCCCTTAGACGTCCAGTGTCTCAGACCGAGAACCTCAATTTTATCTTGAGAGCCGGCAATGGAAGGCAGCAGTACTATAAGGGAAACCAAAAGGATGCGCAATACATAATGCAGCTGCCTAATCATACTGCCTGAACAGCGGTAATCTCAGGAATCTCCCGCTTGATATTTGTCTCCACCCAGTTCTTCATCGTAAGCGTGGACATCTGACAGGTTCCGCATGCGCCCTTCAGCCTTACATACATGACATTATCTTTTATATCCACAAACTCTATATCTCCGCCCTCAGACCTCAGGCCTGCCCTTACTTTTTCAAGAACAACTTCAATCTGTTCCTTTGCTACCATAAATCCCCTCCGTTATTATCTATAATTATAAGGGATAGGAGCCCTTTTATTCAAGCGATTTAGCAAGCAAACATTCATAACGCTCCCAAATCCCGATTTAGACTTGCTAACGGCGCGTCTTTGCTGTCATTGCGAGAACCCGAAGGGTTCGTGGCAATCTTTCTGCAAAGGCTTGAGATTGCTTCGCTTCGCTCGCAATGACAATTTCTATATCGGGATTCGGGACGCTAATATTCCATATCCCGTCAATCGCACTTTATGTTAAAATTTACTCATGAAGAGATGGAAGAGCATCTTGTTAGTCATAGCTCTGGGAGCAGCTACATGGATTGCAGACTCACTCATTGACGCCCTTCTTTTTCGTGAACGCACTATTACATCGCAGATATTTATTCCTGCCCCTCATGAAATATGGATGCGTTTCTTAATATGGGGCGGCATTTTATTACTTCTTCATATCAGATTCACGGTTGCGGCGCGCAGGGCTGCAGAACAGGCCATAACGGAGAGCGAGGAGCGCTACCGCATCCTGTTTGACAATGCCCATGACATGATTCAAAGCGTTGCCCCGGACGGCAGGTTTATATTTGTAAATCCCGCATGGTTGAAGATACTGGGCTACACGCCGGAAGACCTGAAGGCTGTTGCCATTTTTGATATTTTACATCCTGACAATAAACAGCACTGTATGGAAATCTTCAAGAGAGTGATGTCAGGAGAAAACGTAGATAACATAGAAACAACATTCATAGCAAAAGACGGGCGGTTTATAGATGTTGAGGGCAGTGTCAGCGCAAAAATGTCCGGTGAAACAGCAGTAGCTGCAGAGGGCATATTCCGTGACATTACCAGACGCAAGAAAGCAGAAGAGCAGCTCAAAAACCTTCTTAGAGATGTGACCAGGGCTAAAACCGAATGGGAAATGACCTTTGATAATTCCATGGAGATTATATTACTTCTTGACAAAGAC
This sequence comes from Nitrospirae bacterium CG1_02_44_142, assembly GCA_001871685.1. GTDB lineage: Bacteria > Nitrospirota > Thermodesulfovibrionia > Thermodesulfovibrionales > UBA1546 > UBA1546. The sequence goes on from MNVK01000074.1 coordinate 3,003, forward strand.
CTCAACATCACAAGATACAATAAAAGATTTACAGACTTTGTGGGACTGCCGCCCCAGGAATTATTGGGGCGCAAGTGTTACGACTTCTTCACCTGCAATCCTGCGGAAACAGGCCATTGTCTGGGTAAAATACATGATGGAGAGCTAAGAGAGTGGACAGAGGTAAAAACAAACTCCGGTCACTGGTTTTATATCAGCCACTGCCCGATTATTGATGAAAAAGGTGAATTTCTTCACTCAATAGTGATAGCAGCAGACGTCACATCGCTAAAAAATACACAGCAAAGACTTCAGGCTTCGGAAGAAGAACTTGACTCTCTATTCATAAACTTCGTTAAGGTAATGGTCAATGCCCTTGACGCAAAAAGTCCGTGGACAAAAGGCCATTCAGAAAGGGTTGCAAACTACGCTGAACAGATAGCAGAAGAAATGGGACTTGCTGAGGATGATATAAAAGACATCCGGCTCTCCGGTTTACTGCACGATATCGGCAAGATAGGAACTTATGACTATCTTCTGGACAAGCCTTCAAAACTCACAGAAGAAGAATTTGACGCTGTAAAGAAGCATCCCGTTCAGGGGGCGGCAATTCTCAAAGAGATAAAGCAGTTAAAAAATATAATTCCTTTAATAAAGTATCACCATGAAAGGGTTGACGGCAAGGGATACCCTGAAGGGCTTAGAGGCGAGAGAATCCCGCTTTGCGCGCGAATTCTCCATGTAGCGGATTCCTTTGACTCAATGACTGCGGACAGGCCGTATCGCCCTTCGCCGGGCAAAGAATACGCCATATCAGAACTAAAACGGTGCAATGGCACGCGCTTTGACCCGCGGGTAGTTGAGGCATTCCTAAAGGTGATTTCAAGGTTATAGGAACAACTTCCAGCCCGGGAATAAAAAACCATCGTATCATGTTTCCTTGAAATCCGACAGCATTTAATTTTACTATAAGCTATGGTTAACGTATTACTTAAGAAACTATTCGGGACAAAAAACGAGAGGGAGATAAAACGCCTCCTGCCGCTTGTTGCACGGATAAACTCGCTTGAGCCGAAAATAAGCGGCCTCAGCGACAGCCAGCTAAAGGATAAAACTCCTGAATTCAAAAAACGGCTTGAGCTCGGTGAAACGCTTGATGATATACTGCCGGAGGCATTTGCAGTTGTCCGTGAGGTTTCAAAGAGGACCCTGAAGATGAGGCACTTTGACGTCCAGCTCCTCGGCGGCATAGCGCTTCATGAAGGGAAGATTGCGGAGATGAAAACAGGCGAGGGAAAGACGCTCGTTGCCACTCTTCCTGTTTATCTGAATGCCCTTGAAGGCAAAGGCGTCAATATAATCACAGTAAACGACTACCTTGCGACAAGGGACGCCCGATGGATGAGTCCTATTTATAATTTCCTCGGCATGAGTGTGGGCGTTATTGTCCACGGCCTCACAGACGAACAGAGACAGTCCGCTTATAACTCTGATATAACCTTCGGCACGAACAATGAGTTCGGCTTTGATTATCTCAGGGACAACATGAAATACAATATTTCCCAGTATGTCCAGCGGGAGCTTAACTATGCAATAGTTGACGAGGTGGACAGCATCCTTATTGACGAGGCAAGGACCCCTCTCATAATCTCCGGGCCGTCTGAGGAATCAACGGATAAATATTACAATATAAACAAAATCATCCCGAAACTCCAGAGAGACGCCGACTATACAATTGATGAAAAGGCAAAAACCGTTATCCTTACAGAGGAAGGAAATATAAAAGTTGAAAAGCTGCTCGGCACAGGCAATCTGTATGACCCTTCAAATATAGAACTGGTACATCATGTGCTTCAGGGACTCAAGGCTCATACCCTCTTCAAAAGAGATATTGATTATATCGTCAAAGACGGAGAGGTAATTATAGTTGACGAATTTACAGGCAGGCTCATGCCGGGCAGACGCTGGAGCGACGGACTGCATCAGGCAATAGAAGCAAAGGAGGGGGTAAAGATAGAGAGCGAAAACCAGACGCTCGCCACAATTACCTTCCAGAATTACTTCAGAATGTATAAGAAGCTCGCAGGCATGACAGGAACTGCCGATACGGAAGCGGAAGAATTCGGGAAGATATACAACCTTGACGTTCTTGTAATCCCTACAAATCAACCTATGATAAGGGGAGATTTCCCTGATGTGATTTACAAGACCGAAAAAGGTAAATTTACCGCTGCGCTAAAAGAGATAGAGGAACTCCACAAGAGAGAACAGCCGGTCCTTGTCGGAACGATATCAATAGAAAAATCAGAAGTTTTGAGCCACATGCTTAAGAAGAAAGGCATACCTCATTCTGTCCTGAATGCAAAATATCATGAAAAAGAGGCGGAGATAATAGAGCAGGCAGGCAGAAGCGGCGCTGTCACGATAGCAACAAATATGGCGGGAAGAGGCACCGACATAGTCCTGGGAGGCAATCCCGATGGACTTGCAAAGGAATTTTTAAGGGATAAAAAAGATTACACAGAGGAAGATTACAAACAGGCATTGTTAAAGGCGGACGAGATTTGCAAAAAAGACAGGGAAAAGGTAGTCAGTGTGGGGGGGCTGCACATACTCGGCACAGAAAGACACGAAGCCAGAAGGATTGATAACCAGTTGAGAGGGCGTTCCGGCAGGCAGGGAGACCCCGGCTTTTCAAGATTCTACCTGTCGCTTGAAGACGACCTTATGAGGATATTCGGCTCTGACAGAATTTCAGGCTTAATGAACAGACTCGGCATGGAAGAAGACATGCCGATAGAAAATAAGCTGGTGTCAAGGGCGATAGAGAACGCTCAGAAGAAAGTTGAAGCGCATAACTTTGACATAAGGAAACAACTCCTCGAATATGATGACGTCATGAACAAGCAGAGGATAGAAATCTATTCATTCAGGCGTGAAATTCTGCAGGAAGAAGGGTTAAAGGACAGAATATATTATATGGCGGAAGAGACCGCTGCTGAGATGCTAAACATATACTGCCCCGAAGAAAAACATCCCGAAGAATGGGATATGAAAGGGCTCCATGACGCTGCATACGGAACATTCTCCATAACATATTCTACCGCTTCAAAATCCCCGGAGGAGATAAGGGCGTCTCTCATATCTGCCATAAAAGAAAGTTACGAAAAGAAAGAGGCGGAGATTGGAAGCGAGATGATGAGATATATAGAAAAAACTATCATGCTTGAGGTGGTTGATGCTCAATGGAAGGACCACCTCCTCGCGATGGACCACCTCAAAGAAGGCATAGGACTCAGAGGCTACGGGCAAAGAGATCCTCTTACCGAATATAAGAAAGAGGCATTTGAGGTCTTTGTTGCAATGACAGACAGAGTTTCGACTGAGGTGCTTAACAGGATTTTCAAGATTCAGGTCAGAAAAGAGGAAGGCCTAAGAGAGATTCACAAAAAACAGCAATTGATTTACAATAAAAATGAGACTGCTGAAATGCAGCAGCCGGTCAGGAAAGGCAAAAAAACCGGAAGGAATGACCCGTGCCCATGCGGCAGCGGGAAAAAATATAAGAAATGCTGCGGCGCAAATGCCTAATGTATTTTTGATAGGTCCGGGTCTTCACAAAAGGGATATTGAGGATATCCTGTCTCAGAACAGGTTTGAGGTCTCAAGATTTGCCTCTATTGAAAATGCCCTCTCACATCTTAACCGGAAGGCAGACGTCCTGATAATTGAAAAAGAGCAGTACAGAAACAAGGCCTTTAAAAAGTTTCTAAAGGCGTCCGCCGGAACGCCAAAACTTATAGTATCTTTTGATTATTCTTTCCGCGGTTTTGCCGCCTGGCTGAAGGACTCCCTCGCCTGCCCTTGTTACAGCCCTTCAGAAAAGGAACTGCTGTATTTTATCAACCGAATCCTGAAAGAAAAAAACACAAGGGAGGAAAACAAGACACTCCGGCAGGAACTTGATACTGCCAGGAAGGAGATTAATTTTTTTGAAGATGTAGGAAAAACCCTTACATCATCTCTTAAGCTTAATGAAATACTGGCTGCTGTGATGAGAAAGACAAAGGAAATGACAGCAGCCGAGGCCTGGTCAGTGCTGCTCGTTGACGAAACAACAGGAGACATTATCTTTGAAAAAGCAAACACCAAAAAGGTGGAAAAGTACAGGCTGAAACCGGGTGAGGGCATCGCAGGCTGGGTTGCTCAGGAGGGAATCCCTGTAATTGTTCCTGATGTCTCGCTTGACAAGAGATTCTCTCCGAAGATGGACAAGCGGACCCACTTCAAGACCAGGTCATTAATGTGCGTCCCGATAAAAAGTCAGGGGCGTGTTATCGGAGTGCTTGAGGTTGTGAACAAAACAACAGGAGAACCGAAGACCTGGACCTCCTTATGAGACTTATTGACCAGACAGCGCTTACGATAGAGCGCACAACCCTCTATCAGAAAATGGCGGAACTTGTAGTAACAGACGACCTTACAAAATTATTTAATACAAGGTATCTGAACAGGACTATTGAAACAGAGATACAGCGCTCAAATAGATACCATTCATCCATATCATTGATATTCATAGATATTGACCATTTTAAAAACGTAAACGACCAATACGGGCACCTTATCGGCAGCAAGATTCTTGTTGAGATAGGGCAGTTAATTATAAAAAGCCTGCGCGGCATTGATATCGTTGCAAGATATGGAGGAGATGAATTTGTAGTCGTACTTCCACAGACGCCTCCTGACGCAGCAGTGCAGATAGCCGAAAGGATAAGAAAATCTGTTGAACACAATACGTTTCTTAAAAAGGAAGGCTATTCACTCAAATTAACCGCAAGTTTCGGAGTTGCATCCTATCCTGAAAGCGCAAAAACCAAGGAAGACCTCATTCGCCTCGCAGATGAAGCAATGTACAGAGTAAAATATACCACCAGAAACGGGGTTTATGCTATAACATGAAAATAATCAAAGTTAGAATTTAGAAATATGGCTCTCTTTAATTACGCTGCAAAAGAGCTTACGCTCAAAATCGTTTATTACGGCCCGGGGCTGAGCGGAAAGACAACCAATCTCCAGCATCTTCATTCAGCTCTTGCACAGGGGAAAACCGGCAAATTAATTTCATTGGCTACAGAAACCGACAGGACTCTGTTTTTTGATTTCCTCCCTGTTGAACTGGGGAAGATAAAGGATTTCACTGTCAGGTTTCAACTGTATACCGTACCCGGCCAGATTAAATACAATCTGACAAGAAAGGCGGTGCTCAAAGGCGCTGACGCCGTTGTGTTTGTTGCCGACTCACAGAAGGAGATGAGAGAAGCAAATATAGAAAGCTTCGCTAATATGAACAAAAATCTCCTTTCAAACAACATAAATCCTGATAACATTGTCCTTGTCCTGCAATACAACAAAAGGGACCTGCCGAATATATTTTCCATTGATGAGTTAAATAAAGACCTGAACAGCAGCGGGTATATATATCTTGAGGCAGAGGCCGTCAACGGCAAGGGCGTGCAGGAAACTTTTCAGACCGCTTCAAAGCTGCTTATCAACGACCTCTCTCAGAAACATCAACTTGAGATTCAACCGTTAGCGCCTCCTGAAGAGACGTCCCATGCTGTTTTAGAGGAAACGGCATTTTCTTCATTTCCTCATGAACCGTTAGAGCCTGCTGCTGTGGAAGAATCTGCACAAGCTGCTCTGTCTTCTCAGGAACAGGCATTCACAGAAGAATACAGTGAAGAATCTGAAAAACCAAAAACCGGCGAGCCGCTGACATATTCATCAGAACAGCTTGACAGGATAACAGAAAGCCTCAGAGAAAATACCCTGATGCTTGCCGGCATAAAGTCAGCAATTAATGAACTTCTTGATGAACTGAAAAAATCAAGAGAAGAGCAGAAAGAGGTTCTGGCTATACTCAGAGGGGTAAAAATAAATGAGACAATAGAAAGAATGAAAGAAAAAGAGAAAGTAAAAAAAGGCTGGTTCACAAAATAAATTTAGGCCCTCTCCAACGTCCTTATCAGCGCCTCGGCCTTTTTAAGGCTCTCATAGTATTCATTTTCGGGGTCAGAGTCTGCGACAATGCCTGCGCCTGCCTGAACATACGCAAATCCATCCTTTATGACAAATGTCCTGATAACAATATTCAGGTCCATACTGCCTGAGAACCCTATGTAACCAAAGGAGCCGGTGTAGGGGCCCCTTGAAACAGACTCAAGCTCGTCAATTATCTCCATGCACCGGACTTTAGGAACGCCTGTTATTGTCCCGCCCGGAAATGCCGCTTTTATCGCGTTAAAACACGTTTTCTCTGAAGCGAGCTTGCCCTTTACATTGGAGACGATATGTATTACATGGGAATAGTCCTCTGTTATCATAAGCTCATTCACATGAACGCTTCCGTAATCGGAAACCCTCCCGATATCATTCCTTTCAAGGTCAATGAGCATAATGTGTTCCGCCCTCTCCTTCTCATTCAGAAGAAGCTCCGTCCGCATGAGCTCATCTTCTTTTATATCCCCGCCTCTCGGTCTCGTGCCGGCTATCGGCCTGGTCTCAATTACACCGCCGCTTATCTTTAACAACCTTTCAGGGGAAGAACTAACTATCTGATAATCGCCGAAATCAATATAACCCGCAAACGGAGACGGATTGATTGAACGGAGTATTTTATAAAGACTCCATGGATTTGTCTTGCCGATTTCAGCCGAAACCCTGAGCGAAAGATTTATCTGAAAAATATCTCCGGCAGCGATATATTCTTTTGCTCTTTTTACCATGCCCATGTATTGTTCCTTGGATAAACCGTGCTTTAGTGAGGAGATACTACCCCTCCTATCCTCCCCTTGCACCTCCCCTTTGTCCCCTCCTTGCCAAGGAGGGGATGGGGGAGGTAGGTTTTCTTTTGAACTTTGACACTCTGACACTCTGACGCTTATTTTTTGAATTTCATCTTCCGCTTCATCATATTTTTCAGCCCAGTCAACATCCACATCTCCATAACCCAATTCCGTATCCCGGGTCCCGGGGCAGACAATTATCCATGCCTTTTTCTTTTTGTGGTCAAATGCAATCAGCTTATCAATCATAAAAAAATGAGCATCAGGAATTTTAAGGTCGTCTTTTGTTGTTTTTGGAAGCTTCTCAAGATACCGGACAAAGTCATAACTCAGCAAGCCAACCGCACCTCCCTGAAAAGGAGGAAGCGCTTTCAGGGGAGCCTGCCTGTACGCATCAACAAGCGATTTAAGTCTGGCAAGCGGATTAGCGGAAGATACAGCCCTTTTGTCTTTAGTGTTTATCTCTACAGCGCCATCCTTTACCTTGAATGTTAAGTATGGAGCAAAACCTATGAAAGAATAGCGGGCAATATTTTCAGGCCCTTTTACACTCTCAAGAAGAAAGCTGTTTGGAGATATGAAAGATTCATAAACCTGATGCGCAGGAGAATAAGGTATTTCCCAGTAAACCGGAGAGATGCTTCCGGCATTTGCAGATAACAGGAAATCTTTTTTAGCAGGCTTTATCATCCTGCTATTTTAACTTATTTTGAATGACTCATAAGCAAGACTTAAAACTTGGCTATGCCGTGAGCATCTCTAAAGAAACCAATTCTATCGCCCTGAGCGGGTCGCTGTAATTTAGGATTGACCTTCCCATGACTATATAGTCAGCGCCTTCTCTCAACGCCTGCTTCGGAGTCATGGTCCTGTGCTGGTCATCGGGAGGATGCCATGACGGCCTTATGCCCGGCGTAACAATAATAAATCCCTTGCCGCAGTGATTTTTTATCTTTGACGCCTCATGCCCTGATGCGACAACACCATCCAGTCCAGCCTTGAGCGCAAGCGCAGAAAGATGCCTCACATGTGTATTCAAGCTGTGCTGGATTCCGAGTTCGTCTTTTAAAGCCTGCTGCGCCATGCTTGTCAGAACAGTAACGCCGAGAATCTTGGGCTTTTGCAGATTCTCTTTAAGACAGAGTTCAACCACAGAGTCCCTGCACATCTTCATCATATCAAACCCGCCTGAGGCATGGACATTGAACATGTATACACCAAGCCTCGCGGCGGCAACAGCAGCCTTTGAAACAGTATTGGGAATGTCGTGAAATTTGAGGTCCAGGAAAACCCTTTTATTCCTCTTGTGAAGCTCTTTTATAATCCTTGGCCCGGCTGACGTAAAAAGCTCCAGCCCGACCTTGTATATCTCTATCTGCTCTCCGAATTTATCAACAAGTTCAAGAGCATATTCGGAATCAGGGACATCAAGAGCGATAATTAATTTTTCTCTCCAGTGCATAACTTAACTTTCCTCATTTTGCTGTTTTGTTGTTCTGTGTATGCGCACACCATCGGCAGTTATAATCACAAGATTCTTACTGATGTCTTTTTCCCCAATGCTCACATAATGCCTCTTAAATAACTCCAAAGTTTCCTCGACTGTGCGCTTGTAAATTTTAACCACAATAATACCGGCGCATTTATCGGGCGGGAATCGGAATATCCTTGAAAAATCCTTATCCATAGTAATAATCACCAACTTTTCTCTACATGCCCGTTTATAAACCTCATCGTCAGAAATACCAGAAAATCCTTCCCTGACGCTGAGCACATCGTGACCAGTTTTCCTCAGGTAATTAATAATAGGTTCAAAGAGATTTTCGTTGGCAAATAGTTTCACGCAGGAACCCCGGCCTCTTCATCTGCAAGAATAGAAGCGTAATTCAGACACGCCCTTATGTCTTCATCAGTAACATTCGGATATGCTTTTTTAATTCCCTTGAAACTTTCACCAGCCGCAAGAAGATCAAGTATTATATGAACAGGAATTCTTGTACCTCTTATGCAGGGTTTGCCGCTGCATATCTTTGGGTCACAAACTATTCTGTTAGTAAGCTCTTTCATATTCAACCCTCCTTTGAGCGCTTTTAATAAAAATGTATTATTGATATATCATAACAAACTTTGTTTGCTTCCTACCCTTTTACTTCTTCCCCTCCACAATCTCAATCTCCTCGTCTGTTAAACCATAGAGGGCATAGACCATTTCGTCGATCTGTTTTTCGAGGGCGGAAATGTCCGCATTGGGGTCTTTCTTTTTGGCGGTGAGGATTTGGTCAACGAGGGTGATAACAACGGCTCG
>MNVK01000105.1 GCA_001871685.1 Nitrospirae bacterium CG1_02_44_142
AAAGGGAAATGCCGAGGAGGCAGCTACGGCTCTGGCTATCGGATAGGAAAGAATATCAGAACCGATATAGTTGAACTGGGCTCCTGTGAATTCAAAGCGGCTGCCCTGATAAAGGTTAGTTGCATTTATAATGAGGAACGGCCGTTTTTTCCTGTCAGCCAATGACTTGAAGGCGCCGGCTTCAAATATTGTTCTGTCATAAAGTTCCGCGGCAAGGTCAATGCGGCTGAAATAAGGAGATGAAAGGCGCAGCCAGTTTACGGGATTCATGAGTGCGAGCGCGAGTTCCTTCTGGATATTGCGGTAGAGGAACTTTTCTTTAAAGTCGTCAAATATCCTTGGACCGAAAAGCGCATAATATGCTCCGGTAAAAGAACCGCCCGAAACTGTAGAGACGATATCCGCTTCATCAAGAAGGGTCTTGTTCAATCCCGGAAGGCGGGTATTCTTCATTTCTTCAAGCACGCCGTAGGAAAAGGCTGCTGCACGGGTTCCGCCTCCTGAAAATGCGAGTATCACAAAGGTCTCGTCCGCATCGGATGGCTGGTTGAAGGCGTCAAAGGAGTAGGGTTCGTTCTGATGTATGTCTGCCAGCGGCAGGTTTTTCTGATAATGCGCGCAGGAACTGAGGAAGAAAAGCGCAGCGATAAGCGCAGGGAAGAAATACTTATTCAGCCTATATTTTTTCAAAGCTGATTACTCTCGGAGAGATGACAGAGGTTTTTCTTAATATAAACTCATGCAGTTCAGGGGTGAAGTCCGGGGGCGGTTCAAGCGTCACGGAGTGGAACCCAGTCTCAAGCTCCAGCGCCTCATTGGTCATGCCTTCGCTGGCGCCGTCGATAATAACCCCTCGTGACTCCTGAAATTTTACAAGGAGATATTCCATTTTCTATCCATCCTTTTTTCTTTGAATCAATTAAAAATATCATACGAAAAAATGCCGTAAAGCGCAACCGCTCCCTTAATCTTTCTGTAGTGTTTCCAGTTTCCCCGATTTTCCGAAAGAATACTTATATGCACGCCTGTCCGAAGAGGGCATTTTCATTTTTCAATCTGTTGGTGATAATATAGCCTTATATGTCGCTCCAGAAAAAGATTGTTCTAAGTTTCCTTATGAGCGCATTTATAATTGCGCTGCTTTCAGTCTTTTTGTATCTTAATTTTGTTGAGATAAAAAAAGAGACAACCTTTCTTGAGCTGACAGACACGATAAGGAGCAAATCCCTGCAGATCAGACGGCATGAGAAAAATTATTTTCTCTATGCGCCGACAAAGGCAACAGACGAATCAAAAGCTATTCATGAATACCTTGGCGAAATGGATAGGATACTTGACGGTGTTCAGACAAACAAGACGGGATGGACGCTTTCTCTTAAGAATCTTATCAGGGAATATCGCGGGCAGTTTAGCAGGATTGAGTTATTGGTCAAAAATATATCGGGCGAATCCTCGCAATTGAAAAATAAATTCTCTTCTTATCAAGAGGTAAGCGGGTTAATAGAATCCAATTTCCTGGATAAGCCTTTGGACGATGTAAATTATTTGCAAAAGAACTTTTCGTTAAAATCCGACCACAGACTTATAATCTGGCTGAATGAGCTTGATACGGAAATAAATTCCCTCAGAAAGACAGGCGAAAACATCCTTATGGTTTCAAAGGAACTGGATAAAAAGGCCAGAGAGAATGTGGACAACTTTATTCGTTTGTCCCGCATCGGCATACTGATTTTTTTCCTGCTCTTTGTTGCTGTCGGGGTTGGGACAATTTTGTTTATAACAAGAAATGTTGTAAGGCGTTTGCAGTTATTGACAAATGTTGTGGAAAAAACTGGAGCAGGCAACTTCTTGAAAATGCCTGTCCCGGCCAGAAAATGGGCTTCCCATGACGAGGTTGAGACACTTATAGAAAAGTTCAATACAATGGAAGAACAGCTTGCCCAGAGGGAAAAGGAGTTGATACAGAGTAAAAAGCTTGCGGCGATTGGCACTCTTGCATCCGGCGTTGCGCATGAGCTCAACAACCCCCTGAATAATATCTATACGACTGCGCAGAGGCTGTTGAAAAAATCAGAAGGTGAGTGCCCTGTATTTATAAAAAAGGGGCTTGATGATATATTCGGGCAGACCATGCGGGTTAAAAGCATTGTGAGCGACCTCCTGGAATTTGCACGGGGAAGAGAGCCCAATTTCAGGCCGATTGAATTGCGCAGCCTTGTAAACGGGGTCTATAAACATATCGGACTTTCAATGCCTGTTGACAGTATCAGGTTTCATCTTGAGTTCCATCCAGAAGAAATTGTCATCTACGCAGACCAGGAGCAGATGGAGAGGGTTTTCATCAATCTCATCTCCAATGCCATAGATGCTGTTTCAGAAGAGGGAGATATTACTGTAATGGCTGTTGAAGATGACGCTAAGGTTACGATTAGGGTGTCCGATACCGGCAGAGGCATTTTAAGAGAGGCGGCAGAGAAAATCTTTGAGCCCTTCTATACAACAAAAGACAAAGGCACCGGATTAGGACTTGCAGTAGTATTTAATATAATTCAGAAACACAACGGTGAGATAACAGTTGAAAGTGCAGAAGGGCGCGGGACGACATTCATCATCACACTGCCCAGGTCAGCAGGCAGCGTATGATTGACAGCGTTTTGCGGCATGAAAGGAATTATTATTATGGCGTTTAAAATACTCGTAGCTGAAGACGAAGAGATTACGCTCAACAATATTGTTGACACCCTTCAGGAAGAGGGTTATAAGGTTGCTTCTTCCAGAAACGGAACCGAGGCCCTTCGGATGATAGAGAAAGACCATTTTGACGCCCTTATCACCGACATTAAAATGCCGGGCATGAGCGGGATAGAACTGCTTGATAAAGTAAGAGCCCATCATCCTGAAACAGAAGTGATTATCATTACCGGGTTCGGCAGTATCAGTTCAGCGGTTGAAGCTATGAAAAAAGGCGCTGTTGATTATATTACCAAGCCCTTTGACCTTGATGAACTGCTGCTGAAAGCCGGGAAGATATTCCAGCAGAGAACCATGAAGAAGGAAAACATCGCCTTACGCACCTTTGTCGGCATGGATAAGAAGATTTCCATTATCGCCAAGAGCGAAGGTATGAGGCGCATCCTTGAGACCGTGGATGAACTGAAAGGTTCGGATGTCAATATTCTCCTGACTGGTGAGACAGGCGTGGGCAAAAGCCTCATCGCAAAAGCAATCCACTTTACCGGCAAGCGGCAAAATATGCCCTTTCTGTCTATCAACTGCGCGACTTTCACGGAAGAACTGCTTGCAAGCGAACTATTTGGTTACGAAAAAGGAGCTTTTACAGGCGCGGTATCAACAAAGCAGGGGCTTGTTGAGATTGCGGACACAGGCACGCTGTTTCTTGACGAAATCGCGGAACTGCCCACCAACCTTCAGGCAAAACTTCTCAAAGTCGTTGAAGAGGGCGAATTCTATCGGGTTGGAGGCACAAGGCCTATCAAGGTGGATGTGCGGTTTATTGCCGCCACGAACCAGAATGTTAAAAGGCTTATCTCGGAAGGCAGATTCAGGGAAGACCTTTATTACCGGCTCAACATAATGGAAATATATATTCCTCCGTTGAGGGAGAGAATAGACGACATCAAGCCTCTCAGTTCTTTCTTTCTCAAAAAACACCTTCCGAAGTCCAGCAAAAAGATTGCCGGACTTACTGATGATGCAATACATATTCTCATGAACTACAGTTTCCCCGGCAATGCCAGGGAGCTTGAAAATATAATCGAGAGGGCAATCATACTTGAAAAAAGCGGACTTATCACGCCTGAAAGCCTGCCGCGAGCAATCCGTGTTCTCCAGATTGACACTATTGATCCAGACCAGGTTCTGACTATTGACGAGCTTGTCAAAGAGTATGTTGAAAAGGTCGTGAAGATGCTCGGAGGTAACCGCTCAAAGGCTGCTGAAGCGCTTGGCATATCAAGAACGAGCCTCTGGAAGATATTAAAGGAAGAATAGTGTTTACACTGTTCATATTCTAAACGCATAGTCGCATTTCCATTTTTGTCAGGAATATCTTTTTAATTCAAGGAGTTATCTTTTAGTCTCTGCATCGTCCCAACAGTTCATATTCTAAACACAATCCCCTGACTCGTTAATTTAGCCTTATTTATCAAGGTGTTACATCTGGCATCCCTTATGCTTAATAATCCCTGAGAATCAATGGAAGGAGGGAGCCGCGGTGAAAAAACAGCTTTTATTCGTTACCTATCAAAACGAGGATCGTGATGAGGGTTTGACCTATGCAATTGACCTCGCAAAGACCCTTGAGGAAGGCATTACGATACTGCTGGTTAACAAGGAGAAACTTGAAGAAAGGTTTGAAGACATCATGACTGCCGTAGCCTTTGCAGAGGAAGGCGAGTATGAGACTGCAAGGGAAGTTATGCGGAGAGAAAATCCGGAAGGACAATCAAACCGCATGATTGAACAGTGTAAAACATCGGGCATTGAGGCGAATCTGCAAACAGCACAAGACGGCATTGTCGGGGCTATAAGCGGTTTTCTTAAGAATAAAACTGCTGTTGACATGGTGCTTTTAAGCCCGAGCATCACGAAAAACGGAAAGATGTCTGCAAGAGAACTGCAGAGACTTGTAAAAACCGCCTTACGGCCTGTAGTGACTATAGCAAAACAGGAATTGCAGCACGCATAAATTTAATAAAGGGAGGTTGTCTGAATGTATCTGTATTTACCCGTAGCATTAACAAGTATTAACATTATCATCCCTATCGGGCTTGGATTGGTGGTAGGCCTGCTATCAGGGCTGTTTGGAGTTGGCGGCGGCTTTCTGATGACCCCGCTCCTTATTATGTTAGGCATTCCTGCAACAGTTGCAGCTGCAACTGACTCTAACCAGATTGTCGCTGCTTCCACTTCGGGAACGTATGCCCACTGGAAGGTCGGCAACGTGGATTTTAAAATGGGGTTTCACTTACTCATCGGCGGTTTCATCGGCGGTCTCTTCGGCGTTCAAGGCATAAAAATTCTCAGGGCGATGGGGAATGCCGACTTTGTTATAAAAATGACCTATGTGCTGATGCTTGGGATTGTGGGAGCATATATGTTTATTGAGAGCATTCAGAGCATGAAGAAAGCTCGTAAGGGGGACGATGTCCCCCTTACGGAATCCCCCTCAAGAGAATCTGCAATTGCCCGTTTACTCAAGTCTCTGCCGCTTCAGACACATTACGAAAAATCAGGAGTTACCCATTCTGCCTTAATACCGATTATCTTTGGCGGCTTTGTCGGGGTCCTTGCCGCTATCATGGGTGTGGGCGGCGGCTTCCTGATGGTGCCGGTCATGGTCTATATTCTTAGGATGCCGATGCACGTTGTCGTAGGCACGAGTCTTTTCCAGATTCTCTTCAACTGTATTGAGGTTACATTTCTTCAGGCCTACACAAACCACACAGTGGATTTCACGCTTGCTGTGCTGCTGCTTTTAGGTTCTACAATAGGCGCACAGATTGGAACAGTTTTTGGAAGGAAATTAAAAGGCGAACAATTAAAGATTCTCCTTGCGGTTATCGTGCTTGTTGTTACCGTAAAGATAATCTTTGAACTTACTATGACGCCGTCGCTGCTTTTATCGCAGGCAGGAGGACACTGATGAAAAAATTCAAAATTCAAGATTCAAGATTCAAAATTGCGGGGTTCCTTTCACTCTGCTGCACTGCCGCACTGCTGCTCTTCTGCTCTTCTTCATCTGCAGAGCTTACGATTAACACAAATCACGACCATATCTCAATAGACTTCTCCTATCACGGAAGCGAGGTCGCTGTAAGCGGCGTCTCAGCCGCAGGCGCAGACCTCATTATTAAAATAGCCTCTCCGGAAGGGCGTCAGTCCTTAAGAAAAAAGGGAAAGGCGGCAGGGTTTTTGTGGATGAATGTAGGAGAATTAAAATTTGAAAATACCCCGGCGCTTTATTTCATGCGCAGTACAAAGAAGCTGGAGGGCCTTCTTGATGAGGAAGAAATGGGCAGGTATCTTCTTGGATATTCTGCTCTGGAGAGGCATGCGGAGATAGCGCCTGTCTCAAATCCTGAAGAAAAGGCGAGGTGGTTTGACGAGTTTGTAAGATTCAAAGAGTCCTCAAGGCTTTATTCCATTTCTCACGGAGATATTTCAGTAGCCGAAAAGGATGGGAAACAGAATTATCATATAAGCTTAAGCTGGCCGTATCAGGCGGTTCCCGGAGATTATACGGTTACGGTGTATGCAGTCAAGGATAAAAGGGTTATTGAAACAGCAATGACCCAGGTAAGAGTAGAACAAGTAGGTGGTATAAAGTTCCTCGCCGATATGGCAAAAAACAAAGGAGCATTGTACGGAATCATATCCATAATTGTGGCGCTGGCTGCGGGTTTTGGCGTGGGTATGATATTCAGAAAGGGAGGCGCGCATTAATCATGTATAAAACATTATTAGTCGGCTATGACGATTCTAAATACAGCAAGGCAGCGCTGATTGAGGCTGCCAATTGGGTTAGGAGTCACGGCGGCAAACTATTCCTGGCCCACGCGGTCTTCTTTGATACCGAGGAATTCGGCATTGCTCCGGAACAGCAGGAGAAGCGTCTGAAAATCGGCGGAAAACTCTGTCAGGAGACAAAAGAGAAAATAGTCTCGGAGTTCGGTATAGAAGTTACTTCTCTCCTCTGCGAAGGAGAACCGCCTGAGGTTATTCTGGATGTTGCTGAAGGGAAGAACGCAGACCTCATCGTCATGGGGACCTACGGCAGGCGCGGACTCAACAGGCTGCTTATGGGCAGTGTGACCTCCCGTGTGATAGTAAATTCAAAGATTGATGTCTTAGTGGTGAAGAAACCATGCACGGAATGCACAGGCAGCTATAAATCTATTCTCGTCCCTTTTGACGGCTCCGCATTCAGCAAGAACGCGCTTAAAAGAGCCTGTCAGTTGTCAAAAATAGACTCTTCTGAGGTTACAGTTCTCTATTCAATGCCCAGGTATGAGGAGATGGTGGAGTTCTTCATGACCTCATCAATACGAAAGAGCATGATGCAGGAAGCGGAAAAGATACTTGACGCCGCTAAGTCTTTCGCATCTGAGCAGGGTATTACAGTCAAAACAGAAATTAGAGAGGGCAGCCCTTCGGAAGAGATAGTCAAGGTATCATCAGGCCTGAAAAACGACCTCATTGTCATCGGAACATACGGCTGGCGCGGGGTGAACAAGGCGATTATGGGGAGCACAACAGAGAGGGTTATTATGAATGCCAAATGTCCTGTGCTTGTGGTGAAATAAAATAACTCCCCCTTAACCCCTCCACACCTCCCCTTAAATTAAGGGGAGGCTGGGTGGGGTTATTAAGAGGGGGCGAGGGGGAGTTAAAAGAGGTGTTTTTCAGATGAAGGGATATAGAAAGGTTTTAATTGCTGTAAACGGGTCAAAGAATGTTCTTGCCGAGGGGCTGAAGCTTGCAGGAGACGAGCAGTGTTGGGTAACAGTCGTTAAAGTTATCCCTCCGAATGAGGGAGAGCTTAACCTTACTTGCATCAAGAATATCGGAGATGTCCTTGACAGCGGAGGGGAGAGAGCGATATCAGAGTTTCAGAATATTGCAAAGGCTGAAAGAATGCTCATTAAAACGAGGCTTGAAGAAGGCAAGACTCATGAGAAGATAATTGAAGTTGCTGAAGAGGAAAGATGCGACCTCATTATTCTCGGTTCTCGGAAGAAGAAAAATCCCCTGTTAAAAATCTTCGGCGGCAATACAATTGAAAAGGTCATCCACAATGCCCCCTGCCCTGTGCTGGTGGTTGGAACTTAATCTCCATTATAAGGTGGACAGATTTCTTATATTTCAGTTAAACTTTAACAAGCAAGAAAAATGAAGGTTAAGTAAGTTTTGAACGCTATATTTTTAAAGCAATTTTTTTCTAAGAGCCGCTTTGCCTGCGTGTATTTGTTCTTTGCTGTATTCACAGCGCTGTCCTTTATAACGAGGACGATTCTGCTTGTTAAATCGCTGCCTATTATTGATTTGACCCCTTTGCTTTTAATTAAGATTTATGGTGTAGGCCTCTTCTTTGATATTGTTGCGGCAGCCTATTTTTCACTTCCTCTGGTTCTTTACCTTATTGTTGTCCCCGACAAAATTTATCAAAGCAGGCTTCATAAGCCTTTTATCTATTTTTCATCTTTCGTTATTCTGTATCTGCTTTTTTTCAACGGCGTTTCAGAATACTTTTTCTTTGATGAATTCGGCGTAAGGTTCAATTTCATTGCTGTGGACTATCTCATCTATACAAGGGAAGTCGTAAAAAATATTAGGGAATCTTATCCCATGCCCGCTATATTGACCGCAA
Source organism: Nitrospirae bacterium CG1_02_44_142 (assembly GCA_001871685.1). Lineage (GTDB taxonomy): Bacteria > Nitrospirota > Thermodesulfovibrionia > Thermodesulfovibrionales > UBA1546 > UBA1546. Next base: position 8,390 of record MNVK01000105.1, read on the forward strand.
TCGCAGTTATATCACTGACGGCCTTTATGTCTCTCAGGAAACTGCTTGATTTGTCTATATCGGCAAAGAGCAGCCTAAAGCAGAGAATAAAGAGCGGCCTGGTATTCATGGCTGTTCCGGTACTTTCATATGCCTTTGTTGATTTGGGTTTCGCCAAAATATCCGCCAACAACTATGCAAATGAGCTGTCTGCCAACGGCGTCTACAGCCTCTTTGCGGCATTCAAGAACAACAAGATAAACTACGAGACATTTTATGCAACAAGAGACAACAGGACAGTCTTCCAAAAAGCAAGATTCCTCCTGAAGGAGAGTAATAACTATTTTGTCAATGACAATATTTTCGATGTTACAAGAGAGATTAAAAATGCAGGCGAAGAAAAAAGACTCAATGTGGTGGTAATAGTTGAGGAAAGCCTGAGCTCAGAGTTCCTCGGAGTTTTCGGCAACAAGAATAATCTTACCCCGGCCCTTGACAGGCTTGCAAAGGAAAGCCTCTTGTTTACTAACATGCATGCCACAGGAACAAGGACCGACCGCGGGCTTGAAGCCGTTACCCTGTCGGTTCCGCCGACTCCCGGCAGGTCTATCGTAAAACGTCCCAACAACGAGAATATGTTCTCGTGGGGCTTGATTATGAAGAACAGGGGCTATGATACTATGTTTATTTACGGCGGTTACGGATATTTCGACAACATGAATTACTTTTTCAGCCATAATGGATTCAATGTAATTGACAGGACAGACCTTGACAGGAACGAAATTGTTTTTGAGAATGCCTGGGGAGTAAGCGATGAGGACCTGTTTAATAAAGCCGTCAAAGAGTTCAGCAAGTCTTACAAAAACAACAAACCTTTCTTTGCGCTCATCATGACAACCTCCAACCATAGGCCATATACATATCCTGAAGGCAGGATAGATATCCCATCCCATTCCGGAAGAAATGGCGCGGTAAAATATTCAGACTATGCCATCGGGAAGCTCATCAACGACGCACAGAAAGAAGCCTGGTTTAAAGATACAGTCTTTGTCATAGTAGCCGACCACTGCGCCGGCTCCGCGGGAAAGGCGTCACTGCCTGTTAACCGGTATGAAATCCCCCTTCTCATCTATTCCCCATCGCATTTTAGACCGCAGAGGATAGATAAGCTGGCGAGCCAGATAGATATTGCTCCTACTGTTTTAGGACTTTTAAACTTCAGTTATAAGACTAAATTTTTCGGCAAGGATATTCTGAAGATGCAGCCGGAACAGGAAAGGGCGCTCATTGGAACGTATCAGAAGCTCGGCTATGTAAAGAATAACAGGCTTGCGGTACTTGATATAAAGAAAAAAGGCACAGTCTATCAATTCGACAGGCGCAGCGGTGAGATAAAAGAATTGCCGCCAGACGGGAACCTGCTGGATGAGGCTATCAGCTATTATCAAGCCGCCAACTATTTATTTGAGCATGGGTAAAGAGTCTGTTGCACGAACATTTTTCAAATGAGCAACTCCCCCAAATTTGAGGGATATTTCCCCCTGACAAAACTTACAGATATCATCTCGTCGTCCTCACTTGCTCGTTGAGCAAGAAAATGGATTCCCATTTGGTCCATTTTAGTTTCCATTAAACACCATTTTGCCGCTGCGCCATAACTTCAAGAGATTATGCGTAGCACAGATCAGTTTCCACTCTTGGGCGCAAGCTTCAAACCCGCGCCGCATAAACTTCTGTATCCCCCGACAGGTTTTTAT
>MNVK01000037.1 GCA_001871685.1 Nitrospirae bacterium CG1_02_44_142
TATTTTTGATATATAAAAACCGATTTGACATCGGGTGACGTTTGTGTACATAATATAATACACAAATGGGGGACAAGACTATGAAATTTTTGAGCGTTAGGGATTTAAGAGGCAAATCAGCGCAGATATGGAAAGAGCTTCCCGGGGAAAGGGAAATGGTTGTTACAAGCAATGGACGGCCCATAGCCATCCTTGCGGCAATAACCGAAAAAAACCTTGAGGAATCGCTCGCGGCATTTCGTCAGTCCCGCGCAGTTGAAGCGGTTGTCTCTCTTCAGCGCAGTTCGGTAGAGCGTGGAACCGACAAGATTTCTATGGATGAGATTAACGCCGAGATAAAAGCTGTCCGTAAAAAGCGCTCACGATGAACATTGTGCTTGACACAAATGTCCTTGTTGCCGGTCTTTTGTCGCCGTTCGGGGTTTGCGGAGAAATCGTCCGCATGGTTTCATCCGGCGAACTGACGCTTTCTTTTGATGCCCGTATTCTTTCGGAGTATAATGAAGTTATACGCCGGCCTAAGTTTAAGTTTGAAGAAGAAAAAGTGGATGCGCTTCTTGACTATATTGAGTATCGCGGACAGACGGCGGCGCCTTCTCCTCTGGCCAATTCGCTTCCTGATTCTGACGACGAACCATTCATTGAAACAGCCATTGCAAGTAAAGCTGTATGTCTTGTCACGGGAAATCAAAAGCATTTCCCTGCTGAACTATGCTTGGGAATTAAGGTCTTTTCTCCAAAGGAGTTCTTGATGTTTTACAAAAAACAGAAAAGACGCATGAAAGAATAATTTATAAAAGAACTTTTTTGTACCGAGGATACTGATTTTATGCTTCCAGAAAAACTTAAAAGGCTTGATGAAACAAGGGTAGAAGTTCCCTCAGACTACAAGCCGGGGATGAGGGTCAGGGGAATTATTTATGTTGATGAAATCCTTGAAAAAGACCTTGAACCCCAGTGTATTGACCAGGTTGCAAATGTTGCAACACTGCCGGGCATTGTAAATGCGTCTATGGCAATGCCTGACATCCATATGGGATACGGGTTTGCAATAGGCGGGGTGGCGGCATTTGACTTAGATGAAGGTATAGTCTCGCCTGGAGGCGTGGGCTATGACATAAATTGCGGTGTGCGCCTCTTAAGAACCAACCTGATGAAAAATGATGTTGCGCCGAAATTAAAAGAGCTTATCGGAATACTTTATAATGAAATCCCTTCAGGAGTCGGTTCAAAGGGCAAGATACGGCTTACGCCTGACAGCGAAAGAAGATTGATGCTGAATGGCGCCCGCTGGGCCGTGGAAGAGGGATACGGAGAGATGTCAGACCTTGAAAGGATTGAATCAGGAGGGTGCATTGACGGCGCAGACCCTGACCTCATAAGCAAAAAGGCTTATGAGAGAGGCAGGGCGCAGCAGGGGACTCTGGGCTCCGGCAATCATTTCCTTGAAATCCAGTATGTGGATGAGATATACGATGAAAAAGCCGTCAATGCAATCGGCCTGTTTGAAGGGCAGGTTACTGTGATGATACATACAGGTTCGCGCGGGTTCGGGCATCAGGTATGCACGGATTTTCTTGAGGTGATGGAGAGGGCTGTCAGCAAATACAAAATTGAACTTCCCGACAGGGAACTTGCCTGCGCTCCTTATAGAAGTCCCGAGGCTCAGGATTATCTCTCTGCGATGAGGGCTGCCGCAAATTATGCTTGGGCGAACAGACAGTGCATAATGCACTGGACCAGAGAAGCGTTTGTGAGTTTTTTCAGTACAACTCCGAGGGAATTAGGGATGAGCCTGATATATGACGTGGCTCATAATATCGCGAAGGTTGAAGAACATATTGTAAATGGCAGAAAGAAAAAACTCATAGTCCACAGAAAAGGAGCAACACGGGCTTTTCCGCCGGGACATCCGGACTTGCCTGATGCTTATAAACAAATAGGCCAGCCTGTCTTGATACCCGGCGATATGGGCAGGGCGTCTTTTGTATTGATAGGAACAGAAAAGGCAATGAGCGAAACATTCGGCTCAACATGTCACGGCGCGGGAAGGGTGATGTCAAGGCATCAGGCAATAAAGAAGGCAAAGGGCAGGGCGATATGGCGTGAAATGGAAGACAAAGGAATAATAGTCCGCTCTGCAGGAAGAGAGACGCTTGCAGAGGAGATGTCAGAGGCGTATAAAGACGTCTCGGATGTTGTTGATGTTGTCCATAAAGCAGGCATATCAAAAAAGGTTGCAAGATTAAGGCCGATGGGAGTAATTAAGGGATGAAAATAATTCGCTAATTGACATCTTGACGTATATGAATATAAAATATATACGTCAGAGGGTAAGATGAATACTAAATTGACATTGCGTCTTGATGAAAAGCTGATAAAAGATACAAAAAAGATTGCGAGTGCGAGGGACATCAGCCTTTCGCAGATGGTGGCTGACTATTTCATGTCCATCTCACCCCAAAAGAAAAAAGAGATAATAGAGTCGCCTGTTCTATCTGAAGTGTCAGGCATACTTTCTTCAAAGACTGATAAAGGTAAACTGCTTAAGAAATACAGAAAGCATATAGAGGAAAAGTATCTTTGAAAAGTGTCCTATGCGACATCAATTATGTTCTCGATATCTTTTTAAAACGCCATCCTTTCTATTATCCGGCAGCTAAAGTATTTAAGGAAATTGAAGATAAAAATATTAAAGGTTATCTTTGCGCTTTAAGTTTTCCAACGCTTTTCTATTTATTGTCAAAGGGAATTAACAGGGAGAAAGCCCTTAAAGCCCTTGAAAAGATAAGGATTGTGTTCAGCATTGCCCCTGTCAACGAGAAAGTCATAGACCTGTCCCTTGCATCTGATTTCAGGGATTTTGAAGATGCGGTGCAGTATTATTCTGCTTTACAGGTAAAGGCAGACTGTATAATAACCAGGAACAAAGGTGATTATATCTCTGATGTGATACCAATCCTGACATCTGATGAATTTCTGGTAATTATTGATTCCTAAGTGCTTATGCATTTGAACTTATGAAAAATATCCTCTCTATTATCCCTCTTGGCGGTGTTGAGGAGATAGGCCTCAACATGACTGTCATGGAATACGGCGATGACCTCATTATTGTAGATGCCGGGCTGATGTTTCCTGAGGAGGACATGCTCGGGGTTGATTTTGTCATCCCGGATTTTTCTTACCTCATAGAAAATAAGGACAAGATAAAAGGGGTTGTGCTCACGCACGGGCATGAAGACCACACAGGAGCGCTCCCTTTTCTTTTGAAAGAGATTGATGTGCCTGTTTACGGAACTCCACTCACGCTTGGGCTTGTCAGAGAAAAACTCAAAGAACATTTTCTTGAAAATGCCGCACTCATTCCCGTTAAGCCGAGGGATGTGGTGAACCTCGGAGTTTTTTCTGTTGAGTTTGTTCGTGTAACCCACAGCATTGTTGACGGTGTGGGCTTGGGAATAGATACGCCTATTGGAAAGGTTGTGCATACCGGAGATTTCAAACTGGACCCGACGCCTGTTGACGGGCAGTTAATGGATTTCCACAAGTTTTCCGAATACGGAGAGAAAGGCGCTCTCCTGATGCTTTCCGACAGCACGAATGCTGAAAAAGGCGGATATACATTTTCCGAGAAAGAAGTGCGGCGGGCCTTTGAGGACATCTTCTCTGCATCACAGGGAAGAATAATTATTGCGACCTTTGCCTCAAACATACACAGGATTCAGCAGGCGATTGACGTTGCAGTGAAGTTCGGAAGAAAGGTAATACTCTGCGGCAAGAGCCTGGTCTCCAACGCCCAGATAGCCCTGGACCTCGGTTATCTTCAGATACCGAGAGAGACCTGGCTCAGGCTTGAGGATTTAAAAAAGCTTGAAGACAGAGAGGTAGTGATTATAACAACAGGCAGTCAGGGCGAGCCGATGAGCGTTCTTTCAAGGATAGCGACGGATGAACACAAGCAGATAAAGGCAAAGGAAGGAGACACGGTTATACTCTCAGCAAAGGTGATACCGGGCAATGAGCGTTCCATAGGAAGGATTATAAACCATCTCTTCAAGAGAGGCGCAAATGTTATATATGAAAAAGTTTCAGAGATACACGTCTCAGGCCATGCGTCAAAGGAAGAGCTCAAACTCATGCTTAATATGGTGAGGCCAAAATACTTTATGCCGGTTCACGGCGAGTACAGGCATCTTGTGTATCACTCAAGGCTTGCAGAAAAGACAGGCATCCCGAAAGAGAATATATTCATGCTTGAAGACGGAGAGATACTTGAAATAACAGACGAGGGCGCAAAAAAGAACGGAAGGGTCAACTCCGGCAGAATTTTCATAGACGGCAAGGGAGTGGGAGATGTTGAAGGCATGGTTCTTCGCGACAGGAGAAGGCTTGGATATGACGGCCTTGTGCTTGTGATAATTGCAGTTGAAAAACTCACAGGCAGGCTTGTCTCCGGGCCGGATATAATCACAAGAGGCTTTGTCTTTGAAGATACGGTTCCGGACCTCATTAATAATATCGGGAGCCTTGTGTCAGAGACGCTGAAGGTATTGGACAAGGAGATAATGTTAGACCCGTCTCTGGTTAAGTCCAAGATACGAAGCGTATTAAAGAAATATCTCAGGAACACGATGGAGAAGAGCCCCATGATAGTTCCGATAATATTTGAGATATAAGAAGATTTGGAAGGAGGGATAAGTATGAGCAGGCAAATAATTTTTGTTGTTGTTTTAGCCCTTGCCATGTCCTCAAACAGCATTACCTTGGGCGCTGATAAAGAGGCGCCGCAAAATCTTATCATCAAAGAGATGGCTGCCCTTGATAAAGCCTTTAAAACAACAATTGATGCTGTTGTATTAAACCGGCTTGATAAGATTGCTCCTGCATTTGAAGAGGTGCACAGGGTAAGGGAAGAAGTTGAGAAAACTGTAAAGGAAGGCAAAAAAATAGCCCTTCCCAAAAATCAGGAACGCTTCAAACTTTTTGTCAGTTTAGATAACAGGTTTCATAAAGAGGTGGAGATACTCGTGGAATCAGCAAAGAAAAATCATACAGGCAGAGTCCAGAAACAGACCAACAGGCTTCTCGGCCTATGCGTCAGGTGCCACGCAATGTTCAGGAAGTAAGCAGCCGCTTATGGATTTGATACTTCTACTAAAAGGCTTCTTTCTGGGGATTGTGGAGGGCATAACCGAGTTCATCCCCGTCTCATCCACAGGACATTTAATCCTTGCCGGAGACCTTCTTGGTTTTAGCGATGAAAAGGCAAAGGTCTTTGAGGTGTTCATTCAGTTGGGGGCGATTCTCTCGGTCGTATGGCTTTACAGGGAAAAAATCTTCAGCGTGATGAAAGGGCTTCCGACACGTAAAGAGGCCCGCTCTCTTGTAATCAAACTTATCATTGCGTTTCTTCCGGCCGCATTCATCGGCCTGCTGACGCATAAGGCCATAAAGACTTACCTCTTCAACCCGATTACTGTTGCGGTGGCGCTCATTGCGGGAGGGCTTGCGATCTTGATAATTGAAAGGATGGAGCGCCGGTCACATGTAAAGGATGTTGATAACGTCACACTGAAACAGGCAATAGGAGTTGGGTTCGCTCAGTGTCTGGCGCTCTTCCCTGGAGTTTCGCGTTCAGGGGCAACGATCATGGGGGGACTTATCATAGGATTTGACAGGCTGGTTGCCGTAGAATTTTCCTTCTTTCTCGCTATTCCGACCATGTTTGCGGCAACAGGGTACGATTTGCTTTCGAACCTTCACGCTCTTTCGCTATCGGACATTCCGCTCTTTGCCGTTGGATTCGTTACATCGTTCTTCTTTGCACTGATTGTCATTAAGTCGTTTCTCAGGTATGTCTCGCGGCATAATTTTTCAGGCTTTGCGTATTACCGTATAGGATTCGGTTTGCTTGTCATGGCCTTTTACTGGCACAGGGGGTGGAAGTTCTGACATGGGGGTTTCTTTGTTTTTTCAGGACACGCTTTGGATATTTTTGTGTATTATAGATTCATGCTTGCAGTTATAATCATTGGAGGGATATGGCTGAAAGGATAAAAAGGGTAAAAGACGAAGTCCTGGGCATCGTCTCAATCTTAGGCGGCATTTACATCGGACTGAGCCTTGCGACTCATAAAACATGGGACCCCTCTCTGTTTACGTTTACCGGTTCTTCTCCAAAGAACTACGGCGGCATAGTAGGGGCTTACATGTCAGATGTTTTGCTGGCGGTTATAGGCCTATCAGCCTTTGCGATACCGTTGTTTGTAATTGTGTATGGCGTTAAAAGACTCCTCAGAAAAGAAGGCCGCAGGATGAATTTGATTGGCGTTCTGCTTTTTGTTCTCTCTTCTTCCATCCTTCTGTCTCTCATGTCGGCGACATTTAAGCTTAAGATTGAGAGTAATCCGGGAGGCGTTACCGGCATGTTTATTTCTGATTTTATGATGAGTCTTTTATCAATACCCGGAGCATATATCTTTTCGCTGGCAGTGTTCCTGTCTTCTGTGGTGCTTCTCAGCCCTGTGTCATTGGTATCGCTTGCATTGAGGAGAGAAAAGAATGAGGCGGGTGAAGAAGAACAGGTATCTGAGCCGCTGATTGAAGAGAACATTATTCAGGATGAATCTTATCTAACAGGTTCTGTCCAGCAGCCGATGCCTTTGTTCGGGCATGAAGTTGTAAAGCCGGGCAAGAGAGGCGACTATACGCTGCCTTCTTTAGAACTGCTTAATGTCTATGACTCAGGGATAAGGCCGTCAAAGGATGAGCTTCTGACAAGCTCTTCTCTGCTTGTGCAGAAACTTTTCGATTTTGGCGTAGAGGGTAAAATCACACAGGTGCAGGCCGGGCCTATCGTAACAATGTATGAGTTTGAGCCGGCCCCCGGGGTAAAGATAAACAGGGTTGTCTCACTGTCAGACGACCTGGCGCTTGCGCTCAAGTCTCATGGGGTAAGGGTGTCTCCAATTTCAGGCAAGTCAGCCATAGGGATTGAGGTTCCTAACAGGACGCGGGAGACAGTGTCCCTGAGAGAAATTATATCTTCCGAAGGCTTTATGAAGAGCCATTCAAGACTTGCTCTGGCGCTGGGTAAGGACATATTCGGCGTCCCTGTTGTTGCTGACCTGGCGAAGATGCCGCATCTTCTTGTTGCAGGAGCGACAGGTTCGGGCAAGAGCGTATTTATAAACTCTATGGTTATGAGCATTCTTTTTAAGATGTCTCCAAAAGAGGTTAAGATGCTGATGATAGACCCTAAACTTCTTGAGCTTTCCGCCTATGAAGGCATACCGCATCTCATCTCGCCTGTTATAACAAATCCGAAAGAGGCGGCAGAGGCGCTGAGGAAGATGGTTTTTGAAATGGAGAATAGATACAGAAGGCTTGCCGAGAAAAACACAAGGAATATAGAAAGCTACAATAAACTGGTTTCAGAGGACGAGCGGCTGCCTTATATCGTTGTCTTTATAGATGAGCTTGCAGACCTGATGTTTGCCTCTGCAAACGAGGTTGAGGACTCCATAGCAAGGCTTGCGCAGATGGCGCGCGCCTCAGGCATACACCTGGTTGTTGCAACACAAAGGCCTTCGGTTGATGTGATTACCGGGATTATTAAGGCTAATTTCCCGGCAAGGATTTCATTTCAGGTAACCACGAGGATAGATTCAAGGACGATACTTGATGCGCAGGGCGCTGAACAGCTTCTCGGCAAGGGCGATATGCTTTTCATGCTTCCGGGGACAAAGATAATGCGCATACACGGCGCGCTCATCACGGAAGAGGAGATAAAAGCCGTTACAGATTTTATCATGCCGCAGGGAGCGCCGGACTATTCCATATTTGAAAATATACAGATAGAGGAGCACGTGGATAACGAGCCCTCTGCCGAGAGGGATGAGCTGTATCACAAGGCAGTGGAACATGCAGAGTCTGCGGGTGAGGTGTCTATATCGTCAATACAGAGGCGGCTTAAGATAGGTTATAACAGGGCTGCGCGCATCATGGAACTGATGGAGGAAGACGGGCTTGTGGGTTCTCCGAAAGGCGCAGGCAAGCCCAGAGATTTTCTGAGGAGGAAAAGATGAGCAAAGAACAGGTTTCAGGTCTTAGGGTTCAGGTTTCAGGTATAGTACTATTTTTTATAGTTTTTATACTGTCACCTGTCACCTGTCACCTGTCGCCTGTCTTTGCTGATGATGAGGCTGCAAGGATTCAGGAGGCTTACAGGAATATAAGCGATATGAAAGCAGGCTTTGTCCAGAAGAATTATATGAAAGACCTTGGCAGAACAGACACATACAAAGGAGTTCTTTTTATAAAGAGGCCTTCAAAGATGAGATGGCAATACAAGGGCGAGAAGCCGCAGGAGATTATAATAAATAACGATAAGATTCTGATATATAAAAAGGCTGAGAAACAGGCGTTCAAGAGCGTTTTCAACAGGCAGACATACGGTCAGGCGCCTGTGGCCCTGCTAAGCGGTTTCGGAAATGTAAAAGAAGAATTCAACATAACCCAAAAAAATAAAAAACTGATTCTTGTCCCTAAAAATCCTATGGGGAATATTGTTTCCGTTGAGATAGAAACTTCCGATGAGGACTTTCCTATAAAATCTTTTATAATAAATGACATGCGTTCAAACAGGATTGAGATACGGCTTAAGAATGTAGAGCTGAACACAGGGATTAAAGATGCGGTTTTTGATTTTTCTTTGCCTGAAGGAGTGAATATCTATGAGCATAATTTTTAAGGCTCTCAAAAAAGCGGAAGATGAATCCAGGGTTGAGAAAGCGCCGCTCAAAAAGACCCAGGCTTACCAGTTCGCAGATAAGAAGTTCTTGACCGTAATTATCATCGGCATTGCTGTGCTTGCATTGTCTTCTTTTGCAGGCATTTATCTGGCTAAAAACAAAACACTCTCAAGACTGTTTGCAAAGCCTTCAAAAAAGGTGGTTGAGGTTCAGCCAAAGCAGCAGCCCGCAAGCATTCAACCTCCGGCAGTTCCACAGGCTCAAACACCGGCGCCTGTTTCTAAAGGCATGGATACAATGAAACTTCATGAAGATGCGATAAAGCAGATAAAAGGCAAAAATTATTCGGCTGCTGAAAGCATCTTGAGAAAAGCAATTAGTCAAAAACCAGACGATGCGGCAATGCACAATCACCTTGGACTTGCGCTAAAAAATCAGGGCAAATTTAAAGAAGCGGTTAAGGCTTATGAAAAGGCCCTTCAGCTTAAGCCGGATTATTACGAGGCTATAAATAATCTGGCTGTAACTTATGAGATGCTTGGAGACAGAAAGAAGGCAGCGTTTTTTTATAAGAAGGCCCTCTCCCTGAACCCCTCCTACGCTGAGGCTCATTTGAATTATGCCATGCTGCTTGAGGCTGAAGGCGACAGCCAGACCGCAGAAAGCCACTATCAGCAATTTCTTACTCTTTCGTCTGACGAATCCCTGAAAAACAAAGTCAAAGAGCGGCTTAAGGAGATTAAAAAGTAAGTCAGGCTGCCTCTCTGCTGAGATTGCGAAAATTGCAGTTAATGAGTTTGCTTTGAGAACCTCCTCTAACATAAAACCGTATTGACAGGAATCGTGGAATATGACATAGTAGCTACAAATATAGCCACATGGAGGAGTGCAATGAAATTCGCCAATGTCAGAGAACTTAAGAACAAGACGTCCGAGATAT
>MNVK01000038.1 GCA_001871685.1 Nitrospirae bacterium CG1_02_44_142
CACAGCTCCAGGTCCACGCGCGGCTGTTGAATTGTTTTTTCCTTTCCATTTCTGTCCTTTACGCTTACCCTATCAAACCATACCGCCTTCTTCGGTGTAGGGCATACTTCCTCGCATACTATGCAGGGCGTTGCATGGGCATAAGGCAGGCACCTGCTTTTGTCAATCATAGCAAGCCCTATCTTAATCTTTGCCTTTTCTTTCAAGTCCAATTTCTTTATCGCTCCTGTCGGGCATACCTGGCCGCAGAGCGTGCACCGGTATTCGCAGTATCCTATTTTGGGAATAAGCAGGGGAGACCATATACCTTCAAGTCCTGCCTCAAGAAATGTCGGCTGAAGCCCGTTTGTTATGCATACCTTCATGCATTCACCGCATTTGACACATCTTTTAAGAAACTCTCTTTCCTCAAGCGCTCCCGGAGGCCGGATTAATTTCTGATTCGGAACCTCTGCTTTGGACAAGGGATTGGCGCGCAAAAGAGGCACGGCGACAACACCTGATACCAGAGACGTAAGAACCCTCCTTCTACCAAGGTCCAGTCCGCCATACCCCCCTGTAATTCCCCCGATATTATCGGGGGACATAGGGGGGTGGAATCCAAAACTGACTGCGTTCTGCGGGCATACGTCATCGCAGTTCCAACAATAAAAGCACTCTGTGTCCTTCCAGTCTTCCTTTTTATCAGGAGATGCATTACCCTGACATACAGAAGCGCACGCGCCGCACGAAGTGCATCCTTCGCTCACTGTTCTTTTAAGAATGGAAAATCTTGATAAGAGGCCGAGCAAGGCTCCGAGCGGGCATAGATACCTGCACCAGAATCTCTTTTCTGCAAGATTCATCCCGAGAATAAAAAGGAACAGGATGCCTATGAAGGCGCTCTGGTTGTAAAAAGGCTGTTGAAAGGAGAGTATTCCTTTTTTAAATACTGAATAAACAGCCTCTGATATATCAACCAGGCCCTTGATATCTGAGTTATATACGGCGTCAAACACCGCCTTTGTTCCGTAATTGAATGCCGGATAGATACTCACAGAGAGCGACCTTATGAGAAGAGAAAGCGGGTCCACAATGCCGGCAAGCTGAAGCGAAAAAACAGAGGCTGCGAGAAGAAACATCAGGATATAATATTTTGTCCTGTGCCAGTTAAGACTTATATTATCCGAATGTTTTTTCCTGAAAGAACCGGCAATATTATTCAGCGTCCCAAGAGGGCATACCCATCCGCAAAACACTCTTCCTAAAAGCATCGTGGCAGCTATCACCGCCAGAGAAAAATAAAAAGCCTTCTGGACAGTATGCGCTGAAAGGATTGTGGTTATAAAAATCAGCGGGTCAAAATCAAGGAATATTTTTATCGGATAGCCAAGCTCATCCTTGCCTTTTGCCTCTGTCTGCAAAAAGAGGAAAAGGAACAGCAATAAGAATATCCCCTGAGTAATCCTTCTCAGATTCTGCAACTTATATATTCATCCTCTTTACCTTTAATTTTGCAATGTCCATTCTGCCGAGTCCCATCTTATCCGCAATCTTCACATAGTCAAGGTCGCTGCCTTTCATGCCAAAAAGAGTGGCGCCAAACGAGTCCACAGCAACCTGGTCAACCCCGACAATAACCGTATCCATTTTTTTCACATCGCTGAGACTTCCACCCTGAGGGCCGTTTGCCGTTAGAATACGCACCGCATCAAGGACGGTAAGAGCGGGCTTAATAGCCATGGAAAGGTCCACAAGGCTCTCATCAAGCCTCTGATGTATCGTGCGCCTTGAGCCTCCCATCACGCCCATCCAGTTTTTCATTGACATCGTCAACTTTGCGAGGCTGTGATGTTTTGCAATAGGAATGTTAATCACCTTATCAGCCTCAAATACCTCGGTATAAAGAGGCCATGACTTCAAAGCCTCGCCCTTTATATTCATCTCCTTGAATTTTCTTTCGTCAACATAACTGACGTCAGCGCCCGCTGCCTTTGCGGCATCGGCAATCCCACTCTGGACATAACACCTTCTGGGGTCATTCACCGGCCTGTCAAATACCTTTACCTTTTTTGCGCCTGCCTCATAGCACATCTGCACTACAACTCCAACGACTTCAGGATTTGTATCCCCTGCCTGCTCGGGCGTTCGGTCCCAGGCTATATTCGGCTTTACAACAACAATATCGCCTTTTGATACAAACTTTTTCATCCCGCCCATTGCATTAATCGCGGCCCTTGTAATCTTTGAAGGAGATACGCCGTGCGCAACTGCAAGATCAATTTTTTCAGCTGCTTCGGCAGGAGCAATAAACGAATCAAAACTTCTTGGAATAGAAAGCCCTATACCGGATATTGCCGCCAGCTTTATAAAATCCCTCCGATTCATCCCTGCCTCCTTTTCTATGACAATCTGCTTTTAATTTCTCTCGCCAATTCTTCCAGTGTAAACGGCCTGCCGTCGTATCTATTGATGAATCCATTGAATGAATAGCCTGTTTCCGCTTTCATCAGCCTTGCAAACTGGCCTGTTGCATTATTTTCTACGCAGATAGTTATTTTTGCATTTTTAAGAATATTCAGATAATCAAACTTATCAGTTAATGGGAAAGGATACATCTCGCTGAAATGAAGCATTGCAATACCCCCCTTGCCCCCCTTGATAAGGGGAGGATGGGGGGGTGATAATTCGTCAACCGCCTCTTTCATTATTCCATAATTAGAGCCCCACCCTGCTATTATTACTTCCGGCTTATTATCTCCGTAAAGAGTCGGCGGCTCCATCTCCTTCTTAATAAGAGGCAATTTTTTAAACAGCCTTTTATCCACCATTTTTATTCTGGTCTCCGCATCCTCAACAATATGCCCTTCCTCATCATGCTCATCGCTGTCTGTTATGACAAGATGTTCTGCATCTCCGGGAATTCCCATAGGCGATACGCCTGTATCCGTATATGTATGTCTTTTATACTCTTTAAGATTTTTGAATGCATCACCGCGCAGCCTGTAATCAGTGTATTTAATTTTCTCCAGATTAAATTCTTCAAAGGTCCATTCCGAATCAGAAAGATACTGGTCAAAGATGATTATTGCCGGAATCTGATATTTCTCGGCAAGCTCAAAGGCCTTGTTCGTGAGATAAAACGCCTGCTCAGGCGTGCCGGGCGCAAAGATGACTCTCGGAAATTCTCCATGCGCTGTGTGCAATGCAAACAAGAGGTCTCCCTGCTCTGTCCTGGTCGGAAGTCCCGTGGCAGGCGCAGGCCTTTGCCCGAGAGCTATAACAACAGGCGTTTCGGTCATGCCTGAAAGGGAAAGCCCCTCAACCATTAAAGCAAAACCTCCTCCTGCCGTGCCTGTCATTGACCTGACGCCGGCAAATGATGCGCCAAGCGCCATATTGATTGCAGCAATCTCGTCCTCTGCCTGCTCCACGATAATTCCGAATTCCTTTTCCTTGCCTGCAATATAATTCATAATGCCCGTTGAAGGGGTCATGGGATATGCAGAATAAAATTTGCATCCTGAAGCAATAGCGCCTAACCCGATTGCCTCAACCGAACTTATCAGCATCTTAGGCTTCAATGGCGAGTCGGCAACTGCCGGAGAAAAAGAACACCGCATACAATTCTTAACGGCAAAATCATGTCCTGCCATTGCAGCATTCACATTTGCCTTTATGACGTCTTCGCCTTTTTTCCAGAATGTATCTTTTATAATCCCAAGCAGTATACTGAGTTCCATCCCGAGCATCCCAAGCACTGCTCCTGTCGCAACCGTATTTGCCATTATCTTGCTGCCTCCGCTTTCTACGGCTAATTTAATGAAAGGAATGTCAAGGAAATGGGAGTATTTATCTGATAATCCCCCCATCCCCCCTTTAGTAAAGGGGGGCGAGGGGGGATTATTTCCGAATTCCTGTTTCAGCGCAGTTGAGTCATATATTATCTGGCCTATAGCGGTCAGTTCCTTTTCGTGCCGTTCAATGCTTTCTTTATCAAGGGCCACAAGAATATCTACCTTCTCCCTTGAAGCCATTACGGGCTTATCCGAAAACCTTATCTGATAGAAATTATGGCCGCCTCTTACGCGGGATTCATAATCCTGATTGGTAAAAACATGAAAGCCTGTCCTTGAGAACACCTTTGCAAGCGTGTCGCCGACAGTCTGTATCCCCTGCCCTGCCTCACCGCCTATCTTTATTGAATAGTCCACTTGTTCACCAATAACCCTCGTTAATCATGGGAATTGCCTTTGAGCGGTTTTATTTTGCCGATAGTCATACAACCTTTGTTAAGGGGGACACAAGGGGGTTGTGAGGCAAAATACCTCGGAGGGCGAAGCCCGAGAATGAGCGAAAAGGTTGTTCCCATGATTAAACCTACTTTTTCACAAAACTTCCCTTAAACTTGTTCAGCCACATGATATGGCTCTTCTCTTCATTTATAATCTCATCAACAATATCCTTTTCCTTAATTACATTTCTTATCTCATAAAAATAGAGAAGTGTCTCTTTTTCAAAACCCAGGGCAAAATTAACTGCAGCGCCGATTGATTTTACATGCTCAAGCGAAGGCAGGGACTTATTTCTGCCCAGGAAGAACTCCGATTCAACAATAGCCCTGAGATACTGCGATACCTCTTCCCACCCTTCAGGTTCTTCGGCGCCTGTTATCCCCTTCAATTCAGAAAAAGTCTTTTCATGCCTCAGTTCCTTTTGCGCAAGAGTCTCAAAGAGTTTTTTAAAGGCCTCATCCTTTTCAAACTTCTTTGCCATTGAAGAGTAAAACTGATAGCCGAGCCTCTCTGCCTGAACAGCCTGTTCAATAACCTCATTTACTGAAAACTTTTCCATGTTTCCCCCTTACATTAGTGAATAGTCGTTAGTGAAATAGAAGATATTATAGACATGCGTCTTACTTAAGAGTTTAGATTATTTTTTTGACGTCGTCAATAGTAACAATGCGCCCGGCTATAAGGAGCTCTAATAAAATAAATCCGCCGCAGGGCAAGGCCTTTCCCTCTTGAAGTATGAAGTCGCAGTCAGACTCATAAAATGCGCATGAAGCGCACATATTCCGGATAAGCTTTTCTCCTGCGGCAATATCTGAAACCTGTCCGGATTTATCAAATGGAATTTCCCTTCCGCTCTCAATTAACTTTTTTATCACGATAAAACCCATACAGGCGAGTTCGCTGTCTTTTGAAGGCTTATAATATGAACAAAAATTTTCGCAAAGTTTTTTGTTCAGCTCTGAGTTTTCCATCATTCCCAAATAGCGCTCACTCTTTTCTATCTTTATCCAGCAGTCCCCTTATTTTCTTTAAAAGTTCAGTAGGTGAAATAGGTTTTATAATAAAGTTCAACTCTCTTTTAGCTGCGCCTGCTATGCTCCTTCTGCTTAAAAAATCCGCAGGATAACCGCTTGAAAAGAGCGCTTTCATCTCCGGCTTTATCTTCTTTATTATCTCATAAACCTCTTCGCCGCTCATCTTAGGCATTATCATATCAAGGAAAACAACTCCAATTCTATCTTTATTATCCATAAATTTATTTATCGCATCTTCTCCGTCAACAGCCTCTATCACATTATAACCGTATTCCTCCAGAACCTCCTTAACAATTTTCCTGACATCACCTTCGTCTTCCGCCACAAGCACCGTTTCTGTGCCGGCCAGCGCCAACTTTGTTCCGCTCGCATCAGAACCGGAAATATCCGCAATCCGCATCCCTGAATTAACAGCGGCTATAGGCAGATATATCTTAAATGTTGTGCCTTTGCCGGGTTCACTGTAACAATTGATATAGCCATTATGCTGTTTGATTATACCGTATACTATTGAAAGGCCGAGCCCTGTGCCTTTACCTGCTTCCTTTGTTGTAAAGAACGGTTCAAAAATCCGCTGCCTGGTTTCATCGTCCATACCGCAGCCGCTGTCCGTAACTGATATAAGAGCATACATTCCGGGTTTGCCGTAACCATGGACCTTCTCATATTCTTCATCAAATTCTACAAGCCCTGTCTCTATGGTTAACAACCCGCCATCAGACATCGCATCACGGGCATTCGCTGCGAGATTCATCAGCGCCTGCTCCATCTGCCCTGCATCGGCCAGGACAATTAACTCCCCCAACCCCTCTCTTAAATTAAGATGGGGCGCCGAAGGCGGGGGCGTTATTACCCTCAACTCTATGTCTTCTCCTATGACCCTTCGCAAAAGCCCTTCCACCTTTCTTATTATTTCATTTATATCAACAGGCTGGAGCGATAAGAGTTGTTTTCTGCTGAAGGTAAGGAGGCTCCTCACAAGAGCCGCCGCCCTCTCTGATGAGGCAAGTATCTGGTCAACATGGGCCCTCAGAGGGTCGTCTCTGCCCATTTTCATCTGCAATATGCCGGCATAGCCCACTATTACTGTAAGGATATTATTAAAATCATGCGCTATCCCCCCTGTCAGCGTACCGACAGCCTCCATTTTCTGGGCATGTCTCAACTGTGCTTCAAGCCCGGCAACCTGCTGTGAAAGTTTTTTTAACTCATCATTGTTATTACTCAACATTGCCTCCTCCGCCTGAGGCGGATGTTACACCCGCAGTCAAATATTGTGCACTTCTACTTAACTAAAAGTTAAGTGGAGCTTACATTTGTGGGCAAAAGTCATATCATGCTTCCATTCACAAAATTAACGATTCTCTGCCTGTCTTCTTCCTTAATTTCTGAAAATTCCACGCCCACCTGATACCTATTTTCTCCTTCCTCAAAGCTATCCTTTGCTATCCCTCTTGTCCATGATGCTTTCGCAACAACATGCACGGAGAAAATAATATTTTTGCCGCTGGTTGAAGGCTGGTATATCTCCAGTTCAAGCTCGCTGCCTGCAGGAATATCCCTGTCTGTCTCAAACATTAACCCGCCTCCGCTTATGTCTCTGGTAAATGCCTTGAATTCATCCGCATGGTTTGCCTTCAAAGAGCCGAGGATAAAAATATTGTCTTCCAGCCTGAGGAATTTTCTTCTTTCTGCATACCGAGATATTTCCATGCCCATTTTTATTATTTTCTACACCTCCTGAATTTATTTTAAGGATAACGGAAAACAATCCAGAGCAATTTAGCTTCAGTCTCACCGATATTTTTTACCTTTTGAATCTTCTGCGCGCATGTGCAATAAATGCTGTCTCCTTCTTCAAATATCAGATTTTCCTTATCACACAGAAATTCTAACTTACCCTTAAGCGCCACCCCGAATTTATCTCCAGACGAATAGGTTAATTCCATTGCTAACTCAGAATCAGGCGGCAGGGTAAAAATCTGCGGCTGCACATTTATATTTAAAAAACCCGAAGCCAGCGTCTCACAAACCACCTTCTTATCTTTATGGACAAATCTCTTATCTCTCCCTTTTCTGACAAAGACAACTTCTTTATGCTCATTATCGTCAAAAAAGCGGCTTATTCTTGTGTTCAGGGCATGAGCTATTTTCTCCAACGAGTTAACCGAAGGGGACGCAAGCGCTCTTTCTACCTGTGAGAGAAAACTCGGAGTCAAGCCCGTCTTTTTTGACAGTTCTTTTAATGTAACCTTCTGGCGCAGCCGCAAGTCATTTATCCTCTGTCCTATCTTCATTTTCTTACCCCGCCTTTAATACCAGGTTATCTGTCTCAAGCTCTATTTCCACTCATTATTGGCGTCAATAGCTTACACCTATACGTATCTAATACCACACCTGCCATTTTTTAGCTGGGTTACCCGATATCAATCAGTCCCTGTTCAATGGCAACCGCAACAGCGTGCGCCCTATTTACAACACCAAGTTTTTTCATAATATTTTTCGTATGGAATTTTATGGTTCTCACGCTGATGTGCAGGATTGTTGATATATCCCACGAACTCTTGCCCTGCCGCAGCCAGTTGAGCACCTCAATCTCTCTTTTGGATAGTGAACGAATATTGCCTGCGCTGCCTTGATCAATTATACGTATTATCGCATGATGCAGGTGCGGAATAATAAGTTCCAGTATCATCTCCGTACGGGCGTTGTATTCTACTGAATTACCGGATATGGAAAGTAAACTGCCTGTATTGCCTGCTGGGTTTTTCTGCCCATGGGTAAAACCATCTCTAAGTCCAAAATCTTCTGCATGAAATACAAATTCTTTTGAAGTGGAGCGCTTCCTGAAGGTATCTTTCCACCGCTGGAGATTGAAACTGGTAAAGTTCTCCTTAACAACGTTATCTATTTTAAAGAATTCTTTCTCTGCATAAAGTTTAAGCCAATCTGCAGGATAATTCAGATTTATAATCTTGTATGAAAGTATATTGCCGCAATCATCTGTCCTTGCCGCGCCACTAACCGCAAAGTCATACGAAATCACTTCATGCAGTTTATTCACAAGTCCTTTAAAATCTTCTTCGTTTGAACAAAGGAGGCTTGTGTGGATTAACTCCAGCAGAGTAATGGCGTCTCTCTTGGACAATAACTTATTGAAAATCATACTATTCCTGCTCCTGCGATAGTAAACCGCTTAATGCAGAATGTCCAAATTTAACCCGTCGTTATAAACTGACCATATCAAAAAATACTCCATCTGTCAAGGGATGCTGCCTTTTCCTGAGGTTTTACCGAACAGAAGTTGCACTTTGTGTATAATAAAAACATGAACTATTTTCTCACTAAGGAAGCCGTCCTCAAATGGCTTGAAACCCCTTCTGTATATCACATCAAAAGGGACGAACTCTACGAGCTTGACAACGAGGCTTTTAAATTCCTTAAAAAATTTCAAAATAATCCCCCCTCGTCCCCCTTTAGCAAAGGGGGGATGGGGGGATTTTCTAAAAATGAGAATAAATTTATTGATTACTGCATCAAGGAAGGCATCTTAACAACAGAGAAAAATTTACTGAAACGCCCGCACGTTATAAAATCGCCTAAGCCTTCTCTCCGTTACCTTGAACTGCAGATTACAGACAGATGCAATCTGAGGTGTAAGCACTGCTATATTAAGCCCTCCTCGCCCCCCTTTAGTAAAGGGAGGATGGGGGGATTTGAGCTTTCATTAAGCCGGATAAAAAAAGTCCTGAGCGAATTTGAGGAGATGCAGGGATTAAGGGTTCTAATCACGGGAGGCGAGCCTCTGACCCACAGCAGATTTACAGAAATTAACGCGATGCTCCCTCAGTTCTTCATAAGAAAAATATTATTTACAAACGGTTTGCTCTTAAATAAAAAAATCCTTAAGAATCTTAATGTGGATGAAATCCAGATAAGCATAGACGGTCTTGAAAAAGCGCACGACTCACTTAGAGGCAAAGGGACTTTTAAGAAGGCAATTGAAGCTGTCAAAAATGCAATAAATACAGAATTTGAAGTATCTGTCTCAACGATGGTTCATCCTGCAAATCTCGGAGATTTCGATAAGATGGAAGCATTGTTTAAAGGGCTGGGAATAAAAGACTGGACAGTAGATGTGCCTTGCATAACCGGAAGATTAGAAAAACATACTGAAGTCCAGATAAGTCCGGATAAGGGCGGAAAATACCTCGCCTACGGCTATGGAGACGGGCTGCATTCAGGCGCATCGGGTTTTGCCTGCGGGCTGCACCTGATGTCTGTGACGGCAGACGGCAGGGCTGCGAAATGCACGTTCTACGCAGACAGAGATGCAGGCAATATAAAGGACGGCCTCGGAGAATGCTGGCAGAGAATAAAACCTATAAAACTTAGTGAATTGAAATGCGACTGTAAACATATTGAAATATGCAGGGGGGGATGCAGGTATAGGGCTAAACTCCTCGGCGATTCAATGGGAAAAGACCTTTACAGATGCGCCTTGTATAACCACCCCTTTAATTCCCCTCCTTAATAAGGAGGGGAGCACGAAGTGCGGGGTGGTAATTCGGGACTGTCCCCGTCGGCTTTCTTACAGCCTTCCTGAGCGAATTATAGAAATAATCAGCCAGATGCCAAGCAAAAAGGCAAAGCCGAACGCTGACAGGCCGAGAATGGAAAACCCGTATATCTTGGGGCCGACGCCTGTTGCATGCATTATGGCGGAACTCAGGAGAATAGAACTCACAATCAGGCTGAATGAAATCCTGTTGCTTGCCTTGTCCATATCCCTTATAAATTTCTCAAGGCCGATATGCGTGAGTTTCATATGAATATCGTCCTTTAAAACCTTTCTTATAATCTGTTTCATCTGGCGGGGAAAGATCACAACAAAGTCTCCTATCTCTTCTATACTCTTTTTGGTCTTTTCGTATATCCTTGAAGGACTCAGCTTTTCCCTGACAAGTTTGGAGGCGTAAGGCTCTGCGGCTGCGATGAAATCAAAATCAGGGTCCAGTTCTCTTCCTATACTCTCAAGAATCAGCATCGCCTTATTAACAAGGAGCAGGTCTGAAGGAATCTTCATGTTATGCTTCATTGCCAGATGCGTTACAATGTCCATATACTCGGCAAAATTTATTTCTTTCAGGGTCAATCCATAGAGCGGCTCCAGAAAATAAACCAGGTCTGACTTGAAATCCTTTCTGAAGGCAATTAAATCAACCTCTTCAGGAACAAGCCCGAGTTCTATATACTGGTCAATCAGCCTGTCAAAATCCTTATTTATAAGCGCCAGAAATGTATTTGCCATCGTCTCTTTCATCTCATCCGTAACCCTCCCGACTATCCCGAAGTCCATAAATCCTATCAGCCCTTCAGACATTGCGAAAATGTTTCCCGGATGAGGGTCTGCATGAAAGAACCCGTCTTCAAGCACCATCTTGAAATACGCATCAACGCCGTTCTTAGCAAGCTCTCTCCTGTCAAGCCCCATCCTTTCTATCGCAGGGATGTCGTCAATCCTTACTCCGTCTATCCTTTCCATCGTAAGAATCTTTTCGGTGGAAAACTCACTGTAGATTTTCGGGATATATATATGGGGACTGTTCTCAAAGTTTTTCCTGAAGCGCAAACAGTTCTTTGCCTCCTCCGAGAAATCCAATTCCTTTCTGATAGTCCTGGAAAATTCCTCCACAATGCCTATCGGATTAAAAAACCTGCTCTCAGGGATATGCTTGTCCATAAGCTGGGCTATTGTCGTAAGGATATTTATGTCTGTCTCTATCTGCTCTCTTATATCAGGCCTCTGCACCTTTATTATCACATCTCTTCCATCAAGGAGTGTCCCGTAATGAACCTGTGCAATTGATGCGGCAGCGCCCGGTTCAGCCTGAAATTTTGCAAATATCTTATCAATCGGAAGCTGTATCTCTTCCACTATAATTTTCCTTGCCTCATCAGAAGGAAAAGGCGGAACCTTATCCTGAAGCTTCTTAAACTCATTGGCAAAAGGCGCAGTAATAAGGTCGGGCCTGGATGAAAGAAGCTGGGCGAGTTTGATAAAACTTGGGCCAAGTTCTGCGAATGCCATTCTAAGTCTCTCAGGGACTGTCGGCCCTTTCACTACCGGCCACTGCCCGAAGGTCTTTAGCCTTTTCTTGAGAGAGACATATCTGTGGAGGCGAAGCTGGTCTATTATGTGTCCGAACCCGTACTTAAGAAAAACATTAATAATCTGCCTTACTCTGTTAATATTCTTATATGTGCTCCTGAGTTTCAGCAGACTGAAAGGCATGGCCTATTCTTCCTGCCCTTCTTCCTTTACTCCTTCCAGTTTCTTTAACCTATTAGAGAGGTTCAGGATTTTTTTATTGAGCTTCTCTATGTCGTCCTTTGTGGAAAGATTCATTTTTTCCAGAGTCTTTGACAATATCTCCGAAAAATTTTTAGAAAAGCCTTCCGTGCCCTTCTCAGCCTTTTCAGTCCACTCTTTTACGAGTTTTGCGCCTTGTGATTCGCTTAGCTCGCCTTTTTTAATAAGCTCGTCAATGAACTCATTTACCTTCTGCTGCATGCCCAAACCCGCAAGCAGAGCGCTCCTTATCGTTTCAAAAACTGTCATAAACACCTCCGTTTTTAGGGGCCAGGTATCAGGTTTCAGTCTGACACCTAATACCTAACACCTAATACCTTTCTTAACCATATCGTACACTGCTTCAAGCGCCTTGTCCAATTTTGCAATGTCTTTTGTGCCGCCCTCTGCCATTTCGGGCTTTCCTCCGCCTCTGCCGCCTGCAGCCTCAGCAACCTTTTTAAGTATCTCTCCAGCCTTAATCTTCTTAGCCAGGTCTTTTGTGACCATGGACAAAAACGACGCCTCACCGTTCTTAACGGATGCAAGAACAATAATGCCGGAGCCGAGTTTATTTTTTAAATTGTCTGCAATAATCCTTAAATCCTTTTTTCCAAGGCCGTCAACCCTGTGTGAAATAACCTTCATGCCGCCTATATCTCTTGCCTTCTCTATGAGCGCTGCTGAACTTTCAAACGCCGCCCTGCCTTTGAGCGTCTCTAATTCTCTTTCCAGCTCTCTCATATCAGCAAGAAGCCTTCCTACCCTTTCAAACGGTTTCTCCGTCTTAAGCATATCCGAGATTTTTGTTAGCTCTTCTTCCTTCTTTCTGAAATGGTCAAGGGCAGAGATTCCTGTCAGCGCCTCTATCCTTCTAATTCCTGATGCAACGCTTCCCTCTGAGACAATGACAAATGGGCCTATGTCTCCGGTTGCCTTGCAGTGAGTGCCGCCGCAGAGTTCAGAGCTGAAACCCGGCGCCTTTACAACTCTGACTATTTCACCGTATTTTTCTCCGAAAAGAGCTGTCGCTCCTGATGCAACCGCATCTTTTATATCCATTACCGAAGTCTCAACATTAATGTTCTCAAGAATTTTCTGGTTAACCGCATCCTCAATCTCCTTTATCTCTGCGCCGCCGAGTGGAAAAAAATGCGTAAAATCAAACCTGAGCCGGTCAGGAGCAACAAGTGAACCTGCCTGTTTTACATGCTCGCCGATTATATTTCTCAACGACGCCTGAAGGAGATGCGTTGCGGTGTGGTTTCTCATTACCGCCTTTCTTTTCACAGCATCAACACTGCATGTCACCCGGTCCCATACCTTCAATTTTCCATCTTTGATTTTTATGATATGTGAATGCAGCCCCTCAATAACTTTTTTGGTATCTGCAACAAAGGCCCTGAATCCTCCGCCTGAGGCGGATGACGTCATCTCGCCTGTATCTCCAACCTGGCCTCCGGATTCACCGTAAAAAGGAGTTTTATCCAGAAAAACCTCTACTTCTTCGCCTTTAGAAGCCTCCCTGATAACCTTCCCTTCCTTCAGCATAGCCTTAACAATTGATTCGGTCTGCATTGAATCATAACCGACAAACTCAGTCTTGCCTATCTCGGAAAGCAGTTCTCTATATATGGATGAAACAGCCTCTTCCTCTCCGACCCATGAAGCCCTGGCCCTTTCCCTCTGCATCTCCATCTCTCTGTGAAACCCGTCTTCATCCAGAATGATATTGTTGTCGGATGCAATGTCTCTTGCCAGGTCTATGGGAAATCCGAATGTGTCATAGAGCTTGAATATCTCAGCTCCCGGAACTGACTTTAATCCAGCCTTCTTTGCAGCCGCAATTACTTCATCTATTATCTTCATGCCCTGCTCAAGCGTCTTGGAAAAACGCTCCTCTTCAAATCTAAGCACCTTTGCAGCCCTTTCCTTTTCATCAAGAAGTTCAGGATACGCATCACCAACAGAATCAGCCGCAGGCTCAACAAGCTTATAGAGCGCGGGGTCATTGACGCCAAGAAGTTTTGCGTGCCTTGAAGCCCTTCTTATAATCCTCCTGAGTACATAACCCCTTCCTTCATTGGACGGCATAAGTCCCTCAGAAATGAGAAATGAAATCGCCCTGATATGGTCGGCAATAACCCTCATGGATGCATCGGTCTCAGCGCTCTTTCCGTAAGTTGTATGCGCAAGCTCTGATATTGCGGATATTATGGGCATGAATAAGTCAGTATCAAAATTATTAAGCTTCCCCTGTAAGACAGCGGCTATCCTTTCAAGCCCCATTCCTGTATCTATGCTCGGCTTTGGGAGGGGCGTAAGATTCCCTGATTCATCTCTGTAAAACTGCATAAAAACAAGATTCCACAGCTCAAGAAACCTGTCGCAGTCGCATCCCACACTGCAATCAGAAGCGCCGCACCCGACATGCTCTCCCTGGTCAATGATTATTTCAGAGCACGGACCGCAGGGGCCGGTATCCCCCATCTGCCAGAAGTTGTCTTTAGCTCCGAGACGAACAATCCTGTCAGGAGAGATGCCTGTCAATTCCTTCCATAGTCTTTCAGCCTCGTCATCCTTTTCATAAACAGAGACCCAGAGCCTGTCCTTCGGGAGTTTAAATATGCCTGTAAGCAATTCCCACCCGAATAGTATCGCATCTTTTTTAAAGTAATCGCCGAATGAAAAATTCCCGAGCATTTCAAAAAAAGTGTGATGCCTTGAGGTATGCCCTACATTTTCAAGGTCGCTGTGCTTGCCGCCTGCCCTCAGACATTTCTGGCACGAGACGGCCCTGGTGTACTGCCTTTTCTCTTCTCCCAGAAAAACGGATTTAAACTGCACCATCCCTGCATTAGTAAAAAGCAGCGTAGGGTCGTTCTTCGGTATAAGAGACGAGCTTCTTACTATCTCATGGCCTCTGGAGGAAAAATAATCCAGAAATGCCTTTCTTATATCTTTGCTTTTCATTTACGCCTGAATCCTTATCTTTAAAACTAAAAACTTTATTTTTTAATTACTCCGGGTTCATTGCTTATGATGTGCATAAGCTTCCCGTCAACGAATATGAGCTGCGTCTTCAAAATCAAGGTTCTTGTGTATATCCACTCTTCCCTGTATTTATTGCCCTCTGACGGCTTCAGCACATTAATTTCTGAAGGCGAACCCCAGGCATACCTGACCTGCTGCTGTGTCATGCCCGGCGCAATCTCGCTGCGTTTAATATTTTCCTGTATCGCCGCAGGAAATCCTTTTACCTCATCAGGCGAATATCTTACAGCGTTAACACAACCCGGAACCAGAAAACAGAGAGCGGAAGTTAAAACACATAAAGCTGCCGCGTTTTTCCTCATTGATTTACTCCTCCTTTTTTTTAAATTGTCTTAGCGTCCTGCTGATTGTACTAAAAGAATACCCTTTTCTGACAAGAAATCTCCACATCTTCTTCTTAATTTCCTCCTCGGAATAATTTTCAATACTTTTTAATTTTTTATTTACAGCCTTCTCGGCTCTGATTATCTCATCAGAGTCATCATCAGTAAAGGCGTCGCTTATTAACCCCTCAGGTATCCCCCTGCGCTTAAGAAATATCCTGACCCCAAGATTGCCGAGCAGTTTTGCATCCTCAGCAATTCTTCTGAGGGATAAGGCAAGCGCGGTATCATTTATAAATCCTTTCTCGCTTAAATGGTTGATTGCCTGCTGTATAGTCTCCTCTGAAAAACCCTTCCACTTGAGCTTATCCGCAAGTTCTTTCGCACTCCTGTCCCTATAACTCAGGAGCCTGTAAGCGTAACGAACCGCATCCTTTTTATCCTCATTAGAAAAACTCATCTTTATATGGTCTATTCATATTAATTTGTTTATCCCCTCTTGCCGCCGGGGTTTACTTACTGAATCTCTCAATCTTCATCTGGCCCTTTTGAGACTGTGACGCCGACTCGAATGAAAGGTCGCTTGTAGATTGAATGCCTTTCACCTTGAGCGCAAAATCATCCGCGTTAGTCGCTCCCCTAAGAGCCTCCTCATACGTAATAAGCCCGGACTTATAAAGCTTGAAGAGAGACTGGTCAAAGGTCTGCATATTATAATGAACGGCGCCCTGAGCAATAACATCAGTCAGCAGCCTTGTCTTATCAGGGTCAATTATGCAGTCCTTAACCGTCATTGTAGCGACAAGCGTCTCAACCGCAGGAACCCTGCCTTTGCCGTCAGCCCGCGGCATAAGCCTCATTGAGATTATTCCTTTAATGACTGACGCAAGCTGCATCCTTACCTGCTTGTGCTGAAACGGAGGGAAAACAGATATTATCCTGTTTATTGTCTCCATCGCATCAATCGTATGAAGGGTGCTGAGCACAAGATGCCCTGTCTCTGCTGCGGTAAGAGATATCTGTATTGTCTCAAAGTCGCGCATTTCGCCCACGAGAATTACATCAGGGTCCTGCCTGAGCGCCGCCCGCAAGGCCTTGCTGAAAGACTCGGTGTCAGTGCCGACCTCTCTCTGATTTATGATGCTGCTCTTATCCCTGTGCAGATATTCTATCGGGTCTTCTATCGTTATAATGTTGCTTGTGCGATTCATATTGATATAATCAATCATTGAGGCAAGCGTCGTTGACTTGCCGCTGCCAGTTGTGCCTGTAACCAGTATAAGACCGCGCGGTTCAAGCGATATCTTTTTAAGAATATCAGGCAGCTGCAGTTCCTCTATGGTTGGAATCCTCATGGGTATCACCCTGAAGACCACGCCGACAGCTCCCCTCTGGACAAAGGCATTGCACCTGAACCTGCCGAGCCCGGGGATGCTGTATGCCAGGTCCAGGTCATTTTTCTTTTTAAAAATCTCTCTCTGCCCGGGGCTCATCACAGATAATGCAATCTTGA
Organism: Nitrospirae bacterium CG1_02_44_142; assembly: GCA_001871685.1. GTDB lineage: Bacteria > Nitrospirota > Thermodesulfovibrionia > Thermodesulfovibrionales > UBA1546 > UBA1546. Next base: position 16,551 of record MNVK01000038.1, read on the forward strand.
CCGCATCTTCCGAAGAAACCTTATTTGCAGGAGCCATGTGCAGCAGCTCGCCATTGACCCTCATTATGGGTGGAGAGCCGACCTTTATATGAACGTCAGATGCATTCTGAGCCACAGCGCTTTTAAGGAGTTCATTTACTTCCATTGTATTTCCTCCACTTTAGGTTTCAGGTTTTAGGTTCCAGGTTTTAGGTTGTTACTGACACCTGATACCTGATACCTGTTTTTCCTGATTCCTGCTTTTCTGCCGTCTATTTCTTAACATTAATGGCGTCCATGATTTTAGTCTCTATCTCTTTTGCAGTGTCTGGATTATTTTTCAGAAATTCCTTGACATTCTCCCTTCCCTGCCCGACCCTGTTGCCGCTGTAACTGTACCATGAGCCTGATTTTTCAATAATTCCCTTTTCAACTCCTATATCCACAAGTTCTCCCGCCCTGGATATTCCCTCGTTGAAGTATATATCAAATTCTGCCTGTTTGAACGGCGGCGCAACCTTGTTCTTCACAACCTTGACCCTTACCCTTCCGCCTATGGCTTCCTGATTCTCCTTTATGCTGTCTATCCTTCTTATATCAAGCCTCATGGATGCATAAAACTTCAAGGCATTCCCGCCTGTGGTTGTCTCAGGATTTCCGAACATTACCCCTATCTTCATTCGCAGCTGGTTTATAAACATAACCGTAGTCAAAGACCTTGAAATTGCTGATGTGAGCTTTCTTAATGCCTGGCTCATGAGCCTTGCCTGCAGTCCCATCTGCGCGTCGCCCATATCACCTTCTATCTCTGCCTTTGGCACAAGGGCCGCCACAGAATCTATGACAACAATATCAACTGCTCCGCTTCTTACCAGCGCCTCGGTAACCTCAAGCGCCTGCTCGCCTGTATCAGGCTGAGATATAAGCAGGTCTTCAACCTTTACTCCAAGCCTTGCCGCATAATTTGTATCCAGCGCATGTTCTGCATCAATAAAAGCAGCAGTGCCGCCTGCCTGCTGCGCCTGTGCAATTGCATTAAGGGCAAGAGTTGTTTTTCCCGAAGATTCAGGTCCGTATATCTCTACAACCCTTCCTCTCGGGTATCCTCCTACGCCGGTTGCCATATCAAGCGCAATTGAGCCTGTAGGTATAACCTGAATTCCTTCCGCAACCTCTCCTGCGCCAAGCCTCATTATCGCGCCCTTGCCAAAACTCTTCTCTATCTGAGAAATTGCCATCTCAAGCGCCTTAATCTTATCCTTGCCCGTCTCCTTGCTTGTTTCCTTACTCATAATGCCTCCTTTTAAAATCTATCTCTCTTTTCCTATAGGAATCTCGCTCAGTTTAAAATGTTCTGCTCCACCCTGCTTAAGTTCGCTCTTCATAAGTGTTATATTGATAACTTCTATCTTACCAAAATCTGCTTCCTTTAGTGTAGCAAGTTCTTTTATCAGCGCATCCTTGTTTCTCATGGATTTCACCCTGCCGATTGTAAGATGCGGCGTGAACTGTTTCTCGTCTCTTTTAAATCCAAGCCCCTCCATTGATT
>MNVK01000098.1 GCA_001871685.1 Nitrospirae bacterium CG1_02_44_142
AACATCTTCTCTTCTTGCCTTATGCGGCATGTTTATAGTCTTTGATACCGCATTGTCCGTAAATTCCTGAAAACATGCCTGCATCTCTATGTGGTCCTCAAATGGAATCTCATGGGCAGTCTTAAACAATCTTCTGACGTCATTGGGGATTTCTTTGATACCGCGGAGGCTGCCTCTGTTTATGACCTGCTCTTTTAATGCCTCTGAATAAAAACCTCTCTCCCTCGCAATATCAAAAAAATACCTGTTAATCTCAAAGAGTTCCGCATCCAGAACAAGTTTTTTGTACGCCAGAGCAAAGAGCGGCTCTATCCCGCTTGAACAGTCCGCAATTATGGAGAGAGTCCCCGTAGGGGCAATCGTGGTCGTGGTTGCGTTCCTCACACGGGGCATATCAGGAGCATCATAGACAGAACCCTTGAAATTCGGAAAGACTCCGCGCTCGCGCGCCAGTTCCGCTGACGCATTCTTTGACTCAGCGCTTATAAATTTCATTATTTTTTTGCCAAGTTCAAATGCCTTCTTATGATTGTAAGGCAGCCCCAGAAGTATTAGCATATCAGCCCATCCCATAACGCCGAGGCCTATCTTCCTGTTGCCTTTGTGCATCGCCTCTATAGCAGGCAGAGGATATTTATTGACGTCTATAGAATTATCCAGAAACCTCACAGCAGTTTTTATGTCTTCTGCAAGAGACTTATAATCTATCTCGGCACTCCACCCCCCTTTAATCCCCCCCTTAGTAAGGGGGGGAGATGGGGGGGTAACATATTTAGCAACGTTCAGCGACCCCAATATGCATGCCTCATAAGGAAGCAGCGGCTGCTCGCCGCATGGATTCGTGGACTCTATGTCGCCGACGTTTGGAGTCGGATTATCCCTGTTAATCCTGTCAATGAATATAAGCCCGGGGTCTCCTGTTTCCCATGCGCTCTCAACAATCTCCTTAAAAATATCACGCGCCTTTAGCTTTCCAACAACTCTTTTACTTCTCGGATTTACAAGTTCATATTCTCCTTTATTTTTAAGGGCGCCCATAAATGCATCTGTCACTGAAACCGAGATATTGAAGTTTGTCAATTCTCCCTCTGTCCTCTTGATGCGGATAAAATCAAGGATATCAGGGTGGTCAATGCGGAGAATCCCCATATTAGCGCCCCGCCTTGCTCCTCCCTGCTTTATGACATCCGTAGCAGTGTTGTATATCTTCATAAAAGAGACCGGGCCGCTTGCGACGCCTCCTGTTGAATGGACCATATCAGACTTAGGCCTTAAGTGCGTAAATGAAAAACCGGTCCCGCCGCCGCTTTGAAGTATTAATGCGGCATTTTTCAGGGTATCAAATATAGAGTTCATTGAATCATCCACAGGAAGCACAAAACATGCGGCAAGCTGTCCTATATCTTTTCCTGCATTCATAAGCGTCGGAGAATTCGGGAGGAATCTGAGGGACGTCATCAACTCGTAAAATTTATCTTCCCACTCAGCGGTATTGCCGCCGTGCTGAGTCTCTGCCGCCGCAACAGTCCTGGCAGCCCGCCTGAACATCCCTTCAGGAGTTTCTATAACCTTCCCTCTTTCATCCTTGAGGAGATACCTTGCCTTAAGCGCCTTGAGGGCATTCTCAGTCAAATTCATAACAACATTATATCAGAAAAAGTTTCTGATATATCATTGATAAAAATGTTTAATTGCAAGGATACTTTAAGAGATACGCCTCAGATAAAATAACACCCAACAGCGCCCTTATCTTGTAGTATCCCTCACATCTAATGTATATTCTTCTATGGTTTTAACAGGACTTGACAGACTGGAAAAGGCATGGCCGAAGGAATTAAAAGACTTGTGCGTGGGGCTTCTTGCGCATCCTGCTTCTGTTAACAGAAAACTTGAACATTCATTAAATGTATTCCTGAAATCCAAAAAATTCCAACTCAAAGCGCTCTTTGGACCCCAGCACGGGATAAGGGGAGAGACACAGGATAACATGGTTGAATGGGAGGGATTCTTAGATGCGCAGACAGGGCTTCCTGTTTACAGCCTCTACGGACATAAAAGAAAACCGGAGACTGAAATGCTTAAGGATATAGACGTCCTTGCTATAGACCTTCAGGACGTCGGCTCAAGATACTATACATTCATCTGGACCATGGAACTCTGCATGCAGGCATGTCTTGAATGCAATAAATCAGTTATTGTCCTTGACAGGCCAAATCCACTTGGAGGTTTAGCCATAGAAGGCGCTGTTCTTGATATGTCTTATGCGTCCTTTGTCGGGCAGCGTCCTTTGCCGATAAGGCACGGGATGACAGCCGGTGAGATAGCAAATTATTTTAAGAACGAATTTTATCCGTCTCTAAATTTACACGTTATCAAAATGCAGGGCTGGAAAAGAAATATGTGGTTTGACCAGACAAAACTTCCATGGGTTATGCCCTCTCCGAACATGCCGACACTTGACACCGCAATCGTCTATCCCGGAATGTGTCTCCTTGAAGGGACCAATCTGAGTGAAGGACGCGGAACAACAAGGCCTTTTGAGATATTCGGAGCGCCTTTCATAGAGCCTGATATATTAATAAAAAGGCTTAGAGAATTTAAGCTTTCAGGCGTTGTTTTCAGACCAATGTCTTTTTTCCCCACATTCCAGAAACATGCAGGGAAACTTTGCGGGGGGGCACAGATTCATGTTATTGACAGAAATAAATTTAAGCCTTTCAAGACCGGCGCTGCCATCCTAAAGGCAGTCCGTAACCTTTATCCTGAACAATTCAGATGGAAAGAGCCGCCATATGAATACGAAACAAAAAAGATGCCGATAGACATTCTTGCAGGGACGGATAGATTAAGAAAAGACATTGAGAAAGGTGAGTCCCTTAAAAACATGGAATCATGGTGGTATTCAGAAACTAAAACATTAGAGAAAACAAGAAGAAAATATCTGCTCTATAAATAGACATGCCCAAATTTTCCATTAAGATTTTTCTTCCTGCTGCCGGTCTTGGCGAGAGGCTTAGACCGATTACATATCACATACCAAAACCACTGCTGCCGGTTTTAGGGAAGCCTCTGCTTGAAATCATTTTAGATAAATTTTCTAAAATATCTTCAGACAAGATTGGAATCAATCTCCACTATATGCCCGAGTTAATGCGCCAATGGATTAAGCAGTCTATATTTGCAAGCCGCATGGAATTATTTTCAGAAGACCCTATTCTCGGTACCGGCGGAGCATTGAAAAATGCCGAGGCATTTCTTTCAGACAGACATTTTCTTGTCCATAACACAGATATCCTGTCTGATGTTGACTTTGAGCGTCTTATAGAAACACACCTTTCCTCTGGAAATATTGCCACGCTTGCAACACATGACTACCCTAAATACAATAATGTAGTCATAGATGACGCCGGACATGTTATTGACGTTGAAAATCCCGGTACATCAACGCCTAATCCTGACAGGATTGCAAAAAAGATTGCATATACGGGCATTGCCGTATATTCTCCTGAGATATTAAAATTTCTGCCTTCCGGCGTCTCCCATGCGACAGTTGCATGGCTTGCTGCTTCAAAAGCAGGCTATAAAGTTCAGGCTCTTGATTTCACCGGCTCTTACTGGAGCGATATAGGAACGCCTGCCGCCTACGCCTCTTCAATTATTGATGCGTTAAGTAAGGATGGAGAGACGGTTTATATTCACCCTTCAGTAGAAAACTGCAATGAGGTTGATATGGATGGACATATTGTAATTGAAAGAGAAGCTATATTAACTAAAGGCTCCTCGCTCAGAAATTGCATAATGCTTCCCGGAAGCACAGCTAAAAGCGGAGAACACTACGAAAACTGCATTCTTGGCGCTGATTTCAGAATAGACCTTAAAGAATCAGAAATGATAGGCGCATCAGACGAAAGTAAAATACTCATAGGCACAGGCGGCTCTGACAGAAAATATTACAGAATTAAAAAAGACGGAAAAACAGCAGCGCTCATGGAATGCAGAAAAGATGATATTGATTTTGAGAGGCATATTGAATACACAAAATTTCTTTCAAGATATTCCATCCCCGTACCTGAACTTCTTGAAGCAAAAAAAGATGAAATGCAGGCAGTATTTGAAGACCTCGGAGACGTCTCGCTCTACAACTGGCTCAAATGCAGGCGCGAACCTGAACAGATTGAGGCAATGTACAGAAAGGTTTTGGATATAGCAATTAGTATCCACACAAAGGCTGCTGCAAACATTTCAGAATGTCCAATGCTTAAAAGCAGGGTTTTTGATTATGAACATTTCAGATGGGAAACGAGTTATTTCATGGAAAGGTTTGTGGAAGGCATTAGAGGAATAAAAATTAAAAACATAGCAGCCTTAGATGATGAATTCCATAGGCTCGCACAAAAGGCTGATTCATTTCCGAAAACCATAATCCACAGAGACTTCCAATCTCAAAACATAATGATGCACAAGGGGATACCAAGATTAATTGATTATCAGGGAGCAAGGATTGGACCTTCTGCATACGATGTTGCATCAATCCTCTGGGATCCCTACTGCAGGCTTGAAGATGATATGAGAGAAAGGCTTTCGGAATATTATCTTGAAAGAAGGAAGGATGCCGATTCACCGATTCACCGATTCACCAATTCACCCCTTCTCCTCTGCCGCCTCCAGCGCCACATGCAGGCGCTCGGAGCTTACGGATTTCTTTCTGCTGTAAAAGGCAAGAAATACTTCCTCAAGTATGTGCCGGAGGGGATACGGCTTTTAAAAGAAGATGCTGCGCTCGTGAAGAATGATTATCCGGAGCTGCACGGGCTGGCGGCGGGGCTATAGAAACAGCGTTTATAATCTCAAAATATTCTTCCCTGCCTAATTTATAAACGGATTCTTAATAGCCACTCCTTTAATTGTCTGCTTGTCCGCAAGGTCTTCGGACAGGATTATCTTTGCTCCGCCCTCAATAGCAGATGCAATAATCAGAGAATCCCAGAATGAATATTTATATCTTTCGTGCACCATTATGGCTTCAAATATAGTTTCGGTTGTATTTATTACAACATCCCACTTTGAGAGCCTTTTTATAATATCCGCCGCTTCCGATGAATCCAATGGCGTATTAATTCTGCCTGTCACAGTAACAAAAAACTCCTGCATGGTCTGAGTACTTAAAATGCCAAGACCTAAGCGCCAAAGGTCTTTCATAATGTTTAATGCAATTTGGCGTTTGTGCCCAGCGTCAATGTCATAGGCATAGACAAGCACATTTGTATCCACAAAGACCTTATCTACGCTCATGCAGTTCCTCACGTGAGCATGGCATGACGCCGCCAGTGCCAAAATGGAAACCTTTCTCCATACGCCTTATTTCCACATCCATAGCCTCCCTATACCCTGTATCTTTCCTAATCTTATCCTCTATTGACTCTCTTAGCAAGGAACTGAGCGACTTTTCTTGTTTAAGCGCAAGCGCCTTAGCTTTCTTTATTATAGTTTTAGGAAGCGATAATGTTACATTCTGTCTTTCCATAAAAACCTCCTTTCTAATTCATATGCTTATCTGTATCACATATTTACGTGGATTGTCAAATCTAAAAGAGCATTGGGTCGCCTAATAGAATATTCTCATTCCTCATTCTGCAATTTTGCCATATTAAACTCTTTAAGATTCTCCATCAGTTGCTCTTCTGTAAGAACTCCAAGCTGAACCAAAGCCTCGCCGAAAAATATATATGTGTCTTGCTGTTCCTTTAAGAGTTCCTTTAACTGCTTCTCTGAGAGATACTTCTCCCGCACTGCAATCTCTCCAAACTTCTCCTGCACATCTTCCTGAATAATGAGTATCTTGTTAGCATCATCCTGAGTGAGCCAGCCTTTTTTCACGGCAAGCTCTCCAATCATCAGGTTATTATTCTTCTGTATGAACCGCGCCTTTAAAATATCCAGTTCATCAATAATCTTCTTTTCAAGAAGATACTGTCCGAATTTCAGTGTATTACTCATTCATTAACTCCTATCCTCATACTAAATCACTATAACAAAATATTCCCTGCAGCTCAAGTTTTCTGAGATAGCAGTAGGCAGGATTGGGTTGAGCGGCATCAGAGGTTTTTCGTCTTCGTTCTTGGCGAGTGGAGCGTTACAGCCGCAACTGTCTGAGCGCAGCGAGTTTTGCGGATGTAGCGGAATGAGCCTTAGAACGACAGAAAAATATCTGCAGAAAGCGAAAGCCAACCCTGTCTGCAAGCGAATGGAAACTATTGACATCTTCCCTTGCTAATCCTTAGAGTTAAATACAATGAATCTTCTTGGACAGGTAAACCCGCCGTTTGTTTGGCGGGTAAAGACAGCGATAAAAAAACATTCAATGCTCTCTGAAAAAGACAGTGTCTTAATCGGTCTTTCAGGAGGGCCTGACTCTGTATGCCTTCTCCATGCGCTGAACAATTTAAAGGACGAATACAATCTTGCGCTTCATGCTATATACATTGACCACGGCTTAAGGCCCGACGAAATTCCCGCTGAGATAGAGTTCTGCAGAAAACTCTGCGAAACTCTTGGTGTGCCGTTTATCACTAAATCCATTGACGTAAAGTCCTATGCCGGAGAATATGGCCTGAACAAGCAGGAGGCGGCAAGGGAACTGAGATATAAGGTATTTGAAGATGTCGCCCTTGAAATTGGCTCAAACAGGATTGCGCTTGCGCACAATGCAGATGACCAAACAGAGACATTCTTCATGAGGATTCTGAGAGGCGCAGGACAGAAAGGGCTTTCAGGCATCCCGCCCGTAAGGGGAAAAATCATAAGGCCGCTGATTGAAATTGAAAGAAGATATATAGAAGAATTTCTTGACGGCATATCGCAGTCTTTTATCGTTGATTCATCAAATCTCAAAAAAGATTATTTCAGGAATTGGCTGAGGCTTGCTGTCATGCCGGACTTCAAAAAGCAGAGCCCCGCTCTGGTCAATACCATAAGCAGGGTCTGCGAAATTATCAGAGAAGAGGACAATTATCTTGAACTTATTGTCACAAAGACTTTAATGAAACTGATTTCTAAAAAAACAGATAAATTAATAGAGATTTTCCTTGTTCCGCTGGAGAATATGGATAAGGTCATCCTGCGAAGGGTCTTAAGAAGGGCGATAGACGCAGTAAAAGGTTTAAGGGGAATCGGCTTTGTTCACATTGAGGACGTCATTGAGCTTGTGAAAAAAGGTGATTCCGGCAACAGGATTTATCTTCCGAAAGGCGTCAGGGTCATTAAAGGTTATGCAACATTAATCCTCACATCGGAGGAACCCTCAAAGCTCGGCACATACAGCCTAAACGTTCCTGAAGAGCTTGCATTGAAAGAATCAGGCGTCTTGATAAAGTCTTCATTTGCTGACAGCGCTGAGATTTCCTGCGATGGAAAATCAAAAGTCATAATTGACGCTGAGAGGATAAAACTGCCTTTGGTTGTGAGGGCAAGAAAGGCAGGGGATTTCTTTTATCCTGCCGGTTTCGGCAAAAAGAAAAAGCTTCAGGATTATTTTGTGGATGAAAAGATTCCGAGAGACGAAAGGGATTCTATTCCGATTGTTCTTTCAGGTGATGATGTTATCTGGATTTCAGGATATAGGGCAGATGAGAGGTTTAAAGTGACGGGTGAGACGAAAAAGATATTGATGCTTGAGTTGAAACCTTTAGTCGGGAAATAAGGCGGAATTTTTATTTATCAAAACGTCAAAATGTGCTATATTCTTTCAACAAAACCTGTAAACAGAGGGATTGCATGAGGCTTATTTTTGAATGGGACGAAATCAAAGCAAAAAGCAACTTCAAAAAGCATAACGTGAGTTTTGAAGAAGGAAAAACGATTTTTAACGACCCTTTTCTTTTTACTTTTCCGGATGATAAGCATTCCGAGTATGAAGAACGTTTTGTCAATATTGGATTGTCTGTACAGAGGCGCATTTTGATTTTGACTCACACTGAGAGAAAAGGTAAAATAAGGATTATCAGTTGCAGAAAGGCAACATCACGCGAAAGGAGTTTCTATGAAAAAGGCAGTTTCTAAAGGAATAGAAGAAGAGATGAGACCTGAATATGATTTTTCAAAAATGAGTGGAGCGGTGCGTGGGAAATACTACAAAGCGTATCGTGTTGGGCATAAAGTGGTGATTCATAAAGCAGATGGCACTGTCGCTGTCCAGTATTTTAAGCTTGAAGATGGCGCTGTTATGTTGGAACCTGATGTTAAAAAGTATTTTTCAAGCTCAGAATCAGTCAACAAAGCGCTGCGGTCATTGATTGCGATTATCCCTTCAAAAAAACGGGCATCAGCGCATACCAAATAATAGCTGCTGTACCGGTGAGACGAAAAAGATATTGATGCTTGAAATAAAGCCATTGAGATAAATATATTAACAAAAACCATTTTGTTCAACAGAAGTTCTCACACTATCTCTCTGTATTCCGTGCATGAAATCCTTGAAATCTGTTATATTTTATATCTCAGATTAATTCTTGGAGGATTTTAATTATATGATACGAGTTCGTTTTGCGCCGAGTCCTACCGGGCATCTGCATATTGGAGGAGCGAGGACTGCCCTTTTTAACTATCTTTTCGCACGCCACAATAACGGCAAATTCATTCTGAGGATTGAGGATACGGACAGGACACGCTCCACGGAAGAATATATTGAGGCAATCATTGAGGGCATGAAATGGCTGAAACTTGAATGGGATGAGGGCCCTTTCAGGCAGACAGACAGGTTTGATGTTTATAGAAGTTATGTTGATAAACTCCTGAGAGAAGATAAAGCATATTACTGCTGCTGCTCGCCCGAAGAGCTTGAGCAGAGAAGAAAAGAGGCTCTGGCTCAGGGAAAACCTCAGAAATATGACGGAAGGTGCAGGAACTTAACAAAGATTCAAGATTCAAGATTCAAGATTCAAGAAAAGAATCCAGCGATACGCTTTAAGATGCCGCAGGAAGGACAGACAGTCGTCAATGACATGATAAGGGGACAAGTGACATTTAAAAATGACCAGCTTGACGACCTCATTATAATGCGCTCTGACGGAACTCCGACTTATAACTTCACTGTTGTTGTTGATGATGTTGATATGAAGATAACGCACATCATAAGAGGTGACGACCATCTTAATAACACTCCAAAGCAGCTTCACATATATAAGGCTTTAGGATACGAAATCCCGCTCTTTGCTCATCTTCCCATGATACTCGGAGCTGATAAGGCAAGGCTTTCAAAAAGGCATGGCGCAACATCAGTGATGGCATACAAGGAAATGGGCTATCTTCCTGATGCTTTGGTAAATTATCTTGTCCGTCTTGGATGGTCTTATGGTGACCAGGAGGTATTCACAAGGGAAGAGTTGATAAAACATTTCTCGTTTGAGAATATCGGGAAATCATCTGCTGTATTCAATCCAGAGAAACTTATCTGGCTCAACAGCCAGTATATCATCAAATCAAATCCTGAAGAACTTGGAGAACTTGTGATTCCTTTCCTTGAAAGTGCAGGCATAATTCAGAAGGGACAGCAAATAGATAGGCAGTGGCTTTCAAAGGCAATCAAGACTCTTCAGGAGCGGG
>MNVK01000010.1 GCA_001871685.1 Nitrospirae bacterium CG1_02_44_142
CGCTGCCTCGCAGCCTGCGTGTCCCGCGCCGATAACAATTACGTCATAATCACGGTCTTTAAACATGATTTATTATACCTTATCGGGTTGGTATGAGAACTTGAAGGGCAAGGCGATATTTATGTGGGGAAGTTTGTTGATAGAGACACTTTAAAATACATCTCAAATTTTCTCTAAATCTAAAACCCAATCAATTTCAATTATTCCACCGCGACCATTTCTATCAAATCTCATATAACGATTTTTGATTTTGTAGCCCCACTTGTTGGTTATTTTAAAACCATTCCGTTCTGCGATTTCAGTCAAGAAGTCAGCAGTATTAAAGGGAATGTTGCTTACTGAACTGTCGCCGACTACCATTATATAATGCCTGCCTTTGTCTAAGCATTTTGATATTTCTGCAAAGTGATTTTCCATGCCAACAAAATATTTGAATGTAATGTAGGCATGTTTATGCCCATTTTTCTTGTCTATTTTAAATACCCTTTGAATTTTGTCGTCCAGTTTTTTAATTCCTATGATTGTTTCAAATGGCGTATATTCTACAAACTCTTTTTTATAAAAATGTTTTGTCCCTATGTATTCTTTTTTCTTCTCATTCTGTTTTGGCTGTGTTTGAATGCCAAATAAATCTCCAATCCAAAACAACTCAACCATCTGATTATAAATATAATCTATAGCCTTGATATAGGGTGGCGAAGTAATTGCCAAATCTATATTTTGTCCTTTCAGTTTTACTTTTAACGAGTCTGTACTTGATGAACAAATAATCCGATTTCTAAGTTTAGGTTTAATGTTTTCAGAGAACTTTGTAATTCGCTCCTTGAACAAATCAAGTTGTGAAAGAAAAAGACTTAATGGTTCTTCGGGAGCCTTAATGTGAGTGTGTGAAACATAAGTTTTTTGCGACTCATTATCTGCATAAGAAACACGCCGTATTATAGATGAAAAACATATAATTAAAAGATGCTGAATATCCTTAATGCTTTTATTATCGCCAAATCTTTCAGGTATCTGATTAATGAGAGTCCGTATTATTGAAAGCTTATTTATTGTTTCTTTAGGAAACCAATGTTCAATCGTTTCGCATTCTGGTTTAAACTCTCCTCTTTTTTTCTTTTTAATTCCTTTCACAAGCCAGTCTGAAACTTTGTTTAGCTCTGAGATATTAACAGCTGTGGTTTTGACTTTCGCGATTAGGCATGATAAAGGATCTATGTCAATGCCGATTACATTATGTCCCACTAAAATTCCTTCTACTAAAGTTGTTCCTGAACCACAGAAGGGATCTAAGATAGTTTTACTTTTTTGCCTTGATAAATACTTATTGATTGCCCATTTTGGAATATGTGGAATGAATTTAGCCGGATATTTATGAAAACCGTGTGTGTGAGCTGTTACATTATTAGTAAATATATTTAAAATTGAGCCTTGCTCGATTTCATCTGGTATAAATTCCTTAACAATCAAATAATCCTGCGATTTAATCATCTTTCAAGTAAAACAATACTTTCTCTTAAGTAATTTTTCAGATATTCTAATCCCTGTTTTTGTTGAGAGCTTGTAGTTAAATGTCTTGTTACAAAGATGCTTTTCACTTTAAAGCCTATTTCTCTTGCAATTTCAGCAATTAAACTATCTGTTGGAATAATTACACCTGAATAAGCAGAATTGCCCACAACAATTCCTATATAGCCATTTTTAGTTGTTTGTCTGTAAAGCTTATTTAAAAGAGTGTACATATCATCAAAATAGCCTCTTACGACATTCGGAATATTATTATTCCAAAGCTTTTGAGGCTCAAAAAGGCTTATAAGATTCTCAAGATATTCATTTCTATAAATTATTAATTTATGATTTAACGAATTTGTATTTGAACGAAAACCAGTGTTTCGCAATTTTCTGAATTCTTCTTTTTCAGAAACAAACTCTCCAAGCCAAAGCTCAATCTTATGTATCTCAAAATAGTCAAAACAGTTACAGTAAGGAGGCGAAAAGAATGTTAATTCAATTTCATCTGAGAAATACTTATCGAACTCTAAGCAGCTACCCTTGTAAATGTTTGGTTTTTTATCACATTTGCCATAATTAAATTTCAAGTCAGATAGAATCATTTCAAGACGATTAGAAAAATTAGTTTTTACAAAGCTGAATTTGTTATCAGGAAATTTTTCATTTTCCCATCTTTCTTTCTCAATGTTTATATAACCATTAGGCGTTCTCTTGCGATTTTTGTATTTAATTCCGTTGCCTTCTTTCTTAATGTTTGAAACATCTTCAATGATTGAAAGCCATGCAACAAAGAGTACCATTTTTGTTTTTTCATGCTGAATAGCTTTTATATGTTGTTTAAATTGAAGAAGCGCCTGTAAAATTTCTTGATTAAATACTTTTTCAGCTAAATCAAAAGAGGTCTGAAAAATCTCCTTAGATTTTTCAATGTCCTTCAACTTTTTTAATTCCACTTCAACTTGAATTACGTCCTTTGAAGCATATTGCTCATTTTCAACTTTGGCAACTAAGACTGAAATAGGGTTTACATCAATTCCAAATGAATTTAAATCAGCTATGCGAGAAGCCAGAAGGGTAGTTCCACTACCTGAGAATGGGTCAAAAGTATTTCCTTTGATTTTCAACTCTTTGATAAAAGCATTTACAAGTTTTAGAGAGTAACCTTCACGATAGGGAAACCATCTTTGGACTGGTGTTTGGTTAGCAAGTTGAAAATGTACTTGATTTCTGAAAGACTCGCCATTATAAAACTGGAGAGACTGTTCGAGCTTATTAAATATTTTTATCTGCTTTGCTTGTGAATTTTCTAATTCGGCCTCAAAAAGGTTGTAATTTAATGTTGGTTCAGCAACTATGCTGACTACTTCAAATTCGTCAAATGATGTTTTATATGCTAATTCGGTATGTCCCATTTTATGTTGTTTTAGCCCTTAAATCTGTTACTCCTGTGATACTGAATAAATTCGACTAATGGCAACCTCCTATCCATTCTATTCTTGATTTGAATGTTTGCGCTTGAAATTATGGCGGTTTTGAGATTCTGGTTCGGTATATCATTAAATCTTGCTGATGTAATGATTTTATGAGTATCAGTAAGTGAGAAATAACCTTTGTCAAAAGCAATATGACAATGCCTGCATAAACATAATCCATTTAAGATATGTGCCCTATGTGGAATATTGCTATCTTGTGCATTATCAGGCTTAATGTGCGCTGCCTCAACAAAGATTTGTCCTATAACATCACAATTCGGGACAGCACATATGTAATTATATTTCTTTTTTATTCTTATAGACCATGCCGCATTCCTTATCCTTCGCGTGCTTTGTGAAAACCTCAAATCACTACTTAAAATGTCAATCTCTGGTATCTGAATTTCTTCCTGTTCTGCAACGGCATCAACTAATGGCGCTGTGAAAATTTCATCGGTAATTTGTTCTTCTATATTTTGTTCTTGTGTTATCGCTTCAAAAATAGAACGAATTGAGTCTTTGAATGGTGAAATTTCAATTAGTGGATTTTCTCTTATTGATTGCCAGTCTACACCGGTTAGAAATGGACTTGGCTCGAAACTCTTAATCTCTTGAATAAAATCTGAATACTTACCTGTATAAAATAATCTTCCTTGTACCTCTTGAAACAGACCTGAATTTATAAGATCTCTTTTCCAGTATGATGCGTTGTCTCCTACTCTTTGAGTATTGCCGTCAACTAATGCTTCAAATTCTCTAATAGAAATAGAATTCTGAGTATCAAGAATATTTAACAAGAACCTCAAAGGCATTTCACCATTTGCCGGATTTATGCTGTATTGAACCTGTGTATTATTGAAAGCATAAATAGCAAGTGAAATTGTTAGAGTTAATTCATAAACTTTTTGGGCTGCACCGTAATTACCCACTGTGTAAAGGTCATTCCAAAGACTACCCATTCTTGTCCAGATAAGCGGGCATTGAGTACCATCTTTAATAAAGCCGTAACGAATCATTGCACGAATTTTAGTTTGCATTGTAGATGGCTGAATATCGGCGGCGGCTGCAAATTTATACATTTTTTGGTTTCCGCTCCTACCACCAGACCAGCTAAACCCAATATATTCAGGTTTTTGACTTTCAAGAACCAATGTTCTGACTGTCAATAATTCTTCAAGATTCGAACTGCTTCTTGAATGAAACCAGTCTCCATTAATAGATGCCATCATTTATCCTCTTCTCAATTAGCACAAGCTATTACTGATGATTATAATAGTTTTATGTCCTGCAATGCTCAAATAATAAAACCGTCACTTTTACTTTAACTTCTTTAATAATAGTTCAGGCTCTTTTTCTAAATATACTTCTGGCTGTCCACCAGTTCCTTGAAAAAGTACAAGAATGTGGTGTCCATCGCGGGTGCTCACAGAGTAATGAGGTTTTTCGTCTACTTTTCCATCTACATATACTTTTTGCCCTTTTGCCCCATCAGGTGATTGATAGAAAGAATCAACTTTACCATCGGTATCTGACAAATGCCTTTTCTCCGATATGACAACAAGTCCCGGCTTTTCATCTTTCATCGCTCTATAAAGATTTTCTGAAAAACCTGATTCGAGACCGTGATGAGGTGCTACCAAAATTGAGAGACCATGAGAACCAAGCAAGGATTTTAGCGATGGTTGATTTCCGGTTATTTCGTGCCACGTTGGATGTATGGTATTTTGTCTTCTATCAAATACGGTATAACGCTTTTCAAGTCCCTTGCCCTCATCTAACAGATGGTTAAGAGTATCCGGATTTATATCGCCAGGAATTAATAATGTGTGAAAACCATGCCTATAGAAAATTATTAGACTTGTTCCATTCCCATACTCTTGATCATTATCTGGGTAAATTTCGCCAATGACCGGAGGTCTTACATAATAGAGGCCGTATTCTATATTTGGAATAGATTTTAGTGATTCATAGCAAATGGTCTGTAGGGGTAGCTTTCTACCTTCATATATTGACTTATATATTTCTAAATTATTTTCACTTCCCTTTGGATTATTAATTCTGTTCCAATCAATAGCCTCAGATTTTGCAGAACCAGTTGTTTTATCATGTGGGCATGTATGCAACGATGAATAAAAAGGGGAACTTTTCTGATCCGGGGTTGCCAAGCAACTGATATCTGTTATGTGGTCTGCGTGAGGATGAGAAATAATTGTCTGGGCGACTTTACATTTTTTGTATTCGTCCAAATAAGGAATAATATTTTTATTTAGAAAAGCAGACGGCTTGAAATCTTCTGAGCTTCCAAAATCATACATTATTCCTTGGTTAAGAGCTGTGCGGATAAAAATACAAAGCCCACGCCCAACATTGAAAACCCATATATGACTTCTTTGTGATGAAACCCACGATGGAATAGCCATTGTTATCCTTTATCCTCTTCCGAAATAGTTTTTGATTTTGACTCTTGTGATTTTAAATATTTAATTACAATCACTAATTGAATACTTAAAAAAGCAAGACCACCTCCAATTACTATTAACCATTTATAACTATACGAAGCCAATACGATAAATAGTAAAACTCCAAGAAGTGTAGAATTTAAAGCTCCAATGATATATGCAAGCCATATTTGACTGCTTTCTCGGCTAAAATAAGGCTGTTTTTCATCTATATACATGCGGGAAGTATTTTCAAATCCAAATGGCTTTAATGCTAAAAATAGTTTTCTCTGTTCGTTTATATATCGGGAAACCCGAACATAATAAGAGCGGTTAATAAGAACAAGGTAAAACATGAATGCCCCAAGAATCAAACCAATTATAAGAGAAATTATAATAGGCATGGTAAAATCTACTTGTAGGTTTGCTTTGAAAATGCCGAGCGCTGCACCAATAAGAACGGTATAGGCAGTAAACATGAATTTTAAAATATCAAATATCTGAGTATCGTGATGACGCATCTGTTGAAAGCATTGATTGAAATCACGCTCAAGAAATTTTAATGCCTCTTTTTCTTGCTCTGAAATATTGTGTATTGCTTCATTCATTAGGTTTTTCCTTTATACTTTATGTCAGCACTTCTTTTAATTGTCCAGTTTATATTGTGACACCTGAGCATGGACAACCATCCCGTTTTGCTTTTTCCATGTGTTATAGCCTCTCCATCATTTCTTCAGTGGAAAGTAGTTTCGGCCCTGAGACACCAAGTCTGACTTGCTGGCATTTTTCTCTTCTCAAAATGTCTTCAAATTTGATAGAGGCAAGATAATCTTTGTTTGCAAGTTCCTGAATTAAGTGTGCCTCAAATGGAAAGTCCACTACCTCGTTGCCTTTATAGCTCGTAACACTAAAGAGCTTTCGCTCACCAGCTCTCAAATATGGGTATGATGGAAACGTCAGTCTAATTTTTTCCTTTTTATCAATCACCACGTCATCAACAGCAATATTTATCGCAGTGGCGTTGCCTACATTAGCTAATTCGAACATGCGTTCTGTCTTATCAAATGATATTGTTAAAAGGGCGGTTGTAGAGACCTCTATCTGGTGCTTCATAGCAAGCTGAACTTTGTTCGTCTCGACCGTGTACCAGATGATAGCCAGCAGTGTTGCAAAAAGCACGGAAAAGGTGAGTCTATTCTCTAACGCAATGGTCTGTGGAAGTAGGCAAAAAGAAAGAACGACGATAAGAAAGATAGCCGCTATCACGATATAGTTTTTTTTCTCACCCATAGCTTTCAAACCTCCTTCTTCATCCTCTCAAAATGCACGATATTATTCGGCTTGTACCTTTCCTTCCTCATCCCTTTAAACGTCTCCCTATCCGCTTTCTGATGAACAACTTTGCTTTCTATTCCCAAAATTCGCTCAATCCCATGCTTATTGCTATAGCCTTATCAACTTCGTTAATCTTGTATTCGGGAAGCGCTCCAACAAAATTCTCCAGTCTCTCTTTATCAATGGTATATATCTGTCCAAGATGTACAACAGATTCATGTGGCAGTCCGCTCTCTTTTGGCTTTATTAATACGCCTACCGGCAATTCAGCAACTTTGAGATTGCTTGTTATGGCAGCAACAATTGTCAAGCTCCCTACTTTATTACCTATGTCGTTTTGAATAACAAGCGCCGGATGAGGCCCTTTCATTTCCCTGCCCTTTGAAGGACTAAAGTCAAGAAAATATATTTCACCACGTTTAGGCTGTTTCATTTTCTCTTCGTCTTTTTGCCGGTCTTATATGTTGCAGCAGACTCCGCACAGATACTCAAAAAGTCTTCTGAAAGGCGCTTATCGTCATCTGCGATTTCCTTGTAAATTCTTTCCGCTTTTTCAATAACCTGCTGCTTCTTGTAATCACTAATCATTTTTGTAATAGCCTCTCTGACAATTTCGCTTCTGTTCTTTTTTAATCCCTTTGAAATCCTGTCTATCTCTTCAACAAGTTCTGTAGGAAAGCTTATCCCAAGTTTTGCAACCGGCATTTACACCTCCTTGAAATACCATATTCTTTAAATTAGAATACCATAAGGAATACCATATTTCAACCCTCAGCGGAATATTCGTTAAGACATTATAATATCGTTGAATCGGAGGTGTGCTATTTCTTCAATAGTAATAGACGGTTACAATTTAATCGGCATACAACACAAAGACCTTGAGAAGCAGAGGCAGAGGCTTGTGGAAAGGCTTGCTGAATACAGGAAAATAAAAGGGCATGAAATCACTGTTGTATTTGACGGATGGAAAAGCGGAAGCGGTGAGGAATCCCATTCAGTTACAGGAGGAATTAAGGTAATCTATTCAAGGCTCGGAGAAAAGGCAGACGCTGTCATAAAGAGAATCGTATCGTCTGAAAAAAAACAGTGGATTGTTATAACTTCTGACAGGGAGATTGCAGACCATGCCTGGGCCAACGGCTCTGCTGCAGTCTCGTCCGAGGATTTTTCAAGTATACTTGAAAAATCCAAGAGAACATTAACCGGCGACTTTGAACCTTTAGAGGAAGAAGAATACGAATTACACAGGAAGGGAAGTCCGAGGACGTTGTCTAAAAAAGAAAAGGCAAAAATGAGAGCGCTGAGAAAGTTGTGAGAAAATTATTTAATTTAAGGCCTGCTGATACTGTGACAGCAGTATTTGTGAGCATATTGCTGCTGCTCACAATTGCATTTAACTCCGCTATTCCGAAGAGACTGCTCTTAATCTCAATATATGCTGCGCTGCTTATTTCGCAGCTTATAGTTATAAGATTCAGGGATAGGAACAGATTTTTGAGAATAACTTATGACCTGGTATTTCCGATAATATGCGTCATCATACTCTTTGACAGTCTTGAAGGGGTGGTCCATTACGTGAATCCAAAAGACATAGACCCATTGCTTGTAAGGCTTGACTATATAATTTTCGGTAACCATCCCACTGTCCTGCTTGAGGCGATAATGAATCCGCTGCTGACGGACATTCTGCAAACAGCGTATTCTGCATATTATTTTCTTCCTGTGGTTCTCGGCATAGCGCTGCTGAGAAATAACCAGAGAGAAGAATTTGACAAATCACTGTTTCTGATTCTTTTTTGTTTTTATCTGTCATATCTCGGCTATATAATCTGGCCTGCGCTGGGCCCGAGGTTTGCGCTTGACCATTTACAGACTCAGAGGCTTCAAGGATTTTTTATAACAGAACCGATGCAGAATCTACTGAACAGGCTTGAAGGCATAAAGCGCGATGCGTTCCCGAGCGGGCATACAGGCGTTGCGCTGACAGCGCTGTACCTTGCATACAGGTACAATAAAACCCTATTCCGAATTTATCTGCCGGTTGTAGGCCTTCTGTTATTTTCCACCGTTTACTGCCGGTATCACTATGTTGTGGATGTCATTGCAGGGGTTATTCTTGCGGCTGCGGCAATATTTTTCGGAGAGATATATTACAAATGGCAGGAGAAAAGAGAAGGCAAGGTTTGATTAAAAAGCGCTTCTGTTGACAACGAAAGATTGTAAACGATATTCTAAAGAGGCTTGGTGATTATATGGCGCAGGAAATAATAGAAAACCTCATAAGCGAACTTACAAAACTCCCGGGGATAGGAAGAAAGACCGCCCAGAGGCTTGCCTTTTTCATACTTACGCTGCCTGAAGAAAGCGCAAAAGACATAGCCAAAGCTATTAATGATGTAAAGGAGAAGGCAAGGTTCTGCAGCAGGTGCTTTAACATTACGGACACGGAGTTGTGCAGTATATGCAGGGACGAGTCAAGAGACAGAACAAAGATATGCATTGTGGAGGAGCCGAGCAACATCATGGTCGTTGAAAGGGCCAAGGCATTTAACGGACTTTATCATGTCCTTCTCGGTTCAATCTCGCCCATAGACGGGATGACCCCTGACAGGCTAAAGATAGCCGAGCTTGTGGAAAGGGTGAGAGGGGACAGTGTAGCAGAGGTAATCCTTGCAACGAATCCCAATACAAGAGGAGAGATGACAGCCCAGTATATTAAAGACGCCCTGAAACACTTCGGCGTAAAAGTCACACGCATTGCATACGGCCTTCCAATAGGAAGCGACATTGAATTTGCGGACGAGGTAACTTTAAGCAAGGCTCTTGAAGGAAGAAGGGAGATGTAAAATGCCTATGAAGAATAAAATCCGAATTATTTTCTGGAATATGCTTGCTGCCATTGCACTTTCTGCCTGTATGCCCGCGATGTCTGTGCGTGTGGAATTTGATGACAGCATCAACAAGTATAATAAGTTTTTGTCTTCGCAGAGTTTTGATGCAGCCGGTTTTTTTGCCTCGGAGAGCATTGCAAAGGAATTCAGCACAAGGGTGAAAGCGGCGAAGAATATTAAAGTGATAGACCGCCGCATTGTGAGGGTAAGATATGATGAGGAGAACGTCACCGCTCAGGTTGAAGTAGAGATAGACTACTATTCCCTTTCTTCATACAGAATGAAGACCCTGCTGGACATTCAGAAGTGGGCGTATGTGACTGAAAGCGGTTTTAAACACTGGAGGCTGATGAGCCTGTTGCCTGAATTCCCTTAGTCAAGAAGTTCCGGGCAGGTTATTTAATCTTGCATCTCCACTCTCTTGCCTTTGCCATTATCTCCTCTTCTTCAGCAGTTGAGAGCCTGCCTTTATCAACTACGAGCTTGCCGTTAACAAATACTGTCTCTACATCCGAGGCCCGCGCTGAATAGACGATGTGCGAATAAACATCATACAGAGGCGTAAGATGAGGCTTGTCTAAGTTCATTATCGCGATGTCCGCTGCTTTGCCTTTTTCAAGGCTGCCAGTAATGCCTCCAAGTCCAAGAGCATCTGCGCCCCATCTTGTCGCCATGAGCAGCGCTGTCTTTGCATTTAGAGCAGTAGGGTCATTTGAGGCCGCCTTATGCACCTTCGCTGCAGTTGACATCTCGCTCAGGATATTTAGGTCATTATTGCTTGCGGCGCCGTCTGTTCCGAGAGTTACCTTTACACCTGCCTTAAGCATCTCAGGCACAGGCGCAATGCCCGAACTCAATTTAAGATTGCTCTCTATGCAGTGAGAGACTCCGACTTTGTGTTTTGCAATCGCCTCTATATCTTTTTTATCCACCCAGACGCAGTGGGCTGCAATAATGTTCTCATCAAGAAGGCCGATTTTTTTTAGATGCTCAACAGGGGTTAAGCCGTATTTTCCCTTTATCTCTTCAACCTCCCGCTTTGTCTCTGAAAGATGCGTGTGAATCATGACATTGTATTTATCAGCAAGTTCCTTTACTTTTTTGAGAGTCTCAGGGCTGCATGCGTAAGCTGAATGAGGCGCAATGCACGGGACAATCAAATCATCGCCTTGCCATTCTTTTATAAATCTTTCCGCCCGGCTTAAATATTCATCCACCGAATTGCCTGCGACTGTGGGGAAGTCAACTATCCCTGCGCCAAGGACAGCCCTCATGCCGATTTTTTTAGCAGCCTTGCTTGAGGCGTCCTCAAAAAAATACATATCGTTGTATGTTGTAATCCCAGCCTTAAGCATCTCAAGGCAGGCAAGCTCTGTTGCGTCGGATACAAATTCAGGGCTGAGCCACTTATTCTCGGCAGGCCAGATATGCTCTTCAAGCCATTCCTTTAAAGGCAGGTCGTCTGCCATGCCCCTGAAATAGACCATTGCCGCATGGGTGTGTGTGTTTATTAGTCCGGGCAGCACTGCCGTGTTTTTGCCGTTGATTATATTTTTTGAGGAATACTTTTTTGCTATTTCATCAAGGCTTCCTATGTCTGCAATTTTATTCGCCTGAATAGCAAGAGCGCCGTTCCTAATGACAGTAAAGTCATGGTTCATTGTGATGATATAATCAGCGTGAATAATATAGTCAGCGTTTTGCAAACGATTCACCTATTTACCAATTCACCCATTCACCATACTTATTTCTTTATCTCAATCCTCGGGAAAAGGTGTTCTGCTTTAGAGACTTTTATTTCGTAAGACGGTTTCCAGTCCCATTCAAAAATTTCAGGGCTGCAATGTTTTGCCTCATCAACCAAAGATTTCAAGCCAATCTGCTTCCATATCTTCTCTGCTGTGCCAGGCATGAAAGGATAAAGCGAGAGCGCTGTGATTCGCAAGGCATTCCAGATATTGAACATAACAATTTTCAATTGATCCGTATTCTCCTTTGCGAGTTTCCACGGCTCTTTCCTTGCGATATAATTATTCGCCTCTCCGATTATATCCCAGATATTTTCAAGCATCAGACTGAAGCGCAGATGGTCCCAATATTCTTTTCTGTATATATTCATATATGCATAAGCGCACTGCTCTTCAAGCTCTCTTGATGCGCCTGCATCTATGCGCCCGATATCAATTGCTCCTCCAAAATATTTTTCTGCCATTGTACTGAATCTGCTTACGAGGTTGCCGAGGTCATTTGCGAGGTCTGTGTTTATCCTGTTAATGAGCGCCTGTTCTGAAAAAACTCCGTCAAGTCCGAAAGACACCTCGCGGAACATGAAATACCGCAGGGCGTCCACACCGTATTTTTCGACCATGGCATTGGGGTCAACCATGTTACCGAGGGACTTTGACATCTTCTTCCCGTTAACTGTCCACCAGCCGTGCGCAAAGATATTTTTTGGAAGAGGAAGGTTTAAGGCCATTAGCATTGTGGACCAATAAACCGCATGTGTGGTAAGAATATCCTTTCCCACAAGGTGGTGTTCGGCAGGCCACCAGTCTACCCCCCCTTCGCTCCCCCCCTTACCAAGGGGGGGAATAGGGGGGGTGCTGTCAGCTCCAGGTGCAAGATATTTTGTTGCCGAAAAATAGTTTACCAGGGCGTCAAACCAGACATAGGTGACGAAGTTTTCATCAAACGGCAGTGGAATTCCCCATGAAAGCCTGCTTTTGGGCCTTGAGATGCAGAGGTCTCCGAGAGTGTTGTTTCTCAGAAACCCGAGAACCTCATTTCTCCTTGTGTCCGGGAGTATGTAGGAGGGGTTCTCTTCTATATATTTGATGAGCCTTTCCTGATATTTTGACATGAGGAAAAAATAGTTCTCTTCGTGTATCCGGTCCACAGGCCGGCCGCAGTCGGGACAGTTGCCTTCCACTATGTCCTTTTCAGTCCAGAAGCGTTCATCAGGAGTGCAGTACCAGCCGGAGTATTCCCTTTTTTCAATCTCTCCCCTGTCCCGGAGCATCTGAAGAAGTCCCTGTACACTCTTGATGTGCGCATCGTCGGTTGTCCTGATAAATGCGTCATTGGATATGTTCAGCCTTTTCCAGAGATTGCTGAAATTGTCCACCAGGATGTCTGCATGTTCCTTCGGGGTGCGCCCTTTTTCAGCGGCTGCCTTCTCCACCTTCTGGCCGTGCTCGTCAGTGCCTGTCAAAAAGAAAACTTCTTTCCCTCTCAGTCTGTTGTATCGCGCAAGAATATCAGCCGCAATGGTTGTGTATGCGTGGCCTATGTGAGGGATATCATTGACATAGTAGATTGGAGTTGTAACGTAGAATCTCTGTTTCATTTAAGGGTTCTTATAGACGGGCTTTATCATTTTTTATGAAATTTTCTCCAGCGCCACCTTTTGCGCTTTCTTTGTTCCTGTCCGGTCTCTTGTTTTTGCCCTGCTGCATTATCTGGAGTGGCTTCTGTCTGAGGTTTATCAGTAGAAGCAGGCGCGGCGCTCCGGGGAGCAGGGGCTGGTGTTTCTATATGTCTCAAGACAGTTTCTATCGCTTCCGGTTGAGGCACATCCTCTGTTTCATCTTGAAGAGGCTTGCTTTTTCCTACGGCCATTAACTCATTCCTGGGTTGCCCGGTTGTTTCATCAGGAATTTCATAGCTCAGGCAGCACATAAGCCTGCCGCAGACGCCAGACAGCTTGCTCATGTTAAGCGTGAGTTCCTGCTGTTTTGCCATTTTGATGGATATCGGCTCAAATGACGTAAGGAAGGTCTTGCAGCATAGTTCTCTGCCGCACATTCCAAAACCTCCGAGTAGCTTTGCCTCATCCCTTACACCTATCTGTCTCATT
Organism: Nitrospirae bacterium CG1_02_44_142; assembly: GCA_001871685.1. Classification (GTDB taxonomy): domain Bacteria; phylum Nitrospirota; class Thermodesulfovibrionia; order Thermodesulfovibrionales; family UBA1546; genus UBA1546. The sequence continues at coordinate 13,505 of MNVK01000010.1, forward strand.
TCTATGCGCGTCTTGAACTTTGCAGCGAGGTCTTTTACAAGCTCCCTGAAATCTATTCTTCCGTCCGCAGTGAAATAAAAAACGATACGTTTTTTGTCCAGAGTAGATTCCGTAAACACAAGCTTCATCGGAAGGCCTCTCGCCATAATCCTCTCTATGCAATAATCCTTTGCCTCTTTCTCAAAAGCCTCGTTGTCCTGCTTTTGTTTAAAGTCATCCTCAGTTGCTTTTCTCAGCGCCTTTCTCAGTTCTCTGGCAGATGTTTCAACTGTGTGCTTCCCTATAATTACGCTCCCTATGCTCAACCCGAGGTCGGATTCAACGACAATAGGGTCTCCTTTTTTAAATTCCACATCTGAAGCGTTAACCTCAAAGTCGTATATCTTTCCGCAGTCCTTAAATCTTATTCCGATAACGTCAGGCATCTATTCCTCCATAAATTAGGTGTCAGGTATCAGGTGTTAGTCTGAAACCTAAAACCTAAAACCTGAAACCTAATACCTGAAACCTAAAACCTGAAACCTAATCCCTTTATTATAATTGTTACATAATTCCATGTAATTGCCTTGTTCAGGTTAAAGCCAAGATAACCCTTCAAAAATGACAGCCTGCCGTAAATGTTTATTATATCTTTCATCTCTATCGCTTTGCTCATCTCAACGAACCTGTCTTTAAGGTCTATATTTATCAGCATATCGCTCTTGCCTGTTATCTTTAATACGGCAATATCCCTTAAAAGCATGAAGGCCTTATTAAACCATAATTCCATCTCTTCCTTGTCGGCCCAGGTCTCTTTATTTTTGCCTCCGCCTAATCCGCCTGAGGCGGAGGAGGCTGACATTTCTCCTAAAAGATTGAAAAACCAGTCCCTCTCTTCCATGAGGTCGCTTGAGATTGCAAGTCCGGGCCTTCCCATGGAAAGCCTTGAAAGAGTTGACAGTTGGGAATCGGTAATCTCCCGCTCCTGATTGTCAATTGCCCCTATGACCTCTTTGCATTGCTCAGGAGTTAGAGGTGAAAAGTTTATCCTGGAGCATCTTGACCTTATTGTTTCAGGCAGTCTGTCCGGGCTGGCTGAGATAAGGATTATGATGCTCTGAGGAGGAGGCTCCTCAAGTGTTTTAAGAAATGCATTAGCGGCAGACGGGTTCATTGTCTCTGCGTCATCAACAATCACGACTTTTCTTTTCCCCTCATAAGGCGCAAGTGAGATGGCTTCTTCTATTGCCCTTATCTCATCAACCCGTATCTCTCCCTTTTCAGGCGCTGCCATGATAAAATCAGGGTGTATTCCCGAATCAATCTTTTTGCAAGAAGGGCACTCATCACAGGCATCCATTCGTAATCCGTAATCCGTAATCCGTAATGAGTTTTTATCTTTTATCCCATCACGCATAACGCTTAATGCATTGCGGTCTTTTTGGCAGTTTAAAGTCTTTGCAAGGTTAATCGCAGTGAGCTTTTTGCCTATTCCTGATTCGCCTGCAAATAGATATGCCGAGGGCATCCTGTTTCTGCCCATTGTGCCAAGCAGGATATTAATTGCTTTTTTCTGTCCTATAATATTTTTAAGCGCCATATCATAACTCAAGATTTTCCAGAAAGCACAGAACTGCTGACCTTGTTTTTATCTCTGTTTCTCTCTTAAGGCATTATAACTTTACGGGAAATGGATTGACAAGAGAAATGCAGGGAATTACTTAATATTTCAGTTCAGCCTTTTTCTGGTTGGCAACAACAATAAGCGCAAAATTCTCAGCATCAAGATATTTTCCGGCGGCGCGCAGCACATCTTCTTTAGTTACCGCCTCTATGTAAGAAGGGTATTTTTCTGCGTAATCAAGCCCAAGATTATAAAACTCGGCCGTTGCGAGAAAGTCTGCAATCTTCCTGCTGGTGTCAAGCCTTCTTGGAAAGCTCCCTGTAAGGTAAGCCTTTGCTCCGGAAAGTTCCTCGCCAGAGACTTTCTCCTTTCTGATTTTTTCTATCTGTTTCAGTATCTCTTCTATCGCTGTATTTGCCGATTCATTTTTTGTCTGTACTTCAATCTGGAATAAACCCTTTTCCTTGTTTGGAGCGAAAAAACTGCTGACGTCATAAGCAAGCCCCATCTCATCTCTTATTTTCTGCATAAGCCTGGATGCAAAGCCGCCGCTGCCGAGTATGTAGTTCATAACAGAAACAGCATAATAATCAGGGTTGTCCCTGCTTATACCGAGATGCCCGATGATTATGCTCGCCTGCGTAACGTCTCTGTCTATCTTTACGACCTTTTTTGTTTTCTCCTCGCTCATTGGATGGATTTTCCTCTCCGGCAGTTCAGCCATCTTCCATGAATCAAGATATTTTTTAATGAGAGAATTTAATTCGGCAGGCGTAAGGTCGCCGACAACTGAAAGTATTGCATTGTTGGGGATGAAATATTTTGAATGGAATCTCAAAAGGTCTTCCCGTGTTATTTCTGAAAGGGTTTCTGCGGAGCCTTCCACAAGCCTGCCGTAAGGATGTTCTCCGAAGGCCTCTTTTTTAAATGAACGCTCTGCAAGAAAAGACGGGTCTTCTTCCCTCTGCTTCAGAGAGCCTTTTATTAGCTCTCTTTTCCTTTCAAGTTCTTCCTGCGGGAATACAGGGTTCAGAATTATATCTGAGAAAATCTCAAAACCTTTTTCTATATCTTTTTTAAGCACGGAAAGCGTTACTGTTGTGTAATCGCTTCCTGCCGAGGCGCCGAGCCCTGCGCCTATAAATTCAATCTCCTCGCTTATCTCCGCTGATTTCCTATTTTTGGTCCCTTCATCAAGAAGCTCTGCCGTAAGATTGGCAAGCCCGGCCTTTTCTTTTAGCTCGTCAAGCGGCCCGGCTTTTACGATAAGGGTAATCATGACAATAGGCAGATTGTGTTTTTCAGCATGCAGAACCGTAAGCCCGTTAGGAAGCATCTTTTTGTTTGCATCAAGGGCATAAGCAGAAGTGAACAGTGAACAGTGAACAGTGAACAGTAAGATGAGCCCAGCAGCCCAGTAGCGCAGCAGTCCGGTAGTTAAAGATTTCTGCACTAAAGACTGCTGCTCTCCGCCCGAGGCGGATGCTCTACTGCTCCGTTGCTCTCTTGACCCTTTCACTTTTAACTCCTCACTTCTTAATTGGTATTAATATTCCCACTGTCCTGTTGTCTTCATGGAGGTATTTCTTTGCAGCCCTGCTTACATCCTCCGGCGTTATTTTCCTAATGTTTTCAAGATACTGCTCCTTCAGCTTCCAACTGCCGAGCATCTCAAACATCCCTGTTATCTCTGCCTGAAAATATATTGAGTCCTGGCCCATAACAAACGACGCCTCAATCTGGTTTTTTGCCTTCTGGACTTCGCGTTCTGTCGGCGGTTCCCTCTTTATCTTTTCTATCTCGGCATCCAGAGCGTTTTCAACATCCTTTATGTCTTTGCCGGGCGCTGCTGCTGCCGCAAACAAAAAGAGATAAGGGTCTTTATTAAGTCCGCTGTAGTCGGCAGAGGCGCTAATGGCGAGTTTCTTTTCATAGATTATGGACATGTAAAGCCTTGAACTTTTGCCGCCCGATAAAATCATTCCAAGAACCTCAAGGGCATAACTGTCAGGATGCGGGAAACTCGGGGTGTGATATACGGTAATTATATAAGGGAGTTCCGCCTCTCTCTTCAGGCTTATTCTCCGCTCGCCTTTCTGTTCGCTTTCTTTTGAAGTGACAACTACTCTGCCGGAAGCGGGAGCAATGTCTCCGAAAGACGCCTTTATCTTTTTAATAATTTCATCTGCCTGAATATCCCCTGAAACAACAATCACTGCGTTGTCAGGTGAATAATATGCCTTGTAATGACCGAGAAGGCCGTTTCTTTCTATTGAAGAAATGTCGGACATCCAGCCTATCACAGGCCAGTGATATGAATGAGACTTGAATGCTGCAGCAACAACCTCTTCATATAATGAATTCTGCGGGTCATCGTCATACCGCATCCTCCGCTCTTCCATCACGACATCCCTTTCTGCAATAACCTCTTTTGGAGCAAGGATAAGGTTTTGCATCCTGTCCGCCTCAAGCTCTATTGATATGTCTATCCTGTCTGATACAAGCGTCTGATAGTACATCGTATAATCCTTGGTTGTGAAGGCGTTGTCAACTCCGCCGTTTTTCTTCACCATCTTTGAAAATGCCTTTGAGCCGTATTTTTGGGTGCCTTTGAACATCATATGCTCAAGCAGATGGCTTATGCCGCTTTTCCCCGCAGGCTCATCCCTTGAGCCGACCCGATACCATATCTGAAAAGTTGCCAGCGGAGACTTATGGTCTTCAATGACAAGAACCTTTAGCCCGTTGTCAAGTTTGTACTCCTTTACCCCGTTAGAAACGGTGTTTCTGACGGGGTTTACTTCCGCTTTGAGGGATAGGGGAAGAAGGAGAAAGATGAATATTAAAAGCGCCAGTTTTCTCATGATTTTAATGATAGCATAACATGGAGAAATGGTTGTATAGCGCTAAGCGATATGATTTAACGATGTCTTGTCTCATCAGCAGTCATGTCGAACTCAAGCTTGCCTCTCTTGGATTTTATCTTTTCTATTTTCTTTTTCATCAAATATTCATTAATCGCAATCTTCACAGCCGCCGCCTTGCTTTTGCTCTTTGTTTCCCTCATGAGCAGACTCATCTTATCCTGTTCGATTGTCACGGTTGCACGCATGTTGCCTCCTTGTGTATACACAAATATACCATAATTTATTTGCAATACAAGATTCTGTGCCGAATACGGGATGTTTTAATCAAGCTCTTTTCTCATAGAAAGATGATTCTCATTGACTAATATTGTCCAATGTTGTACATTGATAATGTGGCGGTTCTATGAAAACTGATTCATTGACATCAATGCTAAATACTAAACAAGCGGCAAGGCATCTCGGTGTCAGCCCTAAAACAATTTACAGAATGGAAGAAAAAGGGCTGATTCAATCTATCAGAACACCGGGCGGCCAGCGAAGGTTTAATAAAAACACGCTCGACAAATATTTACAAGAAAGCAAATCCTTCAGTGCGCCCCAAAATCCAAGCAGATATAAAACAAACACATTTCACAAGCCTTCCTTTGTAAAAGAACAATCCGCTAAGTATTCCCTCTTTTCATTGCCTGAAATTGAACCGTCGGCAAACATCTCAAAACTACAGCAGCAAATTGCTGTCAGGAATTTTAGAAGCCACAAGCAACATTATGATTCTGCATTAGATTTATTTAAATGGATTGATGAATGGGATTTTAAAACCTACAAAACCAAAACATACACTCACGGGTTCCATACCTATCCGGCAATGTTTATTCCCCAAGTTGCGCGTAAATTAATACAGGTCTTTTCGCATGAAGGCGAGACAGTCTGCGATATCTTTTGCGGATCTGGAACTACACTTGTTGAAAGCAGTCTTTTAAATAGAAATTCCATCGGAATAGAACTCAATCCACTTGCAGTTTTAATTGCCAAAGTTAAAACAACCCCGATAGATCCGAAAACTTTGACCAACAGTTTACAGGCGATCGTAACCGATTACAAAAACGTAAAGAATATTTCTCATCCGAAATTTACCAATGTTGATTTCTGGTTTTCCGAAACAGTCATCAAAGACCTTGCCAGACTAAAACAGGCAATACAAAACATATCAGAAGAGAACATCAGGAATTTCTTCTCGGTTTGTTTCAGTGAAGTTGTAAGAATTGTTTCGTTTACCCGCCATAAGGAGTTTAAACTGTTCAGGGACAAAAGTAAATTAGAGAAATCCTTCCATCCCAATGTAATAAATGAATTTATGAAAATGTGTGAAAATAATATCCTCGGCATGAAAGAATATGTTTATGATGTAACCCCAAATGCCAACGCAAAAATAATTCTCGGAGATTCAACAAAGGATAATGGAACACCTGCAAGCTCTGTAGACTTCATTATAACTTCACCTCCATACGGGGACAGCAGGACTACGGTAGCGTATGGACAATTTTCAAGACTGCCGGCTCAATGGTTGGAATTATTGCCGCCCCACATAAAAGATATAGACAAAGAACTTCTCGGAGGCAAGAACAATATAAATTTGAAAGACCCGATCCTTGATTTATCCGAGACTCTGAAATTAGCCATAAAGGTTGTCTCTGATAGAGACAAGGAACGGGCAAAAGACGTTTTAAGTTTCTATATTGACTTATTCAAAGCTCTCCAGCAGGCATATAAAATTTTAAAGCCTAAAAAATATTTTTGCCTAATTGTCGGCAATAGAACCGTGAAAGAATTGGTTCTGAAAACTGATGAGATAATTTGTGAGTTAGCGGAAAAGATTGATTTTGTTTCTCAAGGAATACTCTACAGAAACATTCCTAATAAAAGAATGCCGCTCAGAAATAGCCCGACTAATGAACCGGGCAAGACAGGGCTTACAATGCAAAAGGAGAGTATTGTTTTATTAAAAAAGCTGTAATATCTGTTTCATTCAATATCTACAAAATCTTCTCATAATTGTCATACAACAACAAAAAATCTCCCTTCTTCATTCTGAAGCCGGTGCCATGATCATGATATTTGCCTTTATTTTTCCCACTTCGATAAACGCCAATTCGGATGTCTATCTTTAAATAATCATCAGCTATGGCAGAATGAAACTTATCGTAGTTCAGACCTTCCAGTAAATACGCTTCTACATAATGAAACTGCTCATTCCCAGATTTTGTGTCTCCTTTTGCCTCGGCTAAGACCAAAAGTATTTTGTTTGACTTGGAAACCAAGACATCTTCAAATATTTCTTCATCCCAATAAGCTTCTATGTTTTGAGTATTTTCCAAAAACAGTTTTCCTTCTTTGTATTTAATCCTGAATCCCTGAGGATTAGTTCTTGAGCCATAGACTGTGGAATGGAGGTTCCAGTAACCTTCAGCATCTGAATATTTATATTGTTCAAACAACCGTCTGTTAATCCCTCTCGGTTTAGGAGATTTTGTTGCCAATGTTAGCATGCTGTTTGAATCATTTCTTTTTGCTTTAATCTCGATTTCTCCGACATCCGGCAAACGAATATTGTTCTCTTTAATACCCAATAGATCTTCTAAGGTCTTCCCAATGCCTGTATTATGTGCTCTGTGTGTTTTAACGAAACCCATCGCCTTGATTTTTTCGAGCTTGGCTTTTAAATCCTGAATTATCAGTGACATATTATTTTGTGAAGAATGGAAGGGGTTTCTTATAGAGCTTTGCGAGCCTATTCAATTCTACGATGTCTAATCTCCGCTCCCCTGACTCGCATTTCGAGATGTATGACTGCGGTTTGCCGAGCTTCTCGGCAACATCCTTTTGCGTTAGCCCTGCTTCAACACGAGCCGTTTTAAGCTGCCCTAAAACGTATTCATATTCTTTCGAATAAATGCTCTTGCCCATATTTTAGGATATAATATATCCTAAAATAGAATATCCCAAATCAGGATATGGAATTTAAGGTATATTTAGCCATAATAATGACATGCAAGGGTGATGATACCCTTTTGGTAAATCATTTTGCCATTATTCTCTCTTTTTCTTGAGAACTTTCATAAGGCTATTATAACCCAGCGTATTCAGCACGTCATTTTTCTCAAGCCATCCCCTCTTTGCTATTGATATGCCGTAAAACATGTAGTCAAACTGGCTTATAAGATGTGTGTCTGTGCTTATGACAAACTTAATCCCGAGTTCCTTCGCCGTTTTTGCATAGATGTCATTGAGGTCAAGCCTCAGCGGGTATGCATTTATCTCAAGAGCGGTTCCGGTCTCTTTTGCAATTTTAAGAATATAGTCCATATCTGCTTCGTAGGGGTCTCTCTCTCCAATAAGCCTTCCTGTCGGATGCGCAATCACAGACACATAGGGGTTCTTCATTGCCGAGACAAGCCTTTTTGTGAGCTGCTCCTTGCTCTGTCTGAATCCCGAATGTATGGATGCAACGACAATATCCATCTTTGCAAGGACTTCATCAGAAAAATCCATCCTGCCGTCGCTTCTTATATCAACCTCAATCCCCATCAGGAGTTTAAAACCGCGGAGTTTTTTATTTAAAGCGTCTATTGCTTTTTTCTCTTCCATCAGCCTTTCCTCATTCAGCCCCCTTGCAATGCCGAGCCCTTTTGAATGGTCTGTAATTGCTATATACTCATAGCCCCTTTCTTCTGCCGCGCTGACAAGTTCTTCAACAGTATGGCTGCCGTCACTCTGATTGGTATGGACATGAAGGTCTCCTCTTATGTCTTTAAGTTCAATTAGTTTCGGGAGGGCCTTGTTCAGGGCAGCCTCAAGCTCTCCCCTGTCTTCCCTCAGTTCAGGCGGGACGTATTGAAGCCCGAGTATATTGTAAATGTCTTCCTCGTTTTTGCCTCCGAGTTTTTTATTGTCCTTTTCCCTGAATATGCCGTATTCATTTATCTTAAGCCCTTTCTTTACAGCCATCTCCCTTAAACGTATATTGTGCTCTTTGCTGCCTGTAAAATAGGCGAGCGCTGCTCCGAAAGATTCTTCTTCAACTACCCGCAGGTCAACCTGAATGTCCTCTGCTGTTATAATGCTTGACTTTGTAGCGCCCTGCATCAGTACTTCTTTTACATCAGGAAGATGAACAAATGTTTTCATGACGTCATGCGCATTGAATGAGGTTATTAGAATATCAATGTCCCGTACAGTGTCTTTCATCCTCCGCAGGCTTCCCGCAAGGCTTATTTTTTTAACAGGCGCGTTTTTTTTAAGGTATTCCACAATATCAGAGGCAAGCGGCAATACCCTGCCCAAGGGCTGCCTTTCTTTGCCCCTTTTTAGCATCTCAATCCCTCTGATTATATTTTCCTCTGTCTTTTCCTTTATCCCCGGAAGCCCGGCAAGTTTATGCTCTCCTGCGAGCTTCTCAAGCTCGTCAATGTTTTTTATTTTTAGTTTTTCGTGAAGGAGTTTTGCTGTTTTTGGGCCAAGGCTTGGAACGGAAAGGAGTTCAGCAAGGCCTTCGGGAACCTCTTTTTTCAGTTCTTCATAACTTGCGACTTTTCCCGTCTTTAGATATTCCTCAATCTTGTCAGCGAGGTCTTTCCCTATGCCCGGTATTTCAAGAAGTTCTTCTCTGGTCAAGTCTGCGATGTTTTTTGCATGTCCCTCAATGTTCTGCGCAGCTCTTCGGTATGCCCTGATGCGAAACGGGTTTTCGCCTTTTATCTCAAGCAAGTCGGCAATCTCATTGAAGATAGCGGCTATTTCCTGATTCTTCATGAGTAAAGTATAGCAGAAGAAAACCTCTAAGATTATGCTGTGTATAAGTTATTGCTGTTGCTGAACCCTTTGAGCGGCATCAGAGAATTTTTAGTAACAAATCTCGGTGAAGTGGAGGATAAGCAATTTCAACTGTCTGAGTTCCGAAAGCCTTCGGAACGAGTTTTGAAATTGCCCGCAACGAGCCATAGATTTGTCAAAAAGTCTCTGCAGAAAGCGAAGAGGGGACAGCAACAGCATAGTTTAAATCAAATGGTGCCGAAGGCGGGATTTGAACCCGCACAGCCTTTCGACCACTAGACCCTGAACCTAGCGCGTCTGCCAGTTCCGCCACTTCGGCTTTTAGTATTATATAATATTCCGTAGAAGCGATGCAGCATATGTAATTATGGAAATAAAGACAAAAAGGATGCTTTACACAATTCTCATCGGGCTGGCTCTTGGTTATCTGCTCCTTATCGGTTTTGTTTATCTGAGGCAGGGCAGCATGGTTTATTATCCGACAAAGGAAATAGAGGGAACGCCTGCGGACATAGGCTTGAAATATGAAGAGATTACTCTGAAGACAAAGGACAGCGTTAATCTCTCGGCCTGGTATGTGCCGGCAAAGGATGAGCGCGGGGTTGTGCTTTTCTGCCACGGGAATGCAGGCAATATTTCACACCGTCTGGATTCTATCCGCATATTCCATGATTTAGGACTCAGTGTTTTTATATTTGATTACAGGGGCTATGGAAGAAGTGAAGGCTCAGCAACAGAAAAAGGGACGTATCTTGATGCAGAATCAGCATGGGAATATCTTGTTAATGTGAAAGGTGCGCGCCCTGAAAAGATTATATTGTTCGGACGCTCTTTGGGAAGCGCTGTTGCGGCAGAGCTTGCGCTCAAGCATAAAGCAGCGGGCATTATAATTGAATCAGGGTTTAAGACTATCCCCGCTCTTGGAGCAAAATTTTTTCCGTATCTCCCGTTAAGATTAATCAGCCGCTTCCAATATTCAACCATTGATAAGGTGGGCATGATTAAGATGCCGAAACTTTTTATCCACAGCCCGCAGGACGAGATGATTCCTTATGAGCACGGCGCTGCGCTTTTTAAAAATGCGACAGAGCCGAAGGAATTCCTTCAGATAACAGGCGGGCACAACGAAGGCTTTCTGACATCAGGGAAGATTTACACAGAGGGATTGGGCAGGTTTATCGCAAAAGCCATAAGCCCCTAAAAATATTCTGGCGGGAGCGTGTGGGAATCGAACCCACCCTTCCGGTTTGTGGCCGGAAACACCGGCTTTGAAGGCCGGGAGGGACACCAGAACCCTATGCACTCCCAATGTTGATTATTTTATCAGAACGGCGGGTTAATTTGTAGTTCTAATTCTTTAAACGCGTCATCATGCGCCTGGAGCTCTTTTTGGGTGTAATAATATTCTTCCTCAGCCGCATTGCGTTTATCATCCAATGATGAAGATTATTGCATAGTTCAGGTCTTCGGGTGAGGATTTTATTTTATTCCTATCTCAATCATCTTATTTTTTATCTCTTTAATTCTGTCCCTTATTGCCGCTGCTCGTTCAAAATCAAGTTTCTTGGCAGCCTCTTTCATCTCCCCCTCAAGCCTTTTAAGCGTTTCATCGTCATATCCGTATTCTGCCTTTTCCTCTGCCGTGACAGGCACTGTCCAGTAATCCGATTCATAGATGGAGCTTAATATATCCTTTATATTGCTTTTGACGGTTTCAGGTGTAATATTCATATCTCTGTTGTATCTTGTCTGTATATTCCTCCTCCTGTTTGTCTCATCCAGAGTCCTTTTTATAGAGCTCGTTATTTTGTCTGCATACAGAATTGCTTCTCCATTTATATGCCTTGCCGCACGGCCTACGGTCTGTATCAAAGAGCGCTCTGAACGGAGAAAGCCTTCTTTGTCGGCGTCCAATATCGCAACCAGCGACACCTCGGGAATGTCCAGCCCTTCCCTGAGGAGGTTTACTCCTATAAGCACGTCAAATTCCCCGAGTCTCAGGTCCCTTATTATCTCAACACGCTTAAGCGTATCTATGTCTGAATGCAGGTATCTCACTCTTATCCCGAGATTGGCATAGTAGTCGGCTAAATCCTCCGCCATTTTTTTTGTAAGCGTTGTAACAAGCACGCGCTCGCTATCTGCCGCTCTCTTCCTTATTTCCTCTAACAAGTCGTCAACCTGAGACGATATGGGTTTTACTGTTATTTTCGGGTCAATAAGTCCTGTGGGCCTTATAATCTGCTCTATAACCCTTCCTTCTGAGTTTTCTATTTCATACTGCCCCGGTGTGGCAGAGACATAGATGGCCTGTTTTATTCTGTGTTCAAATTCCATAAAGGTCAGAGGCCTGTTGTCAAGAGCTGAGGGCAGCCTGAATCCGTAATCAGCGAGCGTCTGTTTTCTTGAGCGGTCGCCTGCATACATGCCTCCTATCTGGGGGACAGTTGCATGGGACTCGTCTATTACAATCAGAAAGTCTTCGGGGAAATAGTCAATAAGTGTGTATGGCGGCTCTCCCGCAGCCCTTCCGCTCAGATGCCTTGAATAGTTTTCAATGCCGTGGCAGTAGCCGAATTCCCTGAGCATCTCAAGGTCAAACCTGGTCCTCTGCTCAATCCGCCGCGCCTCAACGATTTTCTTTTCCTTCAAGAAAAATTCAATCCTCTCGTTCATCTCAGTCTCTATACACTTTAAAGCAGGCTCAAGCTTTTCCCTTGGGGTTATCCAGTGGCTGTTCGGGAACAGCGCAATCTTCTCAAGCCTACCCGTTCTTTCGCCTGTCAGGTTGTCAAATTCATTGATTGCATCAATATCGCTGCCGAAGAACTCAATCCTTACCGCCTTATCAAGAGAAAAGGGCGGATAGACTTCCACAGTATCCCCCCTTACCCTGAAGGTCCCCCTCCTGAAGTCCGCATCAGCGCGCGCATACTGCATCTCAACAAGCCTTTTCAGCAGCTCATCTCTCTCTGTATGCATCCCTTCCTCTATCGTAAGATGCATGTTCATATAATCCTCCGGCGAACCGATGCCGTATATGCAAGAAACTGACGCAACAATGATTGTGTCTCTTCTTTCAAGCGCTGCCCTTGTTGCTGAATGCCGCAGCCTGTCTATGTCGTCGTTTATTGAGGAATCCTTTGCTATATATGTGTCAGTGGTAGGAATATAAGCCTCGGGCTGATAGTAGTCATAATAGCTCACAAAAAACTCTACTGCATTTTCCGGAAATAACTCCTTGAACTCGCCGTAAAGCTGTGCGGCAAGTGTCTTGTTATGAGCTATGACAAGAGCGGGCCTGTTCACATTTGCAATGATATTTGCTATTGTGAATGTCTTGCCCGAGCCTGTTACTCCGAGAAGCGTCTGATGCTTCAGCTTTTTTCCTATGCCGTTGGTAAGTTCTTTTATTGCGTTGGGCTGGTCGCCTTTTGGCGTGAGAACTGTGGAGATTCTGAAATTGTCCATAGGAAATTCTAACCCGAATGATGCAGACATTGCACGTCCGAAACTTTCCCCAAATCCCGATTTAGACTTGCTCCCGGCGCGTCTTTGCTGTCATTGCGAGAACCCGAAGGGTTCTCGCAATCTTTCTGCAAAGGCTTGAGATTGACCTTCACCCCAAAAAGTCTTTGACTTTTTGGGGACCCCGGCTTCGCTTCGCTCGCAATGACAATTTCTATATCGGGATTCGGGCTTTCTAACGGGGTTGACAAATTGGCAAATAACTTGGTATAAAATACAACTCTGTGGGAAATTTTCTTTAGAAAAAATCTAACTATGGGAGGGAGCGGCATGAAATTAGCTGTATTTGTCAGCGATTTTAAATTGGCAAGTGATACGCTGGACAGATTAAAGGCTGATAAACTTGGCATTATATTTGTGGCAAACGGCGTTTATCACGCAACTACCAAAGAAAACGGTAAAGCGTCTCATCTGCTTGAGAAAACACCAAACCTGTATGCAATGTCCGAGGATATACAGACAAGAGGGATGAAGGATGCGGATGTTGACAAGCGAGTAAGGGTTGTGAATTACGGCGATGTGGTGGACCTTATCTTTAACGAATACGATAAAACAGCTTGGCTTTAGGAGGTAGAAGATGGCGACTTTAACTATAGGATGTTTTCCGGGACTTGTGGGCAATATGACTTATGACTTTGCCTTGAAACTTGCCGAGGCCGCAGTAAATAAAGGGCATAAAGTGAATATCTGGTTTTCGGGCAACGCAGTCGGTTCTGTCAAGGCGCATCAGAAGCACTTAAAAGACTACTCAACAGGCGAGAAACATTTAAAGGCGCTTATTGAAAAGGGCGTGGAAATATGCACATGCGAGGCTTGCACAGTGGCAAGGGGCATTCAGAAACCTGAAGGCATAGAGAAGGTGCAGTGGAATGCCATGCACTGGTATCTCGCAAAGATACATGCCTCGGACAGAGTCCTTCAGATAGGAGGCGAATAAGATGGGTGATGTAAAACTTGCTTATATAGTACAAAAACCTCAGTACAAAGGTGAGACGTCAAGGCTTGCGATAACACATGCGATAGCTTATCAGACTGTTGAAATACTGCTTGACGATGGCGATACCGTAACGCCGACATTGTGTTTTATAGGCGAAGGGGTGCTGGGGCTTCAAAAGGGGCAGAAGGCAATGGACTTCTACGGCATAACGAGCACGGAGACCCATATTAAAAATTGTCTCCTTGTGGACCTGGATGTGCTTGTCTGCAAAGAAGACCTTGCTAAATACGGCATAACCGAGGATTTAATGCCTGATGCCGATGAGATGGGAGCTGACAAGAAGATAAGAGTTGCGCCGTTTTCTGAGATACAGAAAGCAATGGAAGACGCAAAACACATATTATTCTTTTAAATAAAAAAGGAGGTTTAAAATGGGTGAACTTAGCAGCAAAACACCGGACCAGGTGCTTGATGTATTGGGCAGGGTATGTCCCTATCCGTTAGTGCTGGCAAAAAAAGCAGTTGAGAAAATGTCAAGCGGACAGATATTGAAGATACTCTGTGATGCGCCTGCGTCAGCAGAAGATTCTCTTCCAAAATGGTCTGAAAAGCAGGGCCATAAGTTTGAGTCGGTAAAAGACGAGGCTAAAGGCTCCTGGGATATTTATATCCAGAAGGGTTAAGGTTTTCTGATTTAAAAGGGGGTGAAATTCTTGGATTTCACCCCCTTTTTTGTTTTCTCGCTTAAACCAATCCTGCCTATTGCTGCCTTAGAGAATCCAATAAAATATTTTGAATAATAACCCAACAGCAGTATAATCTATGTATGTATAAAAGAATTCTTACCGCAGTAAATGAGCACCTTAACTCAGAGGTTACCGCGCGGTATGCAATGAATCTTGCAAGGGTAAGCGGGGCGCGGCTTTATCTCTGTTTTGTTGCTGAGAAAGGAATGGCAGCTTCCACAATTGACAGGGCGGAGGAAGCGATGAAGCGCATATTCATTGAAGCGGGGGAAATTGGCATAGAGATAGAGGCTGTAACAGAGACAGGAGACCCCGTGAAAAAAATAAGCGAACTTGTAAGAGGCGAGAGGATAGATATTGTCTTTGCCTCAACAAGAAAGGAAGATATTGAAAGGAGGTTTTATGCCGGCACTATTGCGAGACGGCTTTCTCTCAGCCTTCCCTGTTCCACAGCTATTGTCAGAGTAGTGCACACAGGCAGGATACGCCCGAGAGAGATACTTGTCCCCCTCAAGGCGAGGATTGACCATGTTCAAGAAAGGGCATATTTTACGGCAAAGCTCGCTCAGGCATTCGGCTCAAAGGTCTTTCTATTCCACTCTCCTGAAGCGGCGTCAAAATTTTTTCATGGAGAAATTCATCTAACGCCGCTTGAATGGGAAGAGAAACTCCCCGATGATATATCGGACTTTATGGAGTATATGCAGAAATACAGGATTGCACATGCGGGGAGGTCTGTTCCGGGAAGCACAGGCAGGGTGATTGCGATAGAGGCCTTCTCTAAAAGGCATGACCTTATAATAATGGGGGCCAGCCGGAGGAGCATGCTGAGTTCTATATTAAAAGGCAATCCTGTTGAGGAAGTGCTGAGAGAAACGCCCTGCGATATGATAATACTAAAGCCGCGAGTTTCTATATAGACATGGACGGCATAACATTTTCGCTCATTCTCGCCCCGAGCTGCTCGGGACTCCGAGGGCTTTTGCCTTTACCCCCCTTAAATTCCCCCCTTGCCAAGGGGGGATATAGAGGGGTGGAATATCGGCAAAAGAATCCGCTCAAATGCCATGCCGTCCATGTCTTAGGTTTATAGCATATGAAAATACATAATCTCACAAGAGAAGAAGTCTTACGCACACTTGTTACGTCAGAGGACGGGCTTTCAGAAGAGGAGGCTAAAAGGCGGCTTTCCGAATTCGGCTTTAACGAGATAAAAGAGGCAAAGAAAAAACCTCTCTATATCAAATTCTTTAAACAGTTCACTCATTTTTTAGCGCTGCTCCTCTGGGCCGCAGCCTTCATGTCATTTTTGTCTGAATACCTCCATCCGGGCGAGGGCATGCTCACCCTCGGCATAGCGATAATAGCCGTCATATTCATTAATGCAGGGTTCACCTTTATTCAGGAATACCGCGCTGAAAAGGCGCTTGAAGAATTAAAAAAACTACTTCCATTTTATGTGAAGGTTTTAAGAGACGGGAAAGAAAAAGAAATCTATGCGCGTGATGTGGTCCACGGCGACGTCATCCTGCTTTCAGAGGGCGATAAAGTCCCTGCCGATGCAAGACTAATAGAAACTTCAGGGTTGAGGGTGAACAACGCGCCTCTTACGGGTGAGTCAGAACCGATGCTGAGAAGGCATGAGGCATATGAGGGAGAGTTTATTGAGAGCCATAATATTGTCTTTGCAGGCACGGCAGTTGTGAGCGGTTCAGGAAGGGCGGTCTCATTTGCAACGGGAATGCAGACAGAGTTCGGGCGCATAGCGCACCTGACAGGCGCTGTAGAGGCAGGCCTCAGCCCTCTTCAAAAAGAAATTGTTAAGGCTACAAGAGTCATTGCCGTAATAGCTGCTGTGGTTGGCGTATTCTTTTTTTCCCTGGGTTTTTTAATAGGAAGTAATTTTTGGGACAACTTTATATTTGCCATCGGGATAACAGTGGCGCTTATCCCTGAAGGGATGCTTCCTACTGTAACGCTTGCCCTTGCCATGGGAAGCCAGAGGATGGCGAAGAGAAAGGCATTAATTAAAACCCTGACTTCTGTTGAAACGCTCGGCTCTGTAACCGTGATATGCACAGATAAGACAGGAACACTTACTCAGAACAAGATGACCGCAACAAAGGTATGGACTATTGATGATGAAGAAGAAGCGCGAGAGAGTTTGCTGAAAACAGCTTGCCTCTGCAACAACGCGCGGTTTATTGAAGGACAATACAGGGGGGATCCAACAGAAGCGGCGCTGCTTAAGGCTGCAAGGGAAACAATAGGAGATTTTAAAGGTGAACGCATAGCGGAGATACCTTTTGACTCCGACAGAAAGATGATGACCACAGTATACAAGATGCAGGATTCAGGATTCAGGATTCAGGATGAAAAAAATCGTGCATCAGGCATCATGCATCGTGTATCCTTTGTTTCCTTCACAAAAGGCGCTATGGAAAGTGTCCTTCCCTTATGCAGCCATTTGCTGATTGATGGCAAAGAAGCGCTGCTGGATGAAAAGATAAGGAAAAGAATCAACGATGAATATCATGCCATGATGGATAAGGGGCTGAGGGTGCTTGCCTTTGCATACAAAGAGCTCAAGGAAAATTCAAAATTTAAAATTCAAAATTTAAAACTGGAAAGTGAAAAGTTAGAGAACTCCGAACTTGAAAGTGATATGGTCTTTGCGGGATTAGCAGGGCTTGAAGACCCTCCAAGGCCGGAGGCGCCGGAGGCAATCAGAAAATGTCACGAAGCCGGGATAAAGGTAATAATGATAACGGGAGACGCAAGCAGGACTGCGGTTGCAATTGCAAGGGAAATAGGGCTTGTTAAAGGGAACCCTGTTGTTATTGAAGGGCCTGAGTTTATCCGGATGAGCGATAAGGAATTGAGGGGAAAACTTTCAGAGAAAGAGGTTATATTTGCCCGGATGACGCCCAAGCACAAGATGAGGGTTGTATCAATATTGAAAGAAGAAGGCGAGGTTGTGGCTGTGACGGGAGACGGCGTTAATGATGCCCCTGCGCTTAAAATGGCTGATATCGGGATAGCTATGGGAATATCCGGAACCAGTGTCGCAAAAGAGGCGTCTGATATGGTTCTGCTTGATGACAATTTTGCGACTATTGTCAATGCAGTTGAAGAAGGAAGAACAGTATATGAGAATATCAAGAAGTTCATAACGTATATCTTTGCATCCAATATTCCGGAGGCCGTGCCTTATCTTGCATATATCCTTTTTAAAATACCGCTGCCGCTTACGATAATGCAGATACTTGCAGTGGACCTCGGCACAGACATGCTCCCCGCCCTGGCGCTCGGCGCAGAAAGACCGATGCCGGGGATAATGAAACAGCCGCCGAGAAAATTACAGGAAAGACTGCTGAATTTTTCTTTAATCAGCCGGGCATATCTCTTCCTCGGCCCTATTGAGGCTGCCGCATGTATGTTCGGATATTTCTATGTGATGGTCAATGGAGGCTGGAGATGGGGCGAGATGCTTTCGCCAAACAATATCCTTTACATGCAGGCGACAACAGCCTGCCTTACTGCAATAATAATCACCCAGATAGGGAATGTCTTTGCATGCCGCTCACTGAAGGAATCCGTATTCAGCATAGGATTCTTTACAAACAGGCTGATATTTTTAGGCATTGCCGTAGAGCTTCTGCTCCAATTATTGATTGTCTATCATCCGTGGGGGAATAAGATATTCGGCACATATCCCATATCTCTCAGCGCATGGCTTGTCCTGATTCCCTTTGCAGTTTTCCTGCTGTTTGCTGATGAAGTGAGAAAGCGGATAAGGGTTTTGTCTCCTTGACTTGACTGAGAGGCAATCATTATACTTTTAACTTGCACATAAAATTTTACAGGGGAAATGATGGAAGAAATTAACGAGTTAATAGAACAGCGGATTAAAAAACTTGACGAGCTCAAGGCGTTAGGCGTAGAGCCTTTCGGCGGCAGTTTTGACATAAAGGACTACGCTGAAGATTTAATTAATAAACACGGTTCTACAGCCAAAGAGGAACTGGAGGCGTCCCCTGTTCAGTGCGTAATAGCCGGAAGAATAATCATGATGCGGGATTTCGGGAAGGCTGCATTTGCGCATGTGCAGGATTCAACCGCAAAAATTCAAATTTATTTCAGAAAAGATATTCTG
Source organism: Nitrospirae bacterium CG1_02_44_142 (assembly GCA_001871685.1). Lineage (GTDB taxonomy): Bacteria > Nitrospirota > Thermodesulfovibrionia > Thermodesulfovibrionales > UBA1546 > UBA1546. Next base: position 32,172 of record MNVK01000010.1, read on the forward strand.
AATGAAAAATACAGCGTGGTTAAAAAACTGGATATCGGCGACATTATCGGCATAAGCGGAAAGCTCTTCAGGACCAGGACAAATGAACTTACAATAGAGGTTGATGACTTCACATTTCTCACAAAATCACTGCGGCCACTGCCTGAGAAGTGGCACGGCCTTAAAGACATAGAAACGCGGTACAGGCAGAGGTATGTGGACCTTATTGTCAATCCGGAAGTTAAAGAAACATTCAAGAAAAGAAGCACGATTATAAAGGCCGTGAGGGATTTTCTGGAGACAAAGGGTTTTATTGAAGTAGAGACGCCTATGATGCACCAGATACCGGGAGGCGCGGCTGCAAGGCCTTTTAAGACCCATCACAATGCCCTGGATATAGAACTATATCTCCGGATTGCCCCTGAGCTTTACCTTAAGAGACTCCTTGTGGGAGGGTATGAAAAAGTTTATGAACTCAACAAAAATTTCAGGAATGAAGGCATCTCAACGAAACATAACCCTGAGTTTTCAATGCTTGAGTTTTATATTGCATACAAAGACTACAATTATCTCATGTCTCTGACAGAAGAGCTTATCTCTTATGCGGCAGAAAAGACTCTTGGAACTTTGAAAGTTTCATTTGGAGACGAAGATATAGATTTTACGCCACCATGGGACAGGATGCCTTTTCTTGATTCTCTGACTCAGAAGGGCGTGCCCGCAGATATTATGAACGATATTGACAAGGCGGCGGCCTGGGCCAAGGCGAATAAGATTGGAATAGACAAGGGCGCCTCGCTCGGGAAGGTTCTTGATGAGATTTTCAAAGAAAAGGTTGAGCCGTATCTCATACAGCCGACATTCATAATTGATTATCCTGTTGAACTCTCGCCGCTTGCTAAGAGGAAGAAAGACAGCCCGGGGCTTGTAGAGAGGTTTGAACTCTTTGTTTCAGGGAGGGAGATAGCCAACGCATTCTCGGAACTCAACGACCCGATGGACCAGCGGGAGAGATTTCAGAGGCAGGTGGAGGCAAAGGAAAAGGGAGACGAGGAGACCATGTGGATGGACGAGGATTTTATCCGCGCCCTTGAACACGGGATGCCCCCTGCGGCAGGCGAGGGCATAGGAATTGACAGGCTCGTTATGCTTCTTACAAATTCACAGTCCATAAGGGATGTAATCCTTTTCCCTCAGTTAAAGCCGGAGGCATGAGTAATCTGCCTGAAGTAATGTTATAATAGCGTAACGATGAAAGCGAAAATACTTATAACCATTTTCCTAATCCTGTCTGTCAATGCCTGGGCGCAGGAGAGATACGCGGAGAAGGTGAAGTGGCTCCATCTCAAAGAAGGAATTGAGAAGGCGAGGATTGAGAAAAAGCCTATGCTTGTTGATTTTGCTGTCCCAAAGGGATGCCCGAGATGCGATTTCCTCCAGAAAAATGTTTACAGCAAGGATGAGATTGTCAGAAAGATAAATTCCGATTTTGTTCCGATTTTCATAGACCTTTCCGGAAAGTTAACGCCGGAGGAAAGTGCTCTCGGAGAAAAATACGATTTCAAGAACGACTGTCTGCTGCTTTTCCTGAATTACAACGGCAAGGTGATAAAAGACCCTGAGGCAGGGCAGATGTGTTTTGCAGATAAGATTGAGCCTGATGTGTTCATAAAGTATCTTGACAGCGTAAAAAGCAAAGCAGTTAAATAACTCAGGAATTAAATAACTCCTCTATCTTCTTCCCTCATGCTGTCACTTAGTCCTTTTTTGTCATTGCGAGTCCCGAGCGGCTCGGGACGAAGCAATCTCGCTTTTGTCCGTTACGGCAAACTCAGGATGGTAATTTTCACCTCCCTTCTTAAAAACCTTGTGGTATAATGGGACAAGTTAAACAGTATTTTTCAATCCCCTCTTTTTAAAGAGGGGTGAGGGGAGATTACTAAAATGAAACAATTTATTAAGTTCCTTTCTATCGCAGTTATTGCCTTCCTATTTTTAACAGCCACGGCTTTTGCAGAAAAGGTCACATTCGTTAAGGAATACGATTACAATGCAAGTGATTTAGACAGCAAGGTGTCCAGCCGGGCCATTGCATTAGAGCAGGTCAAACGACTCCTTCTCGAAGAACTGGGTACATATCTTATAAGTGAAACAGAGGTTAAAAACTTCAGATTAACAAAAGACCAGATTACTACTTATTCAGCAGGTGTTGTCAGCGCAGAGGTTGTTGATGAAAAATGGGACGGCAAGACCTATTACCTCAAGGCAAAGGTCGCAGCAGACCCTGTGGAAGTGGCTAAATCTCTGCAAAACATTGCTAATGACAAGCAGAAGTCAAAGGACTTAGAGGACATAAGAAAAAAAGCAACAAAGTTTTCAAAGGAAATTGAGAGATTAAAAAAAGAACTGGAAATAGCAAAGGCGGATACCAAGAAGCCGGAACAAAAAGCAGACGCAAAGAAGGACGAAGGCAAAGTTTATACTAATCAGGATTTGATTAAGCAATATAATCAGGCTGTAAAAGGATTAAGTGCGACGACAGAAACTCTTCATGATATGTTTATAAAGAGGGTAACTGCATGGGATTGGTTTGATAAGGGCAATGCTTTTTTAGAATCAAGGAATTACAACGATGCCATAAATGCCTATAACAAGGCAATTCAATTAAATCCTAATAACGATGTGGCTTACCTCAAGCGTGGGGTTGCTCACTTTAACTTGGGCAACTATCAGCAGGCAATAAATGACTATAACATGGCAATAAATGACTATAACATGGCAATTCAACTAAACCCTCAATATGCAGATACTTACAACGGTCGTGGGGTTGCTTACGGTAAATTAGGTAACTCTCAGAAGGCTATAAATGACTTTAACAAGGCAATTGAATTAAACCCTCAATATGCAGAGGCATACAGCAATCGTGCAGTTGTTTACTTTAAGTTGGGGGATGAACATAAA
>MNVK01000060.1 GCA_001871685.1 Nitrospirae bacterium CG1_02_44_142
TTGAATGGGGGATACTTAATTGCCTATAATCTTTCAAAATGCTATATTAGAGCCATGAAAACCGTGAAAAAACTTACCCACATAGACGAAAAAGGCAGGCCCAAGATGGTTGATGTAGGTTCAAAACCGTTGACTGAAAGAATGGCTGTTGCAAGAGGCTCTGTCTATATGAAAAAAGAGACCTTCAACCTTATAAAATCCGGCAATGTTTCAAAAGGCGATGTCCTGAATGTCGCAAAGCTTGCAGGTATTATGGCTGCAAAAAAGACGTCCGAGATTATTCCTCTCTGCCATCCTCTTAACATCACATCTGTTGATATTGACTTCAGGCTTGATGCGAAAAAAAGTAAAATAGACATAGAATCACGCGTTAAGATAACAGGGCAGACAGGGGTTGAGATGGAAGCGCTTACTGCTGTATCTGGCGCCGCCCTGACAATCTACGATATGTGCAAGGCAGTGGATAGGGGAATGGTTATCTCTGATATTATGCTTATGGAAAAATGCGGCGGGAAAAGCGGCATATTCAAAAGAAAATAACTATTTAAATCCTCTCTCTCTATTCACCTATTCACCTATTCACCTATTCACCTATTCACCTATTCACCTATTCACCTATTCACCTATTTACCTATTCACCTATTCACCTATTTACTTTCCTTTGCCTGTTTCAGCCCCTTCTGTGCCTTTACATTTCCGGGGTCAAATTTCAATGCCTTTTCAAACTGCCCTGATGCCCTCTTATGCAGGCCTGCCTTAAGATAAAGGGAGCCGAGATTTGCATAATGCTCACCGTTTAAAGGTTCAAGTTTTATTGACTTAAGCAAAGCCTCTTCCGCTTCCTTCATTTTATGAGGAACTTTTGAAAGCGACAGAGAGAGATGGCTCCAGTACTGAGGTTTTTCAGAATCTATATCTACTGCCTGCCTGAAAAGAACAACAGCATCTTGAAATTTGCCTTTCTTGAACTCATCCACCCCCTTCTTAAACAGCTCCTCGCCCTTGTCTTTTTCGCCTCTGCGAATCTCCGACACGCTTGCTTTTTCTTCCTTTATTTCTTCTTCCTTTACCCTTTTCTCGGGCGTTCCTTCCAGAGGCGCCTCTCCCCAAGTCATTTTTTCTCCATGTATTTCTTCTGCATACGTTTCATCAGCCTGAATCTTCTCCGCCTCTTTGCCAAGAGAATCAAAATATTCCTTTCTCTTAAAATCATCTTTCAAAACAGTATAGGCCGCTGTAAGGGCGTCAAAGACTACAGTAAGCTTATCCTTCAGAGCGGCGTCGGAGACATTAAAGTATCTGTCAGGATGGAATTCCCGCGCAAGTCTGTAGTAATTCTTCTTGATTGCCTCCACATCAGCATCTTCACCAACCTCAAGGAGTTCGTTCAATCTGAGCCTGTCAAGATTTGAATATATTTCCTCCACTCTTTTTGTGAGCTCATCTTCTTCCTCTGCAAAGGGCTGGAGCAGGTCCTCCAATGATACAGTTTCTCCCGCCTCCTCTTTTACTTCCTCCTTCTCAGCGATTTTCTCTTCAAGGATTCCTATAGACCAAAGGACATAAATAGTCTTCATCGCTTCAAATGAATTCATCCATGAACTGTCAATAATCTCTTTGATGGTTTTCTTGCCGTCTATGATAGAAAGCATCTTCTTGTCATAGGGGCTCAACTCTATATCCTGAAACAGGTTTATAGGGTCTTTTGAAAGTTTTAAGACAATCCCTGTATCCGGCATCTCTTTCCTTATCCTGGTCCAGTTATCTATTCTTTTCACCCCTTCATGGATAAGATTGCCCATGCTCAGCTTGAGGGTAATAACCTCATCGGTCGGCACATCTCCTTCAATAAATTCGCATTCGCCGTCCTCTATCTGAAAAAGGCTGTAGATTATTTCTTTTACCTGATATTTAACTCCCCAGAAGAGGTCTTTAGGCGTCAGATAGCCAAGCTCCACAAGGATTGCGCCCTGTCTTTTCTTTGTCTTCTTTAATATCTCCACAGACTTATCGTACTGCTCAACTGTAATCTTCCCTGCCTTAAGCAGCATCTCTCCGAGCCTGTCGTCTTCATAAGATGAGGCGGCAAACACCGCATCGCCTTTGACTAAATAAACTTTTTTGGTAAATTTAGGCGTGCTGACTGTCAAAATGCCGCCTGACAGTCTCCTGTGGAAATCGATAAGTATTTTTGGAAGGCTGTATTCTCTTAAACTGCCTTTAAGCGATATTGCCATATATTTTATTGCGGTGAATCGCCATCAGGCGAATCGGTAAATCGCAAGAACTCTTTTGCCTCCGCCAAAGGCGGATCACCCATTTACCTATTCACCAATTCACCATTTTTTAGTGGTATCTTTTAACCTCAAACTTGAATATCTTAACATCTTCCTCTTGAGATATGCCTCCCTTCATCTTTGCAATGCGGAGCTGCTCTTCAACGGTGTCAACACCTTCAAGCGCAGGCAAAAGCAGTCCTTTCCTCTGTCCTCCGCCTGAGGCGGATGAAACTATTACGCCGTACTTTTCAGGGTTTAATTCTTTGAGATCCTTAACCTCAGCAGGCGGGGTCAGAATATCAACAGAATAGGCAAGCTCGTCCAACTCTTCCCTCTGAACACAATAAAATCTCGGGTCCTGCGCTGCAGCGCATATTGCGTTTTTTATAATCTCCTCGGCAACATTCTCATAGGCGGGCATAAAAGTTCCTATACAGCCTCTTAGTTCTCCGTGTTTTTTTATAGACACAAATACCCCTGCCTTTTGTTTCATCTCAGGCGTAAGCTCGGCTGGAGGCTCTATCACACGGCGCTCATTAATATAAGTCTCTATTGCCTGTCTTGCCAGTTTTACCAATGGATGCATATTATTTCTCTCTTGATATTGCATAATCAGCAAGGCTCAGCATCGCGTCCCTGTCTGGAGAATCCGGGAATATGGAAAGTTCAGCCTTTGCCTCAAAAACGAGAGCCTGCGCCCTTTTAAATGAATCTTTTAGAATGCTGTACTGTCTGAAGAGCGCGAGAATCCGCCTGAGTCCCTTTTCCGAGGGGTTTTCTATTATCCGTTTTATTTCTTCTTTCTCAGAGGCCGAGGCATTTTTAACAAGATAAATAACAGGCAGCGTAATTTTCCCTTCCTCTATGTCCTTGCCGAGTTTCTTGCCGAGTTCGGTTTCTTCTGCCATATAATCAAGAATATCATCAGCCATCTGAAAAGCCGTGCCTGCCTTGAGGCCGAACATTGCCAGTGCATTTTCTTCGGCAGGAGAACTCGTTCCCAGTATTGCGCCAATCCTGCATGCCGCTGATATGAGCAGGCCTGTCTTGGCAGATATTATTTTTATATATTCGTCCTCTGTAATACTGATATCAGCCGTCTTCTGAAGCTGCAGTATTTCCCCTTCTGTCATGCCTGTTGTTGCCTCTGATAGGGCTTCCATCACACTCTGATTTCTGAAGGACACAGCCTTCTTAAGGGCATTTGAATAGAGAAAATCTCCGACCAGAATCACGATCTGATTTCCCCATACCGAATGGGCCGCCGCCCTCCCCCTCCGTATCTTAGCTCCGTCAACAATATCATCATGAAGCAGCGACGCCGTATGTATCAGTTCTATGACGCCTGCAAGCGTTATGTGGTCTTCACCCTTATAGCCCGCAAGCCTTGCGCTTGAAAGCAGGAAGAGCGGCCTCAATCTCTTGCCTCCGCTTTCAAGAAGATACCTGCCTATCAGCGGGATAAGAGGAGCTTCGCTATGGAACAGTTCTTCAAGTTTAGCCTCAACGAGACTTAATTCTTGCTCATACGCATCAAAAACCTTTTTAATGTCTGTTGTCTTAATCATGCCTCATTATCTCAAAATCTCAAAGCCTGAACTCATCAAGATTAACATCTTTCTTTGCCAATTTTCTAATGTCCCTCGGCCTGAATGCGCCCTTCTCGGTAATAACTGCCGTTATATATTTTGCGGGCGTAACATCAAATGCCATATTCCTCACCTTCACATTGTCAGGCGCAATCCGGCATATACCGAATATATGCGTAACTTCTTCTGCGCCTCTCTCCTCTATCGGAATCTTATCTCCTGATGAAATTGAAAAATCAATGCTGCTCAACGGCGCCGCAACATAGAACGGTATTTTATGCTCTTTGCAAAGGACTGCTACTGAATACGTTCCGATTTTATTAGCCACATCTCCATTCCTGACAGTCCTGTCAGTGCCGACAATAGCAAGGTCTATCTCGCCTTTTTTCATGAGAGCGCCCGCGGAGTTGTCTGTTATAAGCGTAACAGGCACGCCTGCCTGCATCAGTTCCCAGGCGGTAAGCCTCGCTCCCTGAAGCACAGGCCTGGTCTCATCAGCTATGACCTGTATCTTTTTGCCCTGCTCTATTGCGACAAATATCGGCGCTGTTGCCGTGCCATAGCCCCCTGTCGCAAGACTCCCAGCATTGCAGTGGGTAAGAACTGTATCGCCGTCTTTTATAAACTGCGCGCCCCATCTTCCTATCGCCTTATTCACCTCTATATCTTCCGCATGTATCTTCTGCGCCTCTTCAATGAGAATCTCCTTTAACCGATTAACCGATTCGCCGCGTCTTTCTTTTAAAAGCCTTTTTATCCTTTCCACAGCCCATTTTATATTTACTGCCGTAGGCCTTGTTGAAAGCATGACGTCAAATATGGTCTCTATGCCTTTTATAAATTCCCTGTAATCCTTTGCCTTTATTTCCTGTGCGCCGAGGGCTATGCCCATTGCCGCTGCAATGCCGATTGCAGGCGCGCCTCTTATCCACAGCTTTTTAATTCCCTCTGCAACAATCTGATAATCAGCGCACTCAATGAACTTCACTTCTACGGGAAGCCTGCTCTGGTCCAGCATTATTACCTTGCCGTCTTTCCACTCTATCGCCTTTACCATTAAATCTCCTTATCCTATTTAGTTTCAGACTTCCCCAATTGCTCTACCTCTCTACAGACATCATATCATCAAATGAAAACACAAGAAGATTCTCTGTTTTGTCCATAATATGTGCATGTTTATGAATCTTCCCGTTTTTATAAACAATGCTTTCGTATTCAAGTAAGGGAATTGGATAGGGAATGTTAAAATACGATTGAAGAACATCCCAGTCTTTATCCCGAATGGTAGCTATTCCATTAAGATACTTACTAACCCAAACACCGTCAATATGAGAATCTGGTCGAACATTTCTAAGCTTTTCTTCAGCAATAGTAACATACTGTTCGTCGAGTTCAATCCCGATGTATTTTCTTCCAAGACGTTTTGCGGCGATTACAGTTGTGCCTGTTCCATTAAAAGGATCGAGAATGATATCACCTTCGTCAGTCGCCATTAAAATCAAACGTTCAAGAATTGTTTCAGGTAGCTGACACGGGTGTGCATCTCTATTCTTAGCATGTTTGATTCTGTGCAAATCTGTCCAAACATCAGAGACCAAGGGACCAAAGGGATGTAACCCTGCTTTTTTGCCCCCATAATCCTTTAAAAGAACATTACACTTTCTGCAACGTTTATGCGGATGGCGAACTTCGTAAAACTTATTTAACTTCCTGTCTTTTGCATAAAATAAAATGCCATAATGTGTAGGCATCAAAGTTTTTCCAAGCGGAGTGCTCATAGCATCCCATGAAATCCAATGTTTAAAATCAGCAATATCATTAAGAAATGATGCGTAATAAGTAAGCCACTTTGGAATATTATGGACGAAAATACTGCCGGTTGGTTTTGTAATACGAACCATTTCAGTAAGCCACTGCTTACACCAAAGCAAATAAGTATCCAAGCTCCTGCGGTCATTGTAGCTGTTATATTTCTTGTTAAGGTTGAATGGTGGATCAGCGAAAGTCATATCCACGCTATTGTCTGGAATCGTGCGCAGGATTTCTAAACAATCGCCATGAAGAATAACATTGAGATTCATAATCCAAAAGTCTCCACAAGCATTTGATTGAACCGTTGAAGTTCATCAGGATGGAAGGTAAACACATCATCATAAGCAGAAACCATACGCTTAAGATCATTTTGTCTTGCATACCAACCAATGCCATCAACAAAACCAATAAATTTTGCTTTTGGATAATGAGATTTGATCAATGAATCAATAGAGATTTCCGTTTTCGATTTATCACCTTGACCCGATGAAGTCGTCACCAAAAATGAGCTTTCGGCAATTAACAAAGGAGTTCTCTTATTTGGAATAATAAAATCCATTGTTCTTTTGCTGTCTGGAGCATTATCAATCAATTCACCAAGGTCACCTTTTTCAAAAGGTATATCTAAATGATTTAATATATCCTCAATCAAAATTTCTGGATTATTTTCTTTCATCCCAGAATAACTTCCTTTTTCTTTATAGCGAACGAGTGTATCAATCATTGGTTCTGGTCGAAAGCTGAGTTTATCAATGCTCAACTTTCTGAGTTCAAATGGCGGGAGCACACGCCCTAAAAGAGGATTAGAAGCGCCCTCAAAGAATAGGTTTACCAGCCCCTTACGAAAATATTGATTGTCCCTAACAAGTTTTTCAATTGTTGCATCAGACCATTCTTTTATTTCCTCACGATTTTCGGATTTAAGCCAGTGGGATTTAAATGTCAATGTGTCTAAAACTGCATCATCAATAATTCTGAGGAATGTGGTTAATCTCTTTAGGCTTTCATTTGAAAACCCATTGAGGGCTAAAAGCGCCTTCAGCCCGTTAGGATGTAACAGCAACTCTTCAAAAAAATCATTTTTAACACCTTCTTGCTGAACTTTAGTTTGAACAAGTTGCAAGAGGTTGTTAAGGGCATTCAGATTTTGAACTTCATAGCGTTGCTCAAAATCAGGATTAAAAAAATAGAAAGTGTTCTTTTGTATAACAGTAGTAAATTTTTCTTCAATGGTCTTCATCAGTTTTTCTGGAAAATTAATATATATTCATCTTTCATCGTATTTCTCATGCCTTTAATAGGCTTAAGAATGCTTTTAACAAGTGATGCATTAAAATTATCAAAATGGTCTATAATTGTTTGTTCTAAACGAATTCCTCCAGTCTGATTTGTGTTTGAACCTATGATTATAATAGCAAACTTCTGAAATTTTAACACCCTGACAATTTCTTGGACAACAGTTTTCATATCATCAAAATAACGCTGTAGTTTTTGTTGTTTAGTTCTGCCGGCAAGACCTATCATCTTAGTGCGAAGTTCATCTACGTTATAGCCAAGAAATGCAAGTTGAGGGGCGTCATTTTCTGCGTAATCAATAGCGAAGGAATACGGAGGAGAAGTGATAACACAATCAATGCTTGAATCGTCAAGTGGCAGACAGCGCGCATCACCTTCAAAAATTTTTGCAGTCCCTAGTTGAGATGATTTTATGACTGAATTTGTAATAGTCTGAAGAACGCTTGCCTGATAACGTTTCAAAACTTTTTCAAATAGTTCTTTGTGCCCTGCCTTGATAACTCTTCGAGCGTAGCCCATTGCGTCAAGATAAGCCAATAAAGCTAATTCATAAATTTTAAGTTTCTCGGCATCCCTGATTTTTCTTAATTTGTCATCAATATTACCAGTTGAAAAATAATTAAACCATTTGTCTGGATTAGTTGACATCGCGTCAACATACTCAGGCGTTAAGGACAAACTTTCACATTTTACTCTCGACAAGAATCGGCAAAACGGGCTAACATCAATACCGATAGAATCAATTCCTAATAAAGAAGCTTCAACATTTAGTGTTCCACTTCCACACATCGGGTCAAGAACAATATCTCCTCGTTTAATCTCAAGGATATTAAGCAGACCTTTGATAAGCTGTGGATGGAACTTTCCACGATATGGAAAGAGTCCATGCGTTGCATAACCGGTTGCATATTTTCCTTCTTGAAAATATACTTGAGTTTGCGCAGACCTATCCTCGGAAATATGACCGTCAAATGGTCGGCATATTTTATAGTGGTTTGTTAAGCTGCCATCGACAGATTTAAAAAATGCAGAACGTAATAATAATTCTTGACGAGACAAGGAACGAGATTCTATCAATGCAAGTTCAAGCTCGAAAAGTTCATTAACTGAGCTAAGCAATAGCAAGTCTTTTCCAAACACTTCATTGACCATAGAGGCATGCATTGGTCTGTTATTAAATAACTGGTCTCGCTGTTTCATTAGTTCTGAGGTTCTCTTTTCCCTTATCTGCGTTCTAACTTATCGAAATTCTCTACCACTTCTTTGTCTTAAAATCGCTGGCTAAACCCACGATAATCAAATCTTTCCTCCCGCAGGCATTATGCTTGTAACCACAAAAAATACAGTGAGACAGATTATAACCACTATCGTGCCCCACGATATGTAATTATAACTCTTCGGGTTTACATATTCTCCCATTATCTTTGCGTTGTTCACCAGCGACAGCGCATATATCAGCACAAAAGGAAGCAATATTCCGTTTACAACAGACGCCAGAATCATAAGAAAAACCAGCGGTGCGCCGGGAATCAATATCACCAAGGCAGAAACAACTATGATGGCAGTGTATATCCACATAAACTGAGGCGCTTCTCTGAATGTTTTATTTATACCCGCTTCCCACCCCATTGCCTCGCATATATAATATGCTGTTGCCAGCGGGACTATTATCACTCCAAGAAGCGAACCGTTGGCAAGACAGAGAGCGAATATGAAAGACGCATATTCTCCTGCTAAAGGCTTGAGCGCAATTGCAGCCTCCGAGGCCTCGTTTATTCTTATGCCTGACGGAAAAAGCGTGGCTGCGCATGTAACTATAATGAAAAAGGCAATTATGTCCGTTATAGAGCATCCCAGTATCACATCAAGCCTGGATGCTTTATAATCCTCTTTTCTTATTCCCTTCTCTGCAATAGATGACTGGAGGTAAAACTGCATCCACGGTGTTATTGTTGTGCCTATTATTGCTATGCTGAGTATCGCATATTCGGAATCCCACTTTATCTGAGGCACAAATGTGTTTTTGAAAACAGGAAACCAGTCAGGTTTTGCCATAAGCCCTGAGATAACATATCCGAAATATAAAAGACATGCAAAGAGCAGCACTCTCTCAACTGCCCTGTAACTGCCTTTTGTAACAAGGAACCAGACCGACACCGCGCCAATGGGAACCATCACGTACTTGCTTAATCCAAGGATATCCATAGACGCTGCCCACCCTGCGAAATTAGCGAGAGTTGTGCCGAAATTTGCGATTAGAAGCGCTGCCATCATATAGAATGTTGATTTTACGCCATAGTTTTCTCTTATGAGGTCTGAAAGCCCCTTGCCTGTGACAACTCCCATCCTTGCAACCATCTCCTGTATCACGACAAGCGCTACAGTCGTGGGTATCAAGGTCCAGAGCAATGAGTATCCGAACCTTGCGCCTGCCACAGAATAAGTGGTAATTCCGCTTGCATCATTATCTATATTTGCAGTTATTATTCCGGGTCCCATAACTGCAAGGAACAGGGCTATTTTCCTGTAGAGGCTCACACCTT
>MNVK01000091.1 GCA_001871685.1 Nitrospirae bacterium CG1_02_44_142
TCGGAATAAGAGGGGGTTGGCTAATTTGCCAGCCCCCTCTTCCTGTTAAAGAATGATAAGATAAATAATAGTAGATACAAAAATCCTCATGAACCGAATTTTATGTAATTCTCCCAGTACCCAAACAGTTCTTTTGTCGCCCTGACGTCGCCGAGGCAGTACCTGGCAATATCAAGATACCTCTTGTCGGCAAAAAGGTTTTTAACGTCATATCCTGTTATGCCGTCTTCTTTCGGGCTCTTTATGCCGAATGTCTTGCACCACATATCCAGGCTGAACCTGCGTCTGGACGCTCCGTAAAATGTAAGCTGGTCCATGAGGTCTATGTGGCTGCCGTTATACCTGTTGGGCATAAGGTCTTTTGTAGGCTTTATCTTATGGACAGCAGAGCGGATAAGAATGAAGGGGCAGTCAAAGCCTCTTCCATTGAATGTGATTATCTCTCTATAACTTTTAACCGTATTCCAGAATTTTTCAAGAATTTCCTTTTCTGTGCCTGTTTCAAATTTTATCCCGTTCTCTTCAAAGGGAGCGATTTGTGTTTCAGGCGACTGGAAATATACCGCGCCTTTGTCTGTGTCAGGATTAAGAAGTCCTATGGTAATGACTTCGCCTGTCAGGGGATAGAATGAAAGGCTTTCCTTGACATCCTTAATATCATCTTCTGTCTCTGCCCAGCGAAGCAGGTATTCCTGAGTGCTCTTTTCAAGGGAATCAAAGTCCTTGCCGCTTGTCTCTATGTCAAAAATTATGCGGGACATACAAATTGAACATCAGGTATCAGGTGTTAGGTATCAGGTATTAGTAACAAACTAACACCTAAGACCTAAAACCTAACACCTTTTACGCTGCCTTGGGCAGCGCCTTAAAAACCTTCCATGTCTTAAGAAGGTCTATGGCCCTCTGAAGCTGCATATCGTCTTTTTCGCTGACCTCTATGGGCGCTGTTTCTTCAGGCGTCTTTTGCTTTTCCTCAAGCTGCTCGTTTTTGAGATGCCTTTCAAGGTCCTTTTCTCTTACCACGGTAAATTCTTTCGCTCCATTTTTCTGTTCCAATTTCACGATAATATCAGGAGTAATTCCTGTTGACTGAATAGATATGCCTTTTGGCGTATAGTAGCGCGCTGTTGTAAGTCTCAATCCTGAGCCGTCGCTTAGCGGCACAACGCTCTGGACAGAGCCCTTCCCAAAGGTCTGAACTCCAAGTATAATAGCCCTGTTCCAGTCTTTAAGCGCGCCTGCAACAATCTCTGAGGCGCTCGCGCTCCCCTGATTTACCAGAACAATCATTGGTATTGCGCTGAATATTTTTGTTTGTTCCACTCCCTGCTCAGAAACCTTGCCGTCTTCTGTCCGATACTCTCCCTTTTCACCGCTCCTGCCCTTTATTGACACAACAACCTTGCCTGCCGGCAGAAACTGGCTTGAAACATCAACAGCGCTGTTCAAAAGTCCGCCAGGATTATTTCTCAAATCCAGGATAAGGGAAGTTATATTCTGCTTCTCCAGTTTGGAAAGGGCGGCTTCAAGGTCATCCGCAGTGTGCTCCTGAAACTGGCTTAACTTCACATAGCCGATATTATTTTCTATAACCTTGGATTTCACGCTTTTCACTTTTATTACATCTCTCACAATCGTGAAGTCTTTTGTATCTTTCCAGCCCTCACGCATAATCGTAATTGTTACGGGAGTGCCTTTTAGCCCGCGCATCTTGCTGACAGCGTCCTGCAGCCCCATATCTCTTGTTGACTTTCCGCTAACCTTCATTATCTTATCGCCTGCCTTTATCCCTGCATTATAAGCCGGCGTATCTTCAATAGGCGCTATTACGGTCAGCAGCCCTTCCTTTAGTCCTATCTGTATCCCGATTCCGCCGAACTCGCCTTTTGTGTCAAGCTGCATATCCTTATACGCTTCCGGAGGCATAAAAGCCGAGTGCGGGTCCAGCGAATTCAACATTCCTTTTATCGCTCCATAGACTAAATCTTTTGTTTTTACCTCTTCCACATAATTCTTCTTAACAATAGAGAGCACCTCTGTGAATACCTTAAGATACTCATAGCCTTCGCCCTCAGAGCGCATGCTCCCGATTGACAGCCTGCCTATGAAGACGCCGCTCAAGGCAACTGTCAGAATAAGCGCCCAAGTTAGAATAAGTCTTTTCTTTTTCATTTTCTCCTTACCCCCGCATCCCCTTACAGCCGTCCGGAAAACTATCTATTCTTTAGCCACTGTATAGGGTCAAGCGGTTTTCCCTTATATCTTACCTCAAAATACAGGCCCGGCGCATTCCCCGATATTATCGGGGATTCCCCGACCTTGCCTATGGCCTGCTGTCCTTTTATTATATCTCCAACCTTATAAAAAATCTCGGCTAAATTTGCATACAGGGTATGATAGCCTTCTCCATGACTTATTATAACAAGCTGCCCGTAACCTTTGAACCAATCGGCAAATACAACTTTGCCGCTGTGAACTGCCTTTGCAGAGGTATTGTCTTCTGCTTTGATATATATGCCGTTCCTGAACACCGGCGTGTTGAACTGAGGGTCTTTCTGCGCCCCGTACGGGATTACAACCTTCCCGTTCACAGGCCAGTTTAGCTTACCTTTTAGATTGTGAAAGCCCTTTGCGGCATATGCCTCAGCTTCCTCAGAACGCCTTATTATCTCCATAAGCCTGTTGGAAGCCTCTTTTAATTCCTTCAGCATTTTTTTGTAAGAAGATTTTTTCTTTCTTACAGAGGACAGAAGCATTTCTTTGCCTTTTTTCTTTTCTGCAATTGCTCTCTCGTTTGCCTGTATCTTCTCCTCGCTCTTCTTCAGCTCGTCATGCAGCGCAGTTAAACGGGTTTCCTGTTCTGCAAGGTTTTTTATGGTCTCTTTATATTCATTCAGCATCTTATGGTCATAACCAGCCAGCTCTTTAATATACCTCCACCTTCTCATCATCTGGGCAATGTCCTCTGAGGTTGAAAGCAGAATTACTACATCGCCTGAATACCCGTGTTTCTGCATAACGCGAAGTTTCCTCTTAAGCCACTCCGTCTGCCTTTCAAGTTTTGCTTTGTTTGCGGATATATCCGCCTCAACCTTGCGTATCTCATTTTCCGCAACCACTCGCTTCTCCCTGTATTTTCTTAATTCCGCATGGGTACGGTTGAGGTCTTTATTCGTCCTGTCAAGCTCTTCCAGAACTGAATGCTCCACCTTCTTCGCCTTTTCAAGTTTTTGCTTATGGGTATCTATTTCTTTTTGAAGTTTTTTATATTCTTCCTTCGGATTTTTTGCGGCAAAAGCAGTGTCAGTGAATAGAAAAATTGATGCAAGATACAAGATGCAGGATGCAAGAACTAAGAAAATACTTGATGCATGATGCATGATGCATGATGACCCCCTTTTAATTCCCCCCTTATTAAGGGGGGACAGAGGGGGGTGTATAGTGTATCGTGTATCCTGCATCTTTTTTCAGGAGAATCTTATTCTTCCCAGCGCAATTACAGCGCCTCCTATCCCTATCAGCAAACTGCAGAGAAGAAGGGCAGGGAAGGTTTCAAGAGGGAACACCAGGATTTTTAGTATGGGAATAGCAGCGGTAACTTTATAGAACAGCACATAGTAAAATGCGAATGCGGCTGCCGCGCTTGCAATCCCTCCGGAAATCCCGAGCACGCTCCCTTCTATAACAAAAGGCGCGCGTATGAATCCCCTTGTTGCGCCAAGGAGTTTAAATGTTTCTATCTCTTCTTTCCTCCTGTAAAATGCAATCTTTATGGCGCTGTAACATACAAAAATCACTCCTGCCGACATTACGATAATAAGAGATAAGCTGCCTGCCTCCGCCATCCCTTTTATAGAGTGGATGGAATTAAGGAACTGCTCGCCGTACTCCACCTCAGCAATGCCTTTTATTTTTTTAATGTCTGCGGCGAATTTCTTAACGCTCTCAATATTGACAGATTCCTTCTTAAGTTTAATCTCAATCGATGCCGGGAGAGGGTTTTCGCCCAGGCCCTCAAGGATATAATCAGCATTCTTTAAAACGCCTTTTAATTCCTGAAGCGCCTTATCTTTGGTTATATATCTTGTCTGCTCAACAGCATTATTCTTTTTTACCAGCGCAATTACGTCTCCGGTTTCCTGCTCCGACAGCCCGTCATTCAGATAAAGCATTACGGAGAATCTTGCCGGAAGTTTTTTTGTTGCCAGGTCTATGTTATAAACAACAAAAAACGTGAGTGTAATCATAAACAGCCCTGCCGCTATTGTCAGCACAGAGAGGAGATTTATCCATTTCTCACGCCACAAGCTCTGGAAGGCAAGTCTGAACGAATATAAAATATACATTACCCCAGCTCCTCACCGACCATATTGCCGCCGTCAAGCCTGAACACTCTCCGCCCTGTGTTCCTGTAAAGTTCTTTGTTATGTGTGGCTATAACAACGGTTGTTCCCCGGGCATTAATCTCCTTAAACAGGCGCGTTATTCCTGCCGCCGTATCAGAGTCAAGATTGCCTGTCGGCTCATCGGCAAGAAGGATTGTCGGCTCTCCTACTATGGCGCGCGCAATAACCACTCTCTGCTGTTCTCCTCCTGAAAGCGCCAGCGGAAAACTGTCCGCCTTATGCCTTAAATTCACCATCTTCAGAATCTCCATCACCCATTCTTGTATCTCCCCGTCCAGCATCCCGCGTATGCGCAAGGCAATGGCAACATTGTCAAAGACATTCCTATTGTCAAGAAGCCGGAAGTCCTGAAAGACAACCCCGATATTCCGTCTTAAAAACGGGATGCTTGATTCCTTAATCTTGCTCAAATCCCATTCTGCTATGGTTACGCTGCCCTCATCAGGTTTTTCAGAAAGGTATATAATCTTAAGGAGTGTGGATTTCCCGGCTCCGCTCGGACCTGTCATAAAAACCATTTCGCCTTTTTCCACGGAAAAGGTTATATTTTTAACCGCTGCCTGCTTTTCATAAAACTTAGTAACATTGGAAAAATGTATCATAACCCCTCATGATGCAGGATGCATGATGACCCCCTTTTAATTCCCCCCTTATTAAGGGGGGACAGAGGGGGGTGTATAGTGTATCTTGTATCGTGCATCTTATTTTGCATTTAACTTTTCTTTAATGCCTCTTTTATGGTTTTTACTATATCCTCTGCTGTCAAGCCGTATAATTTCATCAGTTCATCCGCAGGCCCTGAACAGCCGAAAGTATCCTTAATCCCGATTCTTTTTACAGACGCCGGATAATTCTCAGCGAGGGATTCACACACTGCTCCGCCGAGCCCGCCTATAACAGAATGCTCCTCCGCCGTTACAATGAATCCCGACGCCTTTGCAGCCTCAATAACCGCATCGTGGTCCAGCGGCTTGACAGTGGGCATATTTATCACCCCGGCATCAATCCCCTCTTTTTTCAGCAGCTCCATTGCATCAAGCGAAACAGAAACCATTAGGCCTGCCGCGATTATATTTGCATCTTTTCCTATATGAAATTTATACGCCTTGCCTATTGTAAATTTATAGTCATCCGGCATAATCACAGGCACCTTGGGCCTTCCAAGCCTGACATAAACAGGCCCGTAAAAATCAGCTATCGCCTCAATGACCTGTTTTGTCTCTATCCCGTCTGCAGGCACAATTACGGCCATGTTAGGAAGGACTCTCATAAGGGCAATGTCTTCTATGGCCTGATGCGACGCCCCGTCCTCGGCAACGGTAATTCCGCTGTGAGTTGCAACGAGTTTCACATTCAGATTTGAATAAGAGATTGTCTGTCTTATCTGCTCCCACGCCCTTCCCGTCTCAAAAATAGCAAATGTGGAAGCAAAAGGCAGCTTGCCGGTAAGTGAAAGGCCGCCGGCTGTTCCGATTAAATCCTGCTCTGAAATCCCCATATTAAAAAATCTCTCAGGAAAAACCTTTGCAAATTTTGCTGTCTTTGTAGAGCCTGAGAGGTCTGCGTCAAGCACTACAACCTCTTTCCTTTTTTTGCCCAGTTCAAGAAGCGCATCTCCGTATGCGTCCCTGGTAGCTACCCCCCCCCCGCTCCCCCCCTTGCTAAGGGGGGGATTATGGGGGGGTGCTAACGCTGCCTTCTGCTTTTTGCTTTCTGTTATTTCACTCATTGTCTTCAAGTTCCTTTAACGCCCTTTCCAATTCCTCTGAAGTGGGAGCCATGCCATGATACTGCGCCTTTCCTTCAAAAAAAGATACTCCTTTTCCCTTGACTGTCCTGGCAACTATCATTGCAGGCTTCCCTCTTATTCCCTCAGCCTCGTTTAAAGCGCCAAGAATAGCCCCCATGTCATGCCCGTCAATGTCAATCACATGCCAGCCGAAGGCACTCCATTTTTCTGTAATCGGTTCAAGCGCCATTACATCGCAGCAATGCCCGTCTATCTGAAGGCCGTTATTATCAATAATTGCGCACACGTTATCAAGCCGGTAATGTGCTGCTGTCATCGCAGCCTCCCACACCTGTCCTTCTTGAGTTTCTCCGTCTCCTAACATACAGTAAACGCGCGAATTTATGCCGTCCATTTTCAGCCCCATTGCAATCCCGTTTGCAATGGACAGTCCCTGTCCTAATGAACCGGTTGATATTTCTACGCCCGGAAGCAGTTTTGAACATGGATGCCCCTGAAGCGGGCTTCCGAGCTTGCGCAAGGTCTTAAGCAGGGACTTATCAAAATATCCCGAAAGGGCAAGAACCGCATATAATAGAGGCGCCGCATGACCTTTTGAGAGAATAAATCTGTCCCTCTCTTTCCACGCAGGGTCTTTCGGATTATGCCTCATCTTGGAAAAATACAGCGCTGTTGCCACATCGGCTGCCGAAAGAGAGCCGCCTGTATGTCCTGAGCCTGCCTCTGCAAGCATCTTCAGGATTTCTATCCTTACAGCCTTCGCCTGTTCTTTCAGAAATGAAATCTCTTTTGCAGCAGAAACCTGACTCATTTTTTCTTCTCCCTTTGCATTATGTAATCCAGAAGAATATCATCCAGAGTTTTGTCTTTGGTTTTTTTAATTTCAGGTTTTCCGAGCAGCTCGGGACTTACCATTTCTTCCTTTTTCTCCTCTTCCGCCTCATCGCCGGTATATTTTCCCGCAATCAATTCTTTGAGTATTGCCTTGTGCTGTTCCTTCATCAGTTCCCTGACGCTTTTTTTGATGTCTTTGTTTCCGATGAGGTGAGAATAACTTGTTTTTTTTGAGGCCAGGATTGTGCCTTTAATATACAGAAGCGTAACTATGATAGGGTTGTTCAATCCGCTGTCCTCTGTCTGGACATGGTAAACCTTTCCCTTGTAGGTTACGTTATTATTATAACCGACAAGCATTTGTATGAATATTCTCTCTGAGATTTATTAGAAACAAGTTTAAATTATTATATTACAGCAGAGGCGGAAAATGGAAGAGGAGGAGAATCCTGTCACTCTCTTGAATGGCTGATTATATTTGTTTAATACAGTGAGAGATTCTGAATTGGATGATTGATTAAGACAGGCTGAAGCATCTGCTTCAGCCTGTCTTACAAGTGTCTATGCCTTGACTATTTTCACCCTCGTGCTGCTGAAGTCCGGAATTCCTCCCACAACATCAACCATCGGCGTATTTGCGAAGTCTTCATCAAGACGGGTTACATAGTTGGATTGAAGCCCAGTTCCATATCTCGGATTCGGTCTAATGCCATTCTTGTCGGCAATCCTCTTTCCTCCTAAGAAGACCTTATCAGCATCCTTAACAGGAACTCTGGAGGCGCCGAGCTGTGTATGTCCATAATGGTTTGATACTCCCACGCAGCCGGGTCTGATGAGTTTTGTCACCTTCACCTTTCCTGTGATGCCTTTTGGATTGCTCCTTGATGTGAGTTTTACCTTATCCATATTCTTGAGTCCGAGCCTCTTTGCGTCCGCCTCATTCATCTCCACATAATTTGTCGGGAATACCTCTATTGACCAGTTATGCAGAATTGTCCTTGACTGGGCATGGAGGTTCATCTTGTAGGTGATGACGGTGAACTGATAGTCTTTGTCCATCTCCTCGATGTTTCTTCCCTTAGGCGTCATTGGAAGCGTATGTTTCAGCGTGCCTGAGAAGTATTCGCCTGTGATGGAGTTCTTTGTGGTTGCGAGCTCCTCATTATAAAGGACTACCCTCTTAAGGCCGTATTTATACTTTTCACCGTCAAAGAGGTCATCGTATCTCTTGTCAAACACGCCGCCCCTTGCAATGGCATAGCAGATATGCTTCCATTCCTTCTCCGGAAGCATATCCTTGAACTTTGCCACAGGATAGTTCTTCTCAACAAACTCAACTTCTTCCTGCGATGCCTCCGGAACCTTTGCCCCGGTTGCGACATTGGCGATAGCCCTCAGATAGTAGTCTTCAGCCTTCCTGAGAGGATGCATCTTTCCGTCTTTGCCTTTTATTGCGTTGTCTCCAAAGCCCGGCAGTCCTGCCGCTGTTGCGAGGTCAATAAGGAATGTCTCTTCAGAGAAAGGTCTTCCGTCCTTTGTCTTGCCTGTAAGCGGCTCTATAACCGGTGTGCGGATGCCTGTGAATTTTGCAGGTGATGCGTGCGGGTTCAGGAACCCGTAATGCCCCTCTGCATAGGTGATATCAGGCACGATGTAGTCGGCAAAGATATTTGACTCATTGATTGTTATGTCTATGGAGACATGAAGCGGAACTTTATCTGCGCTTTTCAATGTCTCTTTGTACCGGTATCCGCCGGGTATCGAGTAGATGGGGTTAAAGAAGTATGTAAACAGTATCTTGCAAGGATACGGATACTGCTGGTCGATGCCGCTCATCATCTCAACGCACAGACCGCCCTTTGAGAACGGGAACCACGGCCTCTTTGACGGATAGCCGTTCTTCTTGAACTCCGTGGTCTTTTCATAGGCGAATTTTTCCCTTGAAATCATGGGGCCTATTAGCTTTTTATTCCCAGTGAAGCCCTTTAAGTCATACATGCCCACATTCCATTTTGCAACGCCTCCGCCTGGCTGCAAGAAACCGCCCTTGCGGTCCACGCTTCCGACCATTGCGTTAAGGATTGCTACAGGATATGAGGCATATGTGCCGCTGATGTAATTTCCTGCGCCGTGATACATAGTAACAGCAGCCCTTGTGCCGTGAGAGGTAAACTCGCGGGCAACATTTTCAAGCTGTGATTTCTCAACACCTGCAAGTTCCGCGTACTCGTCAACAGAATGCTCCATCACGCCTTCTTTCATTAGGCGGAAAGAGGTCTTTACTTTT
>MNVK01000039.1 GCA_001871685.1 Nitrospirae bacterium CG1_02_44_142
TCCCATGAACGGAAGTAGCAGCTTGCAGTAAGAACGAGTTCATCATTAATCGGCACTGCCTTAAAATCCAGAAGCCTCAGGCAGGGCGGGTCAAGATTCCCATCATTTCCATAACATATATCATGGTCTTCCGGAGAGCCTATTTCAACTATTGCCTGATTTGTGAGAGGGGTTTCCTTTAATACTTCAATAACCCTTTCAAGCTGTGTCCCGCCTTTCGGCATCGGGTAATGAATCCTGCTTGCGTATTTGTATGTCTCATTTTCAGAAAGCTCCGGGTCCATAAGATAATTGGCAAAATAATCTTCTATATATTCCATTGTCGTAGGCGACGGGATATTCAATGCAGGCGGAATCAGAGGAATCATATCCTTGTCGGGGTGCTCAATGAACACTGCAATGCCCGGATACTGAAGGCGATACTGCTCGTTTTCAAATGAGCCTTTCTGGATTTTCTGAGTGTAGGAATGGTCAAAAATATTATATATCAACTGAAACCACGCATCTGATATTGTCTTGGCATG
The DNA here is from genome assembly GCA_001871685.1 of Nitrospirae bacterium CG1_02_44_142. GTDB lineage: Bacteria > Nitrospirota > Thermodesulfovibrionia > Thermodesulfovibrionales > UBA1546 > UBA1546. The sequence continues at coordinate 525 of MNVK01000039.1, forward strand.
CAAACAAAAAGGAAGCATAATATCCTTCACCTCGTATGGAAATGTAGGGGGTTATCCCGAAGAAGTTCGGGATAACCCCTTGATTTCAATGGCGTCCCCAACGGGATTTGAACCCATGTTACTGCCTTGAAAGGGCAATGTCCTAGGCCAGACTAGACGATGGGGACACATGGTGAGCCGCGAAGGATTCGAACCTTCGACCCACGCCTTAAAAGGGCGATGCTCTACCAACTGAGCTAGCGGCCCATGGAAAATAGAGTTGTAGGATACAATTATTTTTATTTCATTGTCAACTCATGGCTGGTAAAAATTTTTACAGATGAATTTTACAGATGGAGGCGTCTCTATTCTTCGGGTTAATTGACACTCTTTGTCAATATGTGATACTTTTAAAATAAGAAAATGTTGGATAAAGCAGCGATAATAAGAGAAGCCCAGAAGTATCTTGCAAGGGGACAGATAGATAGGGCAATTGCTGAATGGGAAAAACTTACAAAGGAATCCCCTGATGCAAATACTTATAATACTATCGGAGACCTCTATCTTAAAAAAGGCGATAAGATTCCTGCTGTAGATTCCTTTCATAAGGCGGCGCGTTTCTTCAGAGACGAGGGTTTTTCTCTAAAGGCGCTGGCCCTTTACAAAAAAATATTGAATGTTGACACTTCAAACACCGCTGCTTTATACGTTCTCGGAGAATTAAGCGAGGAAAAAGGTCTGGCGACCGATGCTATAAAGTATTATCTTGCCAGCGCTGATATCCTTTCCAAAGAAGGGAAAAAGGATGAATTATTAAAGACTTATGACAAAATTCTAAGCCTCTCTCCGTCTAATATCCCGCTGAGGAATAAGGTTGCGGAGATTTTCAAAAAGGAAGGGCTCCAGCTTGACGCCGCAAAAGAATACCTGTATATAGCGAGGTTATACGATGAGAAAGATGACGTCAACAATGCTGGGATGTATTATAAGAAATCCCTGGACCTGCAGCCCGGCAATAAAGAGGCGCTGCTTGGGCTGAGTTCAATATATGAGAAAACAGGCAATCCAAGGCAGTCGCAGGAATATCTGAAAAAGGCGCTTGAACTGGCTCCGTCAGATACCGGATTGCTTTTGAAATATGCAGAGTCTCTGATAAAAGAGAAGTCTTTTGCAGAGGCGATGCAGTGTATATCAAAGATTACGGCAATAGAACCGTCAAATATTGCAGCGAGGAAACTTCTCGGCGAGCTGTATGCGGAGAGCGGGGATAAGCAAAAGGCATGGGAAGAATACAAGGTTATTATAGACGAGATAATATTTGCGGGGAAACTTGACGAGGCTGTGAATATTCTGACGCTGTTCATAGATACAGAGCCGGTAGAGACGAGGAAAAAACTTGTGGCGCTGTATAAACAGAAGAACGATTATGAAGCAGCCTTCTCGGAATTGGTTGCTTTAGGTGATGTCTTTGTTTTTTCAGAAGGAAGAATGCTTAAGGAGGCTTTGGAGTGTTACAGGGATGCGTCGGAAATACATCCCGACGACACTGCGTTAAAAGAGAAAATAACCGACGTCAAAAGAGAACTGGGCGAGGGATATGCGGAACCCAAGAAGTCGGTTGAGGAGTCTCTTGCGGAGGCGGATATATTTTTCAGATATGGACTTTATGATGAAGCCAGGACAATGCTTGAATCTCTTAAAATGGAGGAGCCTGAAAATATTGATATTCATTTAAAGCTTAAGTCTTTATATTCAGAAATAGGCGATAAAGAAGAGGCTCTAAACGAGTGCCTTATTCTCGCAGAGCTTTATAATAAAAGCGGCAATATTGAGTTGAGGGAAGGGTTTCTTAAAGAGGCGTACGAAATAAATCCTGAGGACCCAAGATTGCTGGAGAGGTCTGCAATGCAGCCGGCTGGAGAATTTGTTGCCCCGAGCTCCGAGCGGCTCGGAGGCGAAGGAGATTACAGCGAGAATGCGGCAGAGGCGGAGTTTTATTTACGGCAGGGGCTGTATAAGGAGGCAGAAGCGGCATATCAAAAACTTCTTGAACTCTTCCCTGACAACGATGAGATAAGGGAAAAACTGGCGTTGGTTGAGGCGAAGGCAAAGGAAGAAATTAGAGCCGAAGAAAAACCGATAGAATTTGAAGAGAAACCGACAGAAGAAGTTGAGAAGCCTGCCGAGACAGCTATTGAAAGTCCGACAGAAGAGTTTGTGATTTCAGATATTATGGAGCAGAAGGCGGCTCCTGAATTCACTCTGGAAAATGACGTCCTCGGCATATTTGAAGAATTCAAGAATGGGATTGATAAAGAGGTTGGGGCGGAGGATTCCGAAACACATTATAATCTCGGGATTGCATATAAAGAGATGGGCTTGATAGACGATGCAATAAAGGAATTTCAAACATCAAAGAAGGACCCTGAAAGGTTAATCCCGTCAGTAAGTATGCTCGGAATATGTTATATGTCAAAAGGGCTTTATTCTCTTGCTATTGATTCTTTCAACAATGTAATGGAAAGTATAGGGACGAAGGACGAGTCTTATTGGGGCGTGAAATATGAACTTGCAGAGGCTTACGAAAAAAATGAAAATCTTGAGGAGGCGCTTGGACATTATACGGAAGTATACGGCTGGAATTCTAAATTCAGAAATGTTGCAGAAAAGATCAACCTGCTGAAGGTTCTGACGGCAAGGCCTGCGGCAAAACCGGTAATAACTGAAAAACAGAAGATAAAGAAGGAGAGGGTTTCTTATCTGTAAGCTATGGATTATCTTGATTTTTATAAGCTGAAAGAACATCCGTTTTCCAATGTTGTTGACAACAGGTTTTACTTTAAGGGCACGCAGCATTCGGGGGCGCTTGTAAGGCTGAAGTATGCCATAGACACAAAAAAAGGGCTGGCTGTTGTCATAGGCGACATAGGCACGGGCAAGACTACGCTTGCGCGCAGGCTTCTTGAAGAGCTTGATGAGAATCTGTACGAGGCGGTTCTCCTGGTTGTGATTCATTCAGCGGTAAGCGCTGACTGGCTTTTGAAAAAACTCGCCATACAGCTCGGCGTTACGGATGTAAAGGAAGAGAAGGTAGAGCTTCTCAGCCAGATATACAAAAGGCTTTTTGAATTGGGCGAACAGGGTAAGGGAGCGGTTGTTATTATTGATGAGGTGCAGATGCTGAAATCAAAGGAGATAATGGAGGAGTTCAGGGGGCTGCTGAATATGGAGATGCCTGAAGGAAAGATGGTTACTTTCATATTTGTCGGCATGCCGGAACTTGACAGTGTGCTGGCCCTGGATGAGCCGTTAAAACAGCGTGTGGCAATAAGGGTGAGGCTGGAGGCATTTTCCGAAGAGAATACAAGGGAGTATATAGCTCACAGGATGCATATTGCAGGTTCTCCGAAAAATCCCTTCACAGAAGGCGCAATGGGGGCTATATACAGGTATTCAGACGGCGTTCCGCGTTTGATAAATACCATCTGCGACAATGCCCTTCTTGACGGATTTCTTTTTAAGACGAATATCATAGATGAGGCGATTATCAAGGCTGCTGCGGTGGACCTGGGATTGAGTGAGGAATAAGGGACATACTCTTAATCTGAAGTTTTACAACATACTTTGATAATTCTATTTTCATTTTTGAAGGATACCAGAACCCATTGCTGTTAGCGGGCTCTTCGTAAGAGATGCGGAGTTCTTTGCCGCCGTCAAGTTCTATAGTCTGTGATGCAGGGAGCATGGTTTTTTTATCAATGACAATCTTCCGGCTTGAATTCCTGATATGATAATTCCCGCTCTGTTCTTCAACTTCATAATCTTTTATCAGCCACCACAATATGCTGTTTCTTAATCCTTCTACCAGTATTATTTTTTTATTCCTGTCAAAAGGAGGGGCGCTTTTTATTATCCCGTCCATTTCTTTTATTTCTGCCATGAGAAATCCCATAGAGTATATCCTCAGTTCAAGGGTTCTGTCTGTAAGTGTGAGTGCGGCGTCTCCGACAATCGCGCTGTCATTCTTTTCAAACTCAATATGAAGGGTTGCGTTAACGCCTTTTATGCTGCTGCGCTCAGCAATAACCTTTCTTATATCAGCGCCTTCGTAATCAGGCAGCTCAACTCTCTTTGCAGCGCAGGAGGTTAAGAGCAGAAGCGCAATAGAGCAGAAGAGTAGAAGGGTGAATGGGTGAATGGGGAAATGGGTAAATATAGATGCACGATGCGCGATACCCTCCTTTAATTCCCCCCTTACTAAGGGGGGATAGAGGGGGGTTGAATCCTGTATCCTGTATCTTGTATCCTGCATCTTATATCCCGATATTTTCAAGAGCCTCTTCAACATTTCCAGCTCCTGTTATCTCAAGTCCGAAAGATTCCTTCAGTCTCTCGCTGTTTGTTCTGGACATAAGCGCTTTTTTAAATCCTATCTTTGAGGCTTCCTTAATCCTCTGCTCGGCATAAGCAACGGCCCGTATCTCGCCTGAAAGGCCTATCTCGCCGAACATAAATATCTTTGGGTCAATGGGGATGTCCCTCAGCGAGGACGCTATTGTCGCTATGATTCCGAGGTCAATCGCAGGCTCAATTATTTTGAGTCCTCCGACTATGTTTATAAATATATCCATTCCGCCGAGATGCAGTCCTGCCTTTTTCTCAAGCACGGCAGTCAAAAGATTCACCCGGTTGAAATCAACTCCGATGCTGGTTCTCCTCGGCATCCCGAATGTTGTCGGCGAGACAAGAGCCTGAATCTCCACCATTAGCGGCCTCGTCCCTTCCATGCTTGCGGCAACAGTGGAGCCTGATACATTATGCGGCCTTTCCGAGAGGAATAATTCAGAGGGATTTTCAATCTCTGAAAGTCCTGCGTCTGTCATCTCAAACACGCCTATTTCGTTCGTTGAGCCAAAGCGGTTTTTAACCGTTCTTAAAATCCTGTAAGGACGTCCTCTGTCCCCTTCAAAGTAAAGCACGGTGTCAACGATATGTTCAAGAACCCTCGGCCCGGCAATCGCTCCTTCTTTCGTCACATGGCCGACAATGAATACAGGGATTCCGGACTTCTTTGCAAAAAACATCAGCCTTGCCGCGCATTCCCTCACTTGGCTGACAGAACCGGGCGCTGACAATATCTCCTCTGTGTACATTGTCTGTATGGAATCAATTACAATTGCGCCGGGCTCTAATCTTGAGGCAGTATCAATTATGGTTTCAAGAGATGTCTCTGCAAGAAGCAGTATCTTGCCGGAATCTATGGAAAGTCTTTCCGCCCTCAGCTTTATCTGCTCAGGAGATTCCTCTCCTGATACATAAAGCGAACTTTCATATTTTTTTGAGAGGCCTGAGAGCGCCTGAATAAGAACAGTTGATTTCCCGATTCCGGGGTCTCCTCCGACCAGGATTACAGAGCCTGCAACAACCCCGCCTCCCAGAACCCTGTCAAGTTCCTTTATGCCTGTTGTTGTGCGTTTTTCTTTTCCGCTGACAATTGTATTCAGGGGCTGGGGCTCCCGAGCCGCTCGGGATGAGTTTCTTCCCTGCCGCACCTCTTTTTTCTCTTCAACAAGCGTATTCCATTCACCGCAGTCCGGGCATTTCCCGAGCCACTTTGCGCTCACATAGCCGCACGCCTGACACTGATAGAAAGTTTTAACCTTTGCCATGCTGTATTATAGTCTTGCATAGGACTCGTTGACAAGGGATGTTTCGCCTTTGCACCTTGACATAATTACTAAAGTGCTATATACTCCAATTTAGTTAAACTAAAATGGAGGTTACTCCAACATGAAAGAGTTTAAAAGAATTCTTAATATCAAACTGCCGGATAAGCAGTCTGCTTTTTTATGGGGCGCAAGGAAAACAGGCAAGAGCACATATTTGAAAAACCGTTTTCCCAATAGTATCGTATTTGATTTTCTTAAAACTGATTTGTTTTTTAAAATTTCTAAGAATCCGGCTGCGCTGCGGGAGATGCTTTTAGCAAAAGATAAAGCCTTGCTTAAATATCCAATAATATTGGATGAGGTGCAAAAGGTTCCTCATGTGCTGGATGAAGTGCATTGGCTGATAGAAAACAAAGGTTTAAGGTTCATCCTCTGCGGTTCAAGCGCCAGGAAATTAAAACGAGGGCACGCTAATCTTCTCGGGGGCAGAGCCTGGCGTTATGAAATGTTTCCTCTGGTTACAGCAGAAATAGAAAATTTTAACCTGCTTCGCGGCCTGAACCAGGGTTTAATTCCCTCGCATTATTTGCAAAATAGCGGGGACGCAAAAAAGTCCTTAATCGCTTATGTGCAGGACTACCTGAAAGAAGAAGTTTTTGCCGAGGGCTTGACCCGTAATATCCCGGCGTTTTCAAGATTTTTTGACGCCTTTGGTTATTCCCATGGCGGACTTACTAATTATACTGATATTGCCCGTGATTGCGGAGTAGATTCCAAGACAGTCAAGGAATATTATCAGATACTTGTAGATACACTTATGGCTATTAGAATAGAGCCGTTTAAAAGAAGGCAGTCACGGCAGGTTATAACTAAGGCGGTAAAATATTATCTCTTTGATGTAGGTGCAGCCGGCTGTCTTACTAAAAGATATTTGATGGAAGAAAAAGGGACTGAGTTCGGCAAGGCCTTTGAGCATTTTTTACTTATGGAGATAGTTGCGTACAGGTCTTACAGGGGTTACGATTTTCGGGTAAATTTCTGGAGGACAAAGTCGGGTCTTGAAGTGGATTTTGTTATTGGAGACGGCGAGACAGCCGTAGAAGTAAAAAGCACGAATCATGTTGATGTAAGGGATTTAAAGGGTTTGTTTGCTTTTATGGATACATATTCTCCTAAAAGAAGTATTGTTGTCTGCAATGAGAAAGAAAGAAGGCTTCACGGCAAAATAGAGATAATACCCTGGCGCGAATTTCTCCATGAACTCTGGAATGACAATATATTGAAATAATTTAAGTTATGAGGTGTATTATGCCGTAAATATAGTCTTGCATATGACTCGTTGACAAGGGATGTTTCGCCTCATTCCTCACCTGAGGGCAGGGAGAGTAAGATAGTGGAGGGGGAAAATACTCAATTTCCTTTACTTTACAATCTCTGTCCCGATTCCTTCTTTTGTGAATATCTCAAGCAAGAGGCAGTGCGAGATGCGGCCGTCAATTATGTGCGTTTTTGAAACTCCGTTTTCAATAGCCCTGATGCAGGCATTGACCTTGGGTATCATGCCCCCGGAGATTGTGTTGTCAGAAAGCAGTTTCTTAATGTTTTCCCCTGTGAGAGTTGAGATTGTATTTCCTTTTTTATCTTTTATGCCCGGCACGTCTGTGAGGAGTATGAGTTTTTCCGCCTTGAGTTTTCCTGCAATAGAAGATGCAGCATAGTCCGCATTAATATTAAATGTCTCGCCGTGCTCTCCAATGCCTATCGGAGAAATGACCGGGATGAACCTTTCCTTTTCAAGGCTTTTAAGCGCCTGCGAATTTATGTCCGTTACCTCGCCTACAAGGCCGAGGTCAATTACCTCTTCAACCCCTGTTTTTTGCGAGGCCTTTTTCATAAGCTTTTTCTTTGCCTTAATGAGCCCTCCGTCTTTTCCGCTCAGACCAATGGCTTTTCCTCCGTGCTTGTTTATCAGGGAGACTATCTCCTTATTGACTATCCCGCCGAGAACCATCTCAACAATGTCCATTGTTTCTTTGTCTGTAACGCGCTGGCCCTGGATGAATTTCGGTTTCTTGCCCATCTTCTCCATTGTGGAGCTTATCTTTGGCCCTCCGCCGTGCACAATTACAGGATGGATTCCGATGAAACTTAAGAGCGCGATGTCCTGAGCGAATGAATCTTTTAATTTATCTTCTATCTGTGCAGCCCCGCCGTATTTGATGACAAACGTCTTGCCCGAAAAATTCCTGATATACGGCAATGCCTCAATGAGTATGTTTGCCTTTTCAATAAGTTTTTTCATGATTGCCTTGATTTTAACGTGGAGTGCAAAGTCTTTTCAAGTCTGAAAGGTTTTTATTATTCGCCTATTGTCAATCTTTAGCTAAAAGAATATAATAAGAAATTATTGGAGGTGTATATGGCAAGGGCAAAAGCGGTGACAATAGATGATGTTGAACAGATAGTAGAGCAAAAACTTCTTGAGATAATTGGCAACCCCGATTCAGGTCTTCATCTGAAAAAAGAGTTTAAAGCTAAGTTGGAACACAGGCTTAAAAACCCCTCAAAGAGAATTGCCCACGAAGAGGTATTAAAGAGATTTGCCTAAGGTTCAATGGGAAAAAGAAGCCTTAGATGACCTTCAAATAATAGACCATCCTATTGTAAAGCGCATCCTTAATAAGATTTCATGGCTCTCGCAGCATTTCAACAGCATAACTCCGGATCCCTTGTCTGGCGATATGTCAGGACAACATAAATAAACAACATAAATAGGGACAGCGACCGGTTTTAGTCTGGAGCGGAAATCAGTAATCAATCAAAACATCGCCTCAAAGTCTCTCGGAGTGATGATTTTGACGCCTTTGAAGTTTTTCATCACCAGTAGATCGGTATCTCCTGTTACAAGATAGGCTGCCCTCGCAGAAACAGCGCATGAAAGGAATTTATCGTCGTCACGGTCTTTGCAAGCATCCTTTATTACCTCATTTGCCTCTACAACCTCAAAAAAGGGCAGAATATTCTCCTCAATAATTGTCCTTATCTCACTTGCGGTCAGGGAAAATTTTGGATAAGCAATAACTTTCTTGAATTCATCAAAGGTCTCTCA
>MNVK01000019.1 GCA_001871685.1 Nitrospirae bacterium CG1_02_44_142
CCTTTTATCTGCCGCTTCAGCCTCGCAATAAGCGAAGATTAGCAACATCCATATTACTTGCGTTACTACTGTCCGTATCGGTCTCATTGTCGGTGCCTCCTAACTTATTTTCCTCGCCGCCATTTCCAAATAACTACTTCATAGACGACTTATGTCGCTTTTTGTCCCGATTTGGGATCTTAGACGACATATGGCGGATATGCTGATTCTGGCAGATACCCGCTTCCCTTCCTTTTTATTGCCAATAAATGTCAATCATCACCTCCCTTTGCGATACTTAAGCTGTCTAACGGACTCTGTATTTTACTAAGACTCTTTGTGCTTACATGAGTATAAATCTCCGTTGTCTTGCTATGGGCATGGCCTAAAAGTTCCTGAATATAACGTAAATCTGTGCCTCCTTCAAGAAGATGTGTAGCGAAGCTGTGGCGTAGTGTATGCACTGATATGTCTTTACGGATGCCTGCTTGTCTACATGCATGCTCCAGAATATGTTGAACTGTTCGCGTTGAAATATATCTCTCCTTTTTTGCACCTTCAAAGAGCCACTTATCAGGCTTATAATCTCTCCAGTATTTTCTTAGTATTTCTAAAGCCATCTCAGAAAGCAAAGTGTATCTATCCTTCCTGCCTTTTGCACCTTTAATACGAATCAGCATTCTTTTGCTGTCAATGTCTTCTGGTTTCAATTTTACCACTTCTCCAACCCTCAATCCAGCAGAATATACGAGCATCAGGATTGCTTTATGCTTTAGATTATCCACAGACGAGAGGATTTTTGCAACTTCTTCTTTACTCAGAACGACCGGCAGTTTTTTGTCCTTGCGGGGTCTTTTGACTTCATACACGAACTTCTTTTTCAGCATCGTGCCGTAGTAGAATTTTAAAGCATTAATTGCCTGATTCAATGTTGATGTTGCTGACTGTCTTTCTTCAGCAAGGTGAAGGAGATAATCCTTTATATCGCTGTCATTAATGCCTGATGGTTCTTTACGTATGAAACTTAAGAAATCTCTGTTGTAATAGAGATAGCCTTTGACAGTCCTGTAACTGTATTTTCTGGAGAGGAGTTCTCTGCGAAGGTTTTCCAATGTCGGGGACAGTCCCGATTCTACGACTCCGCTTCGCTTTGTCCGTAAATCTGGGACAGTCCCCTGCAATGCGGGGTCTATATGGATATCTTCACCTTCGAAGACTTCTAAAATCTTTTCCAGTGTTCCATCTGAATTCGGAAAGCTCCAGTGTTTTTCTTCTGGATGCCATCTGTGGCCTGGAATCGTTTTGATCTTTTCAACGAATTCAGGATCATAGCGGAATGCCACTGTTATATTAGAGGAATCTTTACTTACTGTTATTATCCCATTATTGACTCGCAGTCTCAGAGAAATCTTGTGATATTTTTATCAATTGGCGGTTTTATTGTCAAGGAAAATATTAGATTATGTGCTTATCTATAATTGCTCAGCACCCATTATCTTTACAATAACTCGTTATTGCGATTATAATTAAAAAATGAGAAAGAAAGTATTCGTCGGCGTAATTGTACTGCTGTCAGGATTCCTTCTCGGAGGGATTTCATTTTATATCCTCGGCAGGATTGCCCCGAGCGGCTCGGGGCTGTCTTCAACAGCATCACCGAGAGTGCCGAGCCAGATAATAGAGACTTCAAAGGCCTTCTCCGAGATAGCAAAAACCATCTCTCCTGTCGTTGTGAATATCTCAACAACAAAGATTGTTAAGAGAGAGGCGCCCTCTTTTTTTGACGACCCGTTTTTTAATTTCTTTGGCCCGTCTAATGATTTTAGTTTCCCCAAAAAATGGAAAGAGCAGAGTTTGGGCTCAGGGGTTATTGTCTCAAGCGACGGCTATATAATAACAAACGACCATGTTATTGAGCAGGCTGAAGAGATAAAGGTGACACTTTATGACAAAAAAAGTTTTAAGGGGAAAATTGTCGGCTCTGACCCGAAAACAGACATAGCAGTAATAAAGATTAATGCCGACAGCCTGCCGACAGCCGCATGGGCAGACTCAGATAAACTGCAGGTCGGAGAATTCGTCCTTGCCATCGGCAATTCATTCGGTCTAAGCCATACAGTAACAATGGGGATAATAAGCGCCATGGGAAGGGTAAGTGTGGGCATCACAGATTACGAAGACTTCATACAGACAGATGCGGCTATTAATCCGGGCAATTCCGGCGGCCCCCTCGTAAATATTAAGGGAGAAGTCATCGGCATAAATACCGCAATATTTTCAAAGACAGGGGGGTATCAGGGCATAGGGTTTGCAGTGCCGAGCAATCTTGTGCGCTCTGTGATGGAAGACCTTATAAAATACGGCAAGAAAACAAGAGGCTGGCTCGGAGTCTCAATACAGAGATTAACCCCGGAGCTTGCCGAGAAATTCGGAATCAAGGATTCAAACGGAGCGCTTGTAGGCGACATCGTAAAAGGCAGTCCTGCTGAAAAGGCAGGCCTACTGCGCGGCGATATAATCCTTGAATATAGCGGGAAAAAAGTAAAAGACGCCGACAGCCTGAGAAATACAGTGGCCCAGACCAAAGCAGGCTCTCAGGTAAATATCAAAATCTTGAGGAAAGGGAAAGAATATAATCTATCCGCAGCAATAACGGAATCTCCGAAAGAACCCGGAGAGGCCAAGGTTGAGCCGGCGCCCCAGGATGCCGTCCGGGGTGAAGCGCTGGCAGGGCTTGAAGTAATAGAACTGACAAAAGATATCGCGCAGCAGTTAGGATTGAACAGAGCCGAGAAGGGCGTGGTGATTTTAAAGGTGGAGAACGGAAGCGCTGCGGAAGAGGCTAAACTCAGGAAAGGGGATGTTATTCAGGAGATAGACAACAAAAAGGTGACCAATATCAATGATTTTAACAAAATTGCCTCTGCTATAAGGACTGACGCAACAGTATTGCTTTTCATTAACAGAGGCGGGCAAAAATTTTACACGGCAATAAAGGCGTCATAAACAGTGATTATAGTGAACGATATAAATAAAACGTCATTACGAGCGAAGCGAAGTAATCTCGTCTTTTCTGATGAGCTTGCCACGCCCCGAGCTGCCCGGGACTCGCAATGACAACTTTCTTTTGTTGCTTGCTATAGTGACAGTAAAGAAATACTGACGACTGACACACTTTTAAAAGGAGGCAAACGAAGTGATTTTTATTGTTTTAAGGATAGCTGTATTTGCAGTCTTTTTAATGGCAGGTTATATGCTTGGCAGCAAATATGACTCGCAGGTTATTGGAGCTGCATGGGGCGCGGCAGCCGGAGCGCTTACCATTTTTACGGAAACCGCTCTTAAAAAAATTTCAATTGGCGTGATTATAGGCGGGATATTAGGTCTGTCAGCAGGTCTTTTGTTTGCAAATCTGGCGCTTTTCCCTCTGAAAACAATCGTTCCGGATTATGCGGCAACAGCATTTCTTCTGAATGCATTATTCGGATATGCGGGCTTGCTGATAGGTCTCAGACGGGGAAAGGAGCTAACCGTATCAGGCATACTCAGACTTTTTAAAGGACAGGGGGCTGAGGAAAATCTTAAACTGCTGGATACAAGCGTAATAATAGACGGCCGTATCGCTGACGTATGTGAAGCAGGGTTTATAGAAGGGACCTTTATTACCCCGCAGTTTATTCTACAGGAACTGCAGTATATCGCAGATTCCTCCGACTCGCTTAAAAGGGGACGCGGAAGACGCGGGCTTGACGTCCTCCACAAACTCCAGAAGATGTCCAATGTTACTGTAAAGATTGTGGATGATGATTTCCCGAAAATAAAAGAGGTCGATTCAAAACTCGTAGCGCTTGCGAGGGCGCTTGATGCAAAGGTGATAACCAACGATTTTAATCTCAATAAGATTGCCGAACTTCAAGGGGTATCCGTGCTGAACATACATGAACTGGCAAATGCGCTTAAACCTGTCGTTCTTCCCGGTGAAACCATAAAACTATTTGTCATCAAAGAAGGGAAGGAGCATAATCAGGGGGTAGCATATCTTGATGACGGCACAATGGTTGTTGTAGAAAACGGCAAAAGGCTTATAGGCAAAAATGTTGACGTTACCGTGACAAGCGTGCTCCAGACAACAGCAGGCAGGATGATATTCTCCAAGACAAAAGAGGATTACGAGAGAGAGAATTGAGGGCGGTAAAATAAAAAAGCATAATGAATAAGAAAGTTACAGCCATTGTTCCTGCAGCCGGGCTTGGGAAAAGATTCGGACAGGGAAGCAGCAAGCCGTTCCAGACGCTCGGCAATAAACCGCTTGTTGTATGGGTGTTTGAGATATTAGAATCTATTAATGAGATTGCGGAGATACTGCCTGTTTTTAAAAAAGATGATATGGCGCTTGGATGCGGGCTGTTAGAGAAATTTAAATTTTCAAAGGTCAAAAGGATTGCGCCCGGAGGAAAAGAGAGGCAGGACTCTGTTTACGGCGCGCTTAATTTGATAGACAAAGAAACAGACGTAGTGTTAATACATGACGGCGTGCGGCCGCTCATCAAAAAATCTACCGTTGAAGAATCCATAAGACAACTCAAGGGATTTGACGGTGTTGTTGCCGGGGTCCCTCTTAAAGACACAATAAAAGAAGTCGCGTGTCAGGTCTCGGGGGTCAGGAGAAAAGGGGAAGAAATCATTGTGAAGAAAACATTAAATCGGAATGTTCTCTGGGCGATACAAACACCTCAGGTCTTTAAATATTCTGCGCTGATGACGGCCTACAGAAAAGCAATGGACGAGAGGTTTTATTCAACAGACGATTCAGCGATAGTAGAAAAATACGGAGGCAGAGTAAAAGTGATAATGGGCTCTTACAGCAACATAAAGATAACAACTCCTGAAGACATAGGTATAGCGGAGATGCTGCTTTCTACTGTCTTATGAGAACAGGCTTTGGATATGACTCCCACAGACTTGTTAGCGGGCGCAAGCTCATTATCGGAGGCGTAGAAATCCCCTATGAAAAAGGACTATCAGGACATTCGGATGCGGACGTCCTCTGCCATGCAATAATAGATTCTCTCATCGGAGCCCTCGGCCGCGGAGACATAGGAAAACACTTTCCTGACACAGAACCTGAATGGAAAGACGCATCAAGCGCTGCCCTGCTTAAGAATGTAATTGAAATGGTCCTCACGAATGGTTTTGAGGTTATGTGGATAGACTCAACAATAATTGCGGAAAAACCAAGACTCTCGCCTTATATTGATTCCATGAAAAAGGCTCTCAGCAGCGCAGGGATTTCTCCGGAACTTATTAATATAAAGGCAAAGACAAATGAAGGAATGGGTTTTACAGGCAGGGGCGAGGGCATTGCAGCTTATGCTGTATGCCTGCTCGGGAAACCCTGAATGGACGGAAAAAATTTAGTTATAAACCTCAACAAACCAAAAGGGATAACCTCGCAGCAGGCAGTCACAAAGCTCAAGCATATCTTTGCTGCCAGAAAAGCCGGGCATGCAGGAACGCTGGACCCGATTGCAACCGGCATCTTGCTTGTATGCCTCAACGAGGCGACAAAAATAACAAGATTTCTTGCAGACGCCGACAAAGAATACCTGGCCGTGATGAAACTCGGCGAACGGACCGACACCTTAGATTCAGAAGGCAAAATAATTTATAAAGCGCCGCATTTCTCTGTTGATAAAAATCTGATAGAAACTGTCCTTGAGCGGTTCAGAGGCGTTATTAAACAAATCCCTCCTATGTATTCTGCAATAAAGGTCGCAGGCAGCCCCCTCTACAAACTTGCGCGCAAAGGCATAGAAATAGAAAGACAGCATAGAAGCGTAAATATATACAAACTGGATATGGTCGGCTTTGCCCCTCCTTTTCTGGAGATAAGGGCGCTGTGCTCCAAGGGGACATATATCCGCACGCTGTGCGATGACATAGGAACAGCTCTTGGAATAGGAGCGCATGTCGTTGAGCTTAAGAGAACAAAAATTGGAGATTTTGTTCTTGAAGACTCAGCAAAACTTGACGAATTGCCTAATAAAGAAAAATCTATTTGTTCCATTGAGGCTTCACTCAGCCATTTTAAAGATATTATCCTGAGCAGCCGTGATTTTATCAGGGCGCTAAATGGGGCGATGATTGCACCTGAGAATTTGCCTGAATTGCAAGTGGATTCGTATCTAAGGCTTAAAAATCCTGACGGTAAATTGTTTGCAATAGGCAAGTCATTCGCCCTAGGCGAAGGCTCAGGGATAAAAATAGAGCGGCTGCTGCATATCCTTTGAACTACGCAGGGCGGGGTTTTTTCCGCATCTGCTTGAGCGATTTGTTAGCACTGTATTTTTCTTGTCTTTCAAATAAGGATAATTTGAGGGGTTTTATTTCGGCGGGATATTCGCCTGTGGTGACTTCATCTTGCAGCCTTACGCTTGCAGATGCACAGAATGAGCTATCAATTTCAAACCCTATGAAATGCCTGTTGAGGCGCTTAGCTGCAACAGCAGTTGTGCCTGATCCCATGAACGGGTCTAATATAATTTGACCGTCTTTCGTCGTTAATTTGATCAGAAATTCAATAAGGGATAACGGTTTCTGAGCTTCGTGTATTCGTTTTTCATTTGTTCTGTAATCAAATTCCAATAAGTTAGTCGGGGAGCTTCCATTGATTAGGCATTCATCAACATTCATAGCGCCAACTTCGTTTTCTAAAATGTTATCCGCAATTGTCCCCCCGATTTTATAAGGCTTGACGAACCATGCAATAGGCTCAAAAATTGGGGCTAAATTACCAAGTCTCCATCCTTCCCATTTGTGAGCTGCATCGCCCATGCCTCGACGATCATAAACAATGCTTACTCGTTGAGCGCGATGATGCGCCGACGGTTTTTTCCATGCCAACATATCCTTTAACAAAAAACCAATATCTTCAAATGCATTAATAACCTGATGTATGGTGCGCCTTCCACTAAAAACAAAAAGAGATGCGCCTTTTTTCATTTTAGGGAAAACAAGTGCGCCCCATGTCCCGCACCACTCTCTATACTCGCTGCCGATATTTCTGTCTGCCTGCGACCATCCATTTATAGGCTTACCACGTCTTTTAAACCCGGACTTGCCTAATTGTGCAGGAGATTGCCCGAGCAAAGCTGAATTTGTATTTGAATGTAAAACATCCCAGTCGTCGAGACAAATTCCGTATGGAATATCAGATAAAAATAAATCTATCGATTCGTTATCAATATCACCCAAAAAGTTATGGCAATCGCCCTGTGTAATCATGTCTATATAGCTGTTATTCATGATGTCGCCTTTAGTCGTTTGATATATTTGCTGATTGACGATATTTTCTCATTGATTTTCATTGCTGAGATCAATTCAGTTATTGCCTGCTCTTTTGTATATTGGCGAATTCGAGTGATTATGGCTTTCCAATACTCAATTTCATTTGTGCCTCTTGAAATGACTATTTGTTTTGATTCCTGCAAGTAATCAATCAAGGTGTTTGGCGCGCTCCCTATATGTTTACAGATAAACTCATTGCCAAGCACATGGAAACTATCATTCTTGTCTTTATTATTGATTGTTACAGACTCGCTAAACTCTGCGGATAAATTCCAGATGAAAGAAAGGTTTAGTTTTTTTGACTCCCTGACATTATGCTCCAAGAAATAGGCAAAATGCTCCCAACTGAGCAAACAAACATTGCCGTCAAGTGCCTGACCATAGATTTGGCTGTTACTCTTTGGATATTGGTAATAAGGGCAAGCGAGAACGGCGTAATCATTGTCGCCTTTCCAATCTACCATTGATCTAACCTTAAAATCTTTCTGGTTCTTAGCAGTTCTGCTTAAACGAAACGCCTTAGCATCACCAACAAGGGTATAGCCATGAATAGGGCTTTTCGCAACGATATCGGCGCAATTTGCTCGTTCTTTGGTTACATCGGCATGAAGTCCTAATTCATGAAAACACTTAGCCAGGATAATATCGGTTGCCTTTGCATATAATTTTTCTTCTGTGGAGTCATGGTCTATGTTTTCAGGAATTGCCCCAATCTCTTTGAGCAGCGGGAGCAGTTGCTCTTTGCTAAGCGAAAATAAAGCCCTTTTAATCTTATCCGTAGCCTTCTCAAAATCTGATTCGTCTGTCTGTGCCTCCATTTTTATCAAGGCTGTTAATTCGGTATAGAGCATGAAGCCTCCTCTTTATTGCTGTTTTAGTTTACATGCCTTTTAACTCTTTTGTTTATTTTAGCTTTTAAATAGGGCTGAAGGTCAAGTTTTAGTGTTATTCTTTAGAATTAGAGCTAATCTCCAATTCTTAAACCAATATCTTAAAAATGGCTCATCGTGTAAGAGTATGGGTAAACTGATGAACTTCAAGAAGTATAACATGGCTTCAAATAAAGAGAAAAGAGCTTTTAAAGGCATAAAGAAATCAGTATGATTTATAGATGGGAAAAAATAGACGATTACTGGACGAATATCAGTTCCCCGGATTTCGGCCGCGATCTAAAATACAGGGGATATTGGGAGACCCGAAGGCACGGGTTATTCAACTTAAGCGGAGTCAAAAAAAACAGTATGCGGGTGTTGCGGCGCTGTGCATCGAAG
>MNVK01000043.1 GCA_001871685.1 Nitrospirae bacterium CG1_02_44_142
CCCACATGGCAGACGCCGCTCGGTGAATTTACCATAAAGGGCAAGGCAAAGAATCCGACCTGGCATGTTCCTCCGTCCATCCAGAAAGAGATGGAGGATAATGGGCAGGACGTTATTGTAGAAATACCTCCAGGCCCTGAAAACCCGCTCGGAAAATACTGGCTTCAGCTTTCACTCCGAGGCATAGGGCTTCACGGCACAAACTCACCCCACAGCATTTATAAATTCAGGAGTCACGGCTGTATGAGGCTCAGGCCCGAGGTTGCAGAGTTCTTATTTAATGATGTAGTTGTCGGGACAAAGGGTATGGTGATTTATGAGCCGGTGAAAGCGGCAAAGGACTCTAACGGCAGGATTGTGGTTGAGGTTTATAAGGATTTCTATAAAAGGCGCATAAATTATGATGAAAAGATAAAAGAAAAACTTAAAGAACTCAACGCGCTTGAAAAGGTTGACTGGAATAAAGTCAAAGAGGCGATAGAGAAAAAAGACGGGCTTGTATGGGATGTGAGCTTATGAC
The DNA here is from genome assembly GCA_001871685.1 of Nitrospirae bacterium CG1_02_44_142. Classification (GTDB taxonomy): domain Bacteria; phylum Nitrospirota; class Thermodesulfovibrionia; order Thermodesulfovibrionales; family UBA1546; genus UBA1546. The sequence continues at coordinate 521 of MNVK01000043.1, forward strand.
CGGCGGAGATTAGAGTTTTTAAATATCAATTTCTATTATCTTCTCCTTTGACTTCTCGCCCCTGATTATCTTCACACTGCTTTTTCTTACCTTGAAATGTTCCGCCAGGACTTTTGCCACAACCTTGTTAGCCTTTCCGTCAACAGGAGGGGCGTTTACATAAACCTTCAGCGTCCCTTCTCCTTCAACAACCGCATTTTTCTTTGCGTTTGTGATGACCTTTATCTTTAGCTTTTTCATCAGGAAAGTTTCCTCTTCGAGTCATCGACAATCAATTTTTATCCATATTACCATAAAATACGAAATGCCCTCAAAGGCTGCACATTGATTTTCTTGCTTTTTTATCTTTCTTAAAGCTTTGTCTTGTGCTATATTGTTCTAAATTGTCGGAAAAAAGACAATTGAACAACTTGCGTTAATAATGGTAAGTTATAGCATGGCAATTTATAAAGGTAAGAATGGCAATGCAATTAGATATATTGATTTATTCTGCGGCATTGGCGGTTTCCGTTTCGCTGCTGAACAAATATCCGCTGAATTAGGCATTCCGGTTAAGTGCGTTTTTTCGAGCGAAATTGACGAGGACTGCCTAAGGGCGTATGAGGAAAACTTCGGCGAAAGGCCAGCGGGGGATATTAACTCTATCAAAGCTGAGGACATCCCCGACCATGACATTCTCCTTGCAGGGTTCCCATGCCAGCCATTTAGCATAATCGGGCATAGAAAAGGATTTGAAGACATTCGCGGCACTCTTTTCTTTGAGATTGCCCGCATACTTGAAGCAAAGAAACCAAAAGCATTCGTACTGGAAAACGTCAAATTATTAGCAGGTCATAACAACGGCAAAACTCTTAAACGCATAATGACAGCTTTAAGTGACTTAGGATATAATGCTGACTTTCGCATTTTTAATGCGTTAGATTATGGACTTCCCCAAAAAAGAGAGCGCATTTTTATTGTCGGATTTAAGAAAGCCTGCTCATTTGATTGGCCGAAAGGCGGGGTGCCAATGATTCCGCTAAATGATATTTTAGAAGAAAATGTGCCTGAACAATACTATGCATCTGCATACATCAGAAAGAATAGACTAAAAAAACAAAAGCCCACAAAGGAACCGACAATATGGCACGAAAATAAAGCAGGCCACATCAGTGCATATCCATTTTCCTGCGCTTTGCGCGCCGGGGCTTCTTATAATTACTTATTGGTTAATGGGGAAAGACGTCTTACAATGCGTGAAATGTTGCGCTTGCAGGGATTTCCAGAAAGCTTTAAGATTGTCTGCAATTATAGTCAAACCCGAAAACAAGCTGGCAATAGTATTCCTGTCCCTGTAGCGAACGCTGTGCTTAAGAATCTGTTCATCGCTCAGGGATGGCATAACGGTTACGTGGAATATGACTCCAATAATCTTCAATATCAAATGGTTGACGGACAGATTAGAATTTGTGAAAAAGGAAAAAATATGGTAGAAGAGCCAAGATTAAGGACAGTAGAAAAATACAAGCCGCCTTATCCGCTTAATAAATTCCCGAAAGAGTTTGCTTTTAATTTAGGACGCGAGATTGTATATCTTATTGGCTCACGAGGAACATCTCGGCTTGAAGGCGAAGACTGGGAAGAAATTTTTGCTCGAATTGTTGGGGCAAACTGGAAACCCTCAAATGTTGGGTTGGATGATGTTGTGCTTCAACAAACTGCATGGGGCGCAAAAACAGTTAAAACTCAAAGCAAGAAGGGGCCGTCGTCAGTTTCAACGGTACGATTGATTTCAGGTCGTAACTCTCCTGTGTATTCTTTTGGAGATCGCCAAGTCAGCGAATGCGACCCTGATGAGCTTGGTGAGAAAATTCTTTCCATTTGGAATGAACGAGTCGCAGGAATTCGTAAACTTTATAAGCACTTGAGAACGATTGTACTAATTAAATCCGACGACCTGCTGGAAGTTGCAGTTTTTGAATTCGATACAATTCTTTATCCGCCTGAGAATTTTAAATGGAAATGGAACAAGAAAAATAATTTAGAAGGATTTCGCATAGATAGCAAACAGCACACATTTACATGGCAACCCCATGGCTCACAATTTACTATCATTGAGAAAGTTCCTCCTGATAGACTTTCAATGAGAATCAAAAAACCGCCATATCTTGACCGCGATGCATTTCTTAAGGCTATACATTTTGATGCCTCTTGGATAGAAATTATCAAGTGAACAGTGGATACTTTTTCAAAAACGGAACGCTCAAGAATTATGGCGAGCGTAAAGTCCAGGAATACAAAATCCACAGAACTTAAATTTATTTCTATCCTCAAAGACAAAGGCATTACTGGGTGGCGTCGCAATTACCAGTTAACTGGGAAACCTGATCTTGTTTTTCTACGACTAAAGCTATCGGTGTTTATTGATGGTTGTTTTTGGCATGGTTGTCCCAGTCATTGCCGGATGCCGTCCTCAAATATAAACTACTGGAATAACAAAATTGAGAAGAACAAAATTAGAGATAAGAAAATAACAAAGACAATGAAAATGAGAGGCTGGCAGGTAATCAGAATTTGGGAACATGAAATTAAGACAGGAAAACTCAATCGAAAATTGAGACAAATAAAGATTGCACAACAAAACATTTCAGCGGATGGGGAATAGCCTTGTTTGATTTTTAATTGTAAATTCTCCGCTGCTGAATTAGGTCGTAGAATCAAAAAATATTCAGTTGACAACAGGTATAATTAAAGAGGAGGTTGAAATCTATGAAAATAAAAGCTAAAGAATTTGATAAAAAATTTGATGAAGGCGGGGATATTTCCAAATACCTTGATGTGTCAAAAGCCAAACGGCCTGAACAGACACAGAAAAGGGTAAATGTTGATTTTCCGGTATGGATGATTCATTTATTGGACAGGGAAGCGCGGCGTTTGGGTGTGCCCCGTCAGTCAATCATCAAGGTATGGGTAGCAGAGCGTCTTGAAAAAGCATCCTGAAAATATTTGATTTTAAATAACTCTCATTTTAGTTTTCGCTTTGCCGCCTGCAGGAATTAAACTACTGAATGCACACGCTTCTGACTTGTTTATAAGTTGTGAGGCCGGAAAATACCTTTGCTATACCGTCCTGATAAAGGGTTCTCATGCCGTCTTTGATGGCCTGCTGTCGTATCTCTTCCACAGTGCCTCGCTTTGCAATAACCCTCTTTATATCTTTTGTTCCTATTAACAATTCGTATATGCCGGCTCTGCCTTTGTAACCTGAGTGGTTGCACTCATCGCAGCCCTTTGGCTTATAAAGGGCCAGCTTATCGTCATACACTATCCCAAGTTGAGGAAACCGCTCGCCGTAAGATTGAGAGAGAGATTCAAACTCTTCCCTCTCAGGGTGATAAGGTTCCTTGCATTTCTTGCACAGGGTTCTGACAAGCCGCTGTGCCAGTATGCCTAAAATAGAATCCGCAAAGTTAAGAGGGTCTATGCCCATGTCTATAAGTCTTGTAATTGTTTCAGGCGCGCTGTTGGTGTGAAGCGTGGAAAGGACCAGATGCCCTGTCAATGACGCTTCTATGCCGATATGCGCTGTCTCTCGGTCTCTCATCTCGCCGACCATAATCACATCAGGGTTAGCCCTTAAAAATGAGCGCATCGCCCTTGCAAAATCAAACTCTATCTTTGGCTTTACCTCAACCTGACGGAGCCCTTCCTGCGTTATCTCAACCGGGTCTTCGGCAGTCCATATTTTTTTCTCAGGCGTGTTTATATAGGCCAGTGCTGCATGAAGAGTCGTGGTCTTGCCTGAACCTGTGGGGCCTACAACAAGAATGATGCCGTAGGGACGGCTGATTATTTCTTTTAAGTTCGTATAGTCTGACGCTGAAAGGTGCAAGGCCTCCAACGGCATCGCCTCAGCTGAGGCAAGAATCCTCAGAACCACATCTTCACCTGCTACCGTAGGCAGCGTAGCCACGCGCAGTTCAACAGGCTTGTTCTTGTAAATGAATTTAATCTTGCCGTCCTGCGGCAGTCTTCTTTCCGCTATATCCAGGCTCGCCATTATCTTTAGCCTGGATACAACAGGGCTGGAATAGGTTAGAGGAATCTCAAGATGTTTCATACATACCCCGTCCACCCTGTAGCGGACAAAGGTTTTCTTTGCGATTTTGCTCGGCTCAATATGAATATCCGAAGCCCCTTTCTCATAGGCGTCAATAATTATCTGGTTTACCAGGCGCACTATGGTGTTGGACTTTTCGTCGTATTCAGATTCTATTACAACCGCTTCATCTTCTTCCTCTTTTTTGACGTCTATCTCTGCCAGGATGTCTGACATTGAGCCGGAAGCGCCGAAGTCAAATTCAGGAGCTTCAAGGAATTTAATTATATCTTCCCTTAATGCCACCTGAAACTCGTACTCATTTGCCTTAATAAGATTTTTTATATCAAGCACCTTGGCGTCTCTGGGATTATCTATCAGGACGACCGCTTTTCTATCCGAGAGCGAGAGGGGGACCCAGTAAGATTTTTTGAGATAGGCGACATTAAGGCCCTTAAGCAGTTCTCTCTGGATAAACACGCTGGGGCTGTATTCAATAAATTTGCATTTGTAATATATGCCGAGGGACATTCCTATGTCTGATTTTTTGACCTTATAGTTTTCCATAAGGATTGTTTCAATGTCTTTTTTCTGCTCCCGGGCAAGAGCGGTAGCCGCCTTTAACTCTTCATCCGTAATAATATTGCGGCTTATCAGATAGTCAAAGCGGGTGTGAAGCATCCTGGACTGATTCCTGAAGGCAATCCCCAGCACACGCGCCATTTCCCCGATGCTTTTTTCGTCAATCTTTGTAAATCTCGGCTGGGTTTTTTTGTTAATTAACTGTATGACCCCAAGGATTTTATTTTCAAAGAGTATAGGGGACGCAAGAATCTGCTTTGTCCTGTAACCTGTTTTCTGGTCCCAACTGCCGTCAAATTTCAGGTTCGGGTCTATTGCAAAGAGTTCTTTTGCATCATATACATCTCCGATATTTACCATTTTTACGTCATGCGCGGTGTATCCTGCAATGCTGGCATGAGAGATGGGCACCCTTATCTCCTTGATAGCAGAGCCTACGAGGTATTTTGAGATGAGCTGCCGCTTTATGGGGTCTATGAGGTATATGGTAACTCCTTCGGCGTCAAACAGGCCCAAGATGTCATTTTTAAGCTGGAACAGAATCTCGTTAACATTGTTGGCAGCGTGGATTCTATTCGTTACAAATTTCAGCTTTTCAGTGAACTGGAGTTGTTTCTCCAGTATCTGAATCTTATACGCTTCGCCTGTTTTTTCAGCAGCCATCTTGCCTCCTGCCTTATTATCATATCTCTAATACAGGATAGTTTCAACTGCTTTCCCCTATTGCTAAATCCTTCGCCTGCTTTTAAAATGTCTTATGCCTGATATAAAGGTTCTGCCTGTTGACTTAAGAAATAAAATTGCCGCAGGAGAGGTGGTGGAACGGCCTGCCTCTGTTGTGAAGGAACTCATAGAAAACGCAATTGACGCTGAAGGCTCAGAGATAAAGATAGAAGCGCTTTATGGAGGCCGGAGGCTAATCAGGGTTTCGGACAACGGCGCAGGCATGGATGAAGAAGACGCGCATTTGTGTTTTGAGAGCCATGCAACAAGCAAGATTAGAAGCGACGCCGATTTGTTCAATATCACGACAATGGGATTTCGCGGGGAAGCTCTTTCTTCAATCGCAGCAGTCGCAAGGATTAAGCTCATTACAGGATTAAAAGGCGCTGCCTCCGGAATATCAGTAGAAATCTCGGGAGGAGAAATAAAAGAGATAAAAGCCTCCCCTTTTTCAGGGACGTCTGTTGAGGTGAAGGATTTATTTTTCAACACTCCTGCCAGGAAAAAATTCCTAAAGACAAACACCACAGAACTTTTCCATATTATTGACACTGTAACAAAAGAAGCCCTCTCACATTATGAGATTGGATTCAGGCTTTTGACTGAAAATCAGGAGACCATGATTTTTCCAAAGGCGTCAGGACTCAGGGAAAGGCTGATGCAGGTATATGGCGATGAATTTGTAAACGGGCTGATAGAGGTTCATAACCCACCAATTTCCCCAATAATCCCCCCTTGCCCCCCTTTAGTAAAGGGGGGATGGGGGGATTTAAAAGATGGGAGTAAGAGGGGATTTGAAAAATGTGAACATGTTGGAATTATGAAGATGCATACATTTGTCTCTGACATAGGGAATTTCAGGAACAGTAAGGCGCATCAATTCATATGCATAAACAAGCGTCCGATAAAAGACGCTTCGCTTTCCCATGCAGTGTACAGCGCTTACGAAGGAATACTTCCAAAAGATAAACACCCGGTATTTTTTCTTTTTTTGGAACTTGACCCCCGCAAGGTTGATTTTAACGTTCATCCGACAAAGAGAGAGGTCAGGTTTGAAGACAAAGAGGCCGTTTACCGGTTTGTGAATACAGGCATACGCGACGCCGTAAAAGTCGGAAGGGCCGGGCATGTAAAACCATTTACAGAGACCCCATCCATGCAGTATGACTCTGCAAATTATGAAGGAATAGGCGAGACGCCTTCTCATGTCTCGGAGAATTTTGAACTGCCGTATAAACCGTCGCTGCCGTTTGTATATCTCGGCGATACGTTCATCGCTGTTTCAGGCAGAGGAGGGCTGAGTCTTATAGACCATCACGCAGCCCATGAAAGAATTCTTTATGAAAAATTTCTTAAGAAAATAAAGCTGGACTCGCATCAGCTGCTTTTCCCGAGACAGGTAAATCTTTCGCATAAGGAGTACCTGGTTATCCTTGAAAACAAAAATCTACTGAATGAGTTTGGCATTGAGATTGATGACTTCGGGCATGACGCTTTAATTATCCGTTCGCTTCCTGATGCGCTTGCGGGGGCTGACCTGAGAGGAATACTCGCAGATGCCGCATCAGCATTCATGGAGGGAGACAGGCCGGACAGGGCCATAAAAGAGGAAATAGCAGCCAGGATTGCCTGCCATAAGTCAGTGCGCGGGAAAGAGATACTGAACCAATCAGAGGTCTCGCAGCTTCTTTCTGACCTTGAAAATACAGAGCATCCCGACCAGTGCCCTCACGGAAGGCCGACGCGGATTTTCTTTTCACTGGATGATTTAAATAGGATGTTTAAGAGGAAATAGTTTTATGGCCCCGTCTCTTGTTTTTATGTGTACAAAGTGTTAAATTTGGCACATATATAGCGAAGGAGGATTTATGCCTGTAAAAATTCCAGTGAGCGACGCAAGAAAGAAACTGTCGGAAATTTTGAAAGACGTCTCGCTGCACCCTGAACATGTCTATGAGATTACCGTCAATGACATTGTCTTTGGCGAACTTCATGCGCCGTCAGCGATAGGGTTAAGAGTCGGGGCTGGCGATTCATTTTTCAAGGCGGTTGAGCAATTAGGTGAAGGGGAAACAGTCAGAGGCAAACAGAAGACCGCCAGAGAACACAATAAACACCTCTATTCATAATCGCTAAACATGATAGAATCCATAGGCAAGGTCTTTTGCGACACCTCCTTTTTCTATGCAGCGCTTGACGAAAATGATTTTGACCACGACCGCGCAATTTCATTTGCACAATGGATAAAGGAAAACAGCGTTGCTGTGCTCACAACATGGGAAATTGTCATTGAAACTGTAACGCTTTTGCGCTACAGGCTCAACTATAAAGGCGCTGCGGTTTTTATAAAAACAGTTCTTCCAAATCTCAATATTATCTATCTCTCAGACTCTGACAGGGCCAAGGCGCTGGATACATTCCTGAAACTTAGCAAAGACAAAAAGATTTCTCTGTGCGATGCGATTTCTTATACGGTTATCAAGGAATATCTTGAAGGAATCCCGTGTATTGCCTTTGACGCTGACTTTAGGGCAATGGGGTTAAGGGTGATGTGAGATACAGGATTTTTTCTAAGGCTTAAATTGTACTATCAAAAACTTTGACTTAAAGAAACAGTTGTCGCGTCAATCCTTAATCGTGTATTTTAGAAGATGCACAAAGGCTATCTTATCCTTGTCCTCCATGCCCATCTGCCTTATATCAGGCATCCCGAACACGAATATTTTCTTGAAGAAAACTGGCTTTACGAGGCAATTACAGAGAGCTACATACCTCTGATTGATGTATTTGACAGGCTTCTTAATGACAATATTGATTTCAGAATTACGCTCTCCCTGAGCCCAACGCTTGTTGAGATGTTCAATGATTCTTTTCTAAGGGAAAGGTATCTGAGATATATAAACAATCTTATTGAGCTTTCAGAAAAAGAGCTTCTCAGAAACAGAGGTGATATAT
>MNVK01000051.1 GCA_001871685.1 Nitrospirae bacterium CG1_02_44_142
TGCGCGAGGATTCAGCGCTACAACCTTGCTGTAATATCCTATGGCTTTCTGATATTCTCCTTTTTCGTTATAAACATAACCCAATTCAAACAAAGCATTTTCGTGGTTCGGGTCAATGCTCACAGCCTTAAGATAATATTCTATTGCCTTATCTGTGTCTTTCTTGTTCCACTTGTAATCGTAGCCTTTTGAATAGTATTCAGAAGCGGCGCCCGGCGGCAGGTCTGCTTTCGCAACTTTCTCCATCTTAACATCCTGCGCCTCCGCCGTTTGAGAAACAGTTTTAATATCAAGTACCCTCGTAAGAGAGCCGAAGAGTTTAAAGCCTACTGCAGTTGACAGCTCAAGGGCATTATTATATAGGCCTAAATCGCTGGCGACTGCTTTTATTTCTGCGGTCTCTACATCCACAAAACGGGCGTCAATTTTCAACTTTTCCATAAAAATTGTGTATGTCCCGATGACAACTATTTTTGCGCCGATATATTTACCTATCTTAGCGGCTGACGTTGCATCTACAATGCCGGATTTTTGAAATTTTAATTCCTGAATTGCCTTGTCCAGCAGAGCTCTCTCAATAAGCGACACCTCCCTGCTTTCACCCAACTTTGAAACGATACTTTCGGCAATCGTTTCGGACAGCCAATTGTGCGCTTTTATGTCTGAAACGTTTTTAAAAGGCAAAACAGCAACGGTTATCTTGCTCTCCTGCGCGTCTGCTTCTACAAAAGAAAACAAAAGAACCAAAAGAATTACAATTTTTTTCATATTTCCCTCCGACCATCCAGGATAGTTTTAATATATATGATTTCTATTAGTTTGTAAATTACTTGTGCTTCTATGATTCAGAAACAGCTGTCAGAATATAGTTACCAGCTTCCTCCTCCGCCGCCTCCGAATCCGCCGCCTGAAAAACCGCCTCCTCCTGAACCGCCGGAGCCGCCAATCCCGCTTCCTCTTGGAGTGGAATACATTGCAGAGCCCAGACTTGACGTCATAGAAGTTATTGAACCGGAAAATCTGTATGGACTGAAGGTCCCGAATCCTCCGGGAGAAACATACCATTTGGGAGGCTCCTGATAAATCCCCTCAAAAGCCTTGGCCCAGTTGTCGGCGACGTCAAGTGCAATAGCATAAGGAAGGAATTTTGAAAAGAGTTCTTGGTCCCCCATCCTTTTAAGCCTGTCTTTTTCTGCCCGGTTCATGAACTCCTGAAACCCAAGTATATCCATGTATGCTGCCGCGCCTGCCCTTGTTTTTGCCGGCATGACTCTGGAAAATGCAAGCACAGGAATGCCTGCCAATATTCCGGCGATAATATTCTTCCCCATTGAATAAGGCGAAAGAAATCCGGAGGCAAAACCTGCAATCACCATTACTGCGACGCCTACGGCAATATACAAAGCCCTCACCGACTCAGGATTCCTCAGAAAATATCCTTTTCTGACAATCTCTCCGTAAAGAGTTTCCTTTAAACTATCAAGACTCGTATAAAACTTATTCTTCATGTCAGAAACCATTAGGCCCGGCATAGAGCCTGAAAATATTTTCCCCATAAGCGCCTTTTCAAACTGACTCAGGTTATCATCAGGGTCTTTTAGTTTTGCAAGAAAATAATCTATGGAATCAAATACCAGGCCCTCTTTTTTTGTCTCCTCTATCTTTATATATCCCTTTACAGCGAGTCCTATGATTGTGGCTGTGATATCTCTTGCGTCAAGTTTTTCGTCAATCACAGCGCCGACCTCCGCAGGCGTAAGCGGAACATCTTTATACTTAGGAGGCTCATACATAACCGTTACCGACTCTCTTACCTTTGGGTCTCTTCCTCTCCGGTTCCAGAGATTTATCATAAATATCAGTGAAAGAACAGGAAGCATAAATACCCAGTTTTCCTTTAAGTCAAGCGCCCATAAAAATCTTTTCCATGAAGACGGCTGAGACACGAGTCCTTTATCCCATCCAAATGCAATTGTCAGGCCTTCTCCCGAAGCAAATGTCTTCTTTGATAAAAAACCGGCTATATTGCCGGAGGTATCAAAACCGCACAGCGACTCCCTTGAGCCTAAAGAACCTGTATAGCATGACGCCCACAGATTTTTGCTCTTGCTCTTCACAGCAAGATTTACATTAGCAGAGGCCTTTTTGATGGGAGCCTTCCAGTAATTTCCCGTCACATTCCAGTAAAGCTCGTCGTGGTCTTCAAAGAAAAGAATTGCATTTTCAACGCTGTAAGTAATCACATAACTCTGCCTGCCGCTCACATATTTATTGGCGTCGCCTATCCTTATGTGTATGGCATCGCCTGACCTTTTTGCCGTGTATTTCCAGTCTTTGCCTGCCTCATCCGTCACAGACAAGACATCAAGAGGCGTTCTGAATGTGTTTCCGAGCTCATCTGTGTATTTAAACGGAATCTCCCTGTAAATCCCGTGCCTGGGCCTGTGAAATTCAACTTCTATGGCCTCTTTTACTGTAAGCGATGAGTCTTCATGTATAATGAGGTCCGAATGAAAACTGTTGATAGTGAAGTCCTGGGCCTGGGCAGAGCCAACAAAGGCAGCAAGCATTAAAGCTGCGAGAATGCTAAATCCACCCTTGAAAAAATTCATAATTATTAAAAACTCACCTTCACAGGCTTTCTCTCATTCTCAGGAGCTTCAAGCTCAAAAAACTCCTCCTGTTTGAAGTTGAACAGGCCCGCTATTATATTTGATGGAAAAGACTGTATGAGGATATTGAAATCGCGGACCACTGCATTGTAATACCTTCTTGCATATTCTATATTGTCTTCCAGTTCTTTCAACTGAGACTGTAACTGCATGAAATTGGCATTTGCCTTTAACTCAGGGTATGCCTCGGCAACTGCAAACAGGCTCTTTAATGTCTCACCGAACATATTCTCCGCCTTGGCCCTGTCAGCGGGGGCATTTGCCTGCATTGCCGTTGAGCGCGCCTCTGTCACTTTTTCAAAAACTGTTTTTTCATGGCCGGCGTAGCCTCTTACCGTCTCCACAAGGTTTGGGACGAGGTCGTATCTCTTTTTGAGCTGAACGTCAATGTCTGACCATGAAGACTTTACCGTTGTCCTTAAGCGGACGAGTCTATTGTAGATAGCAATGACCGCCGATATGACGATTAAGGCGGCCAGCAAAAACAGGCCTAAGAGCACAGTGATTGCAAGCATGTTACCTCCTGAAAAATAGTTTTATTAAGTAAATAGGATACCATAGGTGTGCTATAATCTCCAATGGAAAAAGCAAGGGCGTATCTGATAATTTCAGGCAGGGTGCAGGGAGTATTTTACAGGGCATTCACGGAAGATGCCGCGCATTTACTTGGACTCAAAGGCTGGGTTAAAAACTGCAGCGACGGAAAAGTGGAGGCCTTGTTTGAAGGGGAAAAAGAAAATATAGAAAAGGCAATCGGGCTCTGTTACAAAGGCCCTCCTGCCGCAAAAGTAAATAATATTGAAGTCAAATGGGAAGACTTCAAAGGTGAATTTGATACATTCTCAGTGCGGTATTTCTAAATAATGCTTTCTTCGCTTGCCTTAAAGCTTAACTCTTCTTAACCTCAGCGCATTTCCAACCACTGATACCGAGCTGAAACTCATCGCAGCGGCAGCTATTATCGGGCTTAAAAGTATACCGAAGAAGGGATAAAGAATTCCAGCTGCAAGCGGAACACCCATTGAATTATATATAAATGCCCAGAAAAGATTTTGTTTGATGTTTCTCATCGTGGCCCTGCTTAAACGCCTGGCCCTCACTATCCCTCTGAGGTCGCCCTTCACAAGTGTTACGCCTGCGCTTTCCATTGCAACGTCTGTGCCTGTGCCCATGGCAATGCCAACATGCGCCTGTGCGAGCGCCGGCGCATCGTTTATTCCATCGCCTGCCATGGCAACTATTCTTCCTTCATTCTGCAGTTTTTTGACTATCTCGGCCTTCTGGTTAGGCAATACCTCTGCAATTACATCGTCAAGGCTGAGTTTTTTTGATACTGCCTCTGCTGTGGTGCGGTTATCTCCAGTAAGCATTACAATCCTGATATTCTCCTTATGGAAAGCGCTTATAGCCTCCGGAGTTGTTTCCTTTATAGGGTCAGCGACTCCTAAAAGTCCGGCTGCCTTGCCGTCTATTGTAATAAACATCACGGTCTGACCTTCGGTTCGCATTGTTTCGGCCTGTTGAGAGAGTCCGCCCGGGTCAATGCCTATGTCTTCAAGGAGCTTTCTGTTGCCGAGCGCTATCTTATGCCCTTCAATATTGCCCCTTACTCCTTTGCCTGTCACAGAATCAAAGCCGTCAACATCAACAAGGCTTATGCCTCTTTCTTCCGCGCCTTTTACTATTGCTGATGCAAGGGGATGTTCGCTTCCGCGCTCAATGCTTGCGCCAAAATGGAGCACGGATTTTTCATCAAACCCATTCGCCGGAATTACATTCACGAGTTTTGGTTTGCCCAAGGTGAGCGTTCCTGTCTTATCCACTACAAGCGTATCAACTTTTCTCATCACTTCTATTGCCTCTGCGTTTTTGAAAAGCACGCCTGCCATTGCGCCCTTTCCCATTGCAACCATTATGGACATTGGCGTTGCAAGGCCGAGAGCGCACGGGCACGCAATGATTAAGACTGCCACTGCATTGATGATTGCGTGCGCCATTCTGGGTTCAGGGCCCAGCCATGCCCATACAACAAAGGTAAGGATTGCTGCTGCCATAACAATCTGGACAAAATATGCCGCAACAATATCTGCAAGCTTCTGGATGGGCGCACGGCTTCTCTGCGCCTCTGCAACCATATGAACAATCTGCGAGAGCAGGGTATCAGCGCCAACCTTCTCAGCCTTCATTATAACCATGCCGGTTCCATTGACAGTAGCGCCGATTACACGGTCTCCTTTTTGCTTCTGAACAGGAATCGGCTCTCCTGTAACCATTGATTCATCAACCGAGCTTGTCCCTTCAATTACAATGCCGTCAACAGGTATCTTTTCACCGGGACGCACACGGAGAATATCATCCTTATTTACATGCTCAAGCGGAATGTCTTCTTCTGTGCCGTTTTTTATACGCCTTGCTGTCTTTGGCGCGAGACCGAGCAGCATTTTAATGGCTGCGCCTGTTTTGCTGCGTGCCTTTAATTCAAGCACCTGGCCAAGAAGCACAAGGGTTACAATAACTGCTGCGGCCTCAAAATAAACCCCCACTTCTCCGTCTTTTCTGAACGAGACCGGGAATAAGCCCGGGAAAAGCGCGGCAACAATGCTGTATATATAAGCAACACCAACGCCAAGCCCTATCAATGTAAACATATTAAGATTGCGGGTCATAAGAGATTGCCAACCGCGCACAAAGAAGGGCCAGCCGGCCCAGAGAACAACAGGCGTGGCAAGGATGAGTTCCACCCATTTCATAACTTCATGGGATATTAAACTTTCAAGTGAAAGACCGGGAATGTAGTCCCGCATTGCTATAAGAACCAGCGGTATTGTAAGAATCACTCCGGTCCAAAAGCGCCTGGTCATATCAATGAGTTCCGGATTTGCTTCCTCTACTGAAACAGTCTTTCGCTCAAGAGCCATTCCGCATTTTGGACAAGCGCCGGGAGAAGCGCTGACAACTTCAGGATGCATCGGGCAGGTCCATTCTGTTTTAGCGGTAATTACTAAAGGAGTAAGGGGTTCAAGCGCCATGCCGCATTTTGGACATGCGCCGGGTTTTTCTTCGCGGATTTCAGGATGCATAGGGCACGTCCATTTTGTGACTTTATCTGTCCCTTTTATGACAGGGGACAGTCCCAGAAATACGGGCGAAGCCCCCGTATTTAACAGGGCAGGCTCCGATTCGGGACTGTCCCCGTATCCTAACGAAAGAGAGGTAACTGCCTTTTTGCCTATATATGTTTCTGGTTCTCTGTCAAATTTTTCCTGGCAGTGTTTTGAGCAGAAATAGTATTTCTTGCCTTTGTATTCAGATACTCTGGCGGCATTTGTGTCCTCAATTGTCATGTTGCATACCGGGTCGATTACCTTCATTCATTCCTCCATAAAACTTGATTTCTGCTAATGTTTGTGCTGATGCGGTACAGTTTTCGGAGGTTCCTTGCCTTCGGTCTCTTTAGAAGGCGCTGCCTCTGTTTTGCCGCCGCCGATAACACACTCGTATGCCTTTTTCATCTGCTCCATCATCTCCATTTGTGACGCCTCGGTCGCAGTCTTCGGGTCTTTTAAGTGTACTTCATGAAGGTCAATCGCTTTTTTAAGCCACTCCTCCGCACATTTCATTTTAGCCTGTGCAGGCATGCCGCCCATCATTCCCATAGGCATTGACATCATCTTATTCATTTTCTCCATCATCTTATCCATTTCCATCATCATTTCTTTCTTCTCTGCCGGCTTCATGCCCTTCATCATCTTTTTCTGCATCTGCATCATGTCCATCATCATCTGCATCATCCCTTTATGTCCCTTCATCATCTGCTGGCACATGGGCATCTGCTGTCCTTCGCCCATCTTCTGCTTCATCATCTGCTCGCACATAGGCATTTTGCCTTCGCTGCCCATCATTCCCTGCCCCATCTGCCCTTTCTGTTCAGGCTTCATGCCTTCACCCATCTGCGCATATGCCGAAACGCTGAAAATAAACAAAACTGCAAAAACAATTGCTAACCTTTTCATATTCATCCTCCTTAACAAGATTTGTGACATTTACAAGACAGCCCTTTCTTCTTCAATATCTTTGTTATCTTCATCTTTCACCTCCTTTAGATTATATCCTTTTTCTTCTCTTCAAACTCATCCTTTGTTATCTCACCCCTTGCATACCTTTTCTTCAAAACTTCCAGAGAAGTTTCTCCCTTCTGTTTTTCCGCACCTATAACCAGTTTCAGCAAATATATAATTCCGAGTATGACCAATGCCCAGAAGATTATCATAAATAACCATCCCGCTCCCATGCCACATCCATAATTTCCCCAGTACATAATCCCTACCTCCTTTTATTTTTTCATTTCTGTGCAAATCTGCCACTCATTAGTGATGCTACATAATTTCCCCTCATTCCAATAATTTATATCCGAGTTTTTCGATGCCGTCTCTCGTAATCCTTGAGAGTTCATCCTCTGTTATCTGCGAGTTGTCATACTCCACAAGGATATGGCCTTTTTCAACGTCAATGGATTCTACTCCATCCATATGCCCTATAAACCGCCTTAGAGCCAGAGAGCACTCATCACAGAATTCCTTGCCAACCTTGAATGAAATCTTCTCCATTAACTCTCCCTTCCAAGTTTCGGTATAAACATTGGCGTCCTTTCCATATAGCGTTTATACTCATCACCAAACATCTTAATCATATCACTTTCTTCCCTCTTTGATAAGCGGTAATACACAAAGACGAGCACAGGAAACATCAGGGCTGTTATCATTGTCGGCCATTGTATCAACATGCCTATCATAACGAGAAAAAGGCCTGAATACTGGGGATGCCTCACATAGGCATACGGCACCTCTGTTACAAGTCCTCCCTTTGCACCGTGAATCAGTTTCCAGCCTTTCCACATTATTATAAAGCCGATTATTACAAGCCCATCGCTTATAAGATGGATAACCGCCAGCATAGTTGCTCCGCCGCCGAGGAATGTTACCCACAGATGCCCGCTTGCGTGAGAAAAGGGATTCAGCGCAGGATATTTGCTGCCGAGGATTCCTGTAAGTATATATATTGTAAGGGGAAAACCGTACATCTCGGTGAATAGGGCCACAAAAAAGGCGAGAGTTGCTCCCATAGAGCGCCATTCCCTCTTTTTGAGCGGCGTGAGAAAGCTCAGAATAAAGAAGGAGAATAAGCCGACATTGACCAGCACAAGGAACCAGAAACCGTAGGCATATGAAATATTTTCACCGTGCATAATTATTCCCCTTCTTTAAGACCCCATCTCTTGTTTATAAAATTATATATCGGAACAAAGACAATTCCAATATATGCGCCGTACAGAAAACTCTCTATAAGACCGAGAATTAATCCCTGTTGCCCCACATGTCTTTTCTCATTAGTTCTGCTTGTTTAATATATATTGTCTTGCTGCCAGAGCAGCCTTTGCGCCCTCGCCGGAGGCTATGATTATCCTTTTGCCGAAAGCGTTTGTAACATCTCCGGCAGCAAATATGCCCGGACAGGACGTGGAGCAGT
>MNVK01000075.1 GCA_001871685.1 Nitrospirae bacterium CG1_02_44_142
AGCATACTGCATTTTATCACAATATATTTGACAAAGTATATCCCTATATAGTTTAATAATAACTCTTTCGGGCGGATAGCTCAGCTGGGAGAGCACAGCCCTTACAAGGCTGGGGTCACAGGTTCAATCCCTGTTCCGCCTACCATTTTTTGCCTCTGGCAAAAATGGAGTTACAAGTTTAGAGTTAAAAGTGAAAAGTTGAGAATTAGAAATTTTTCAGAAAGTATTTAACTCTTAACTCTAAACTCTTAACTTTTGAACTCAAAAATCTGTTTTACAGATTTTTGCCTTGGGGTGGTAGTTCAGCTGGTTAGAACGCCGGCCTGTCACGTCGGAGGTCACGGGTTCGAGCCCCGTCCACCCCGCCATAACTTTGTGGAGGTCGTCCCGAGCAGCTCGGGGTCCACCCCGCCAGCTTCTCTACGCTGGACAAGACAATTTATTCCCTCCTTTTTATTAAATATTCACCAGATTCATTTACCTTGCAAATTGAAACAGTTTATTTTAATATACAAGGTATGATTAAACGGTTATTGCAGGAAAAAATTGAGACATCTCTAAAGTCATATCCTGTCGTCAGCATTATAGGCCCGCGGCAGGCCGGCAAAACCACGCTTGCAGGAATAATAAAAACCCGCATTAAGAAGAGGGCTGTCTATTTAGATCTGGAACTGCCATCGGATTACAACAAGCTGCACGATGCCGAGTTATATCTAAGCCAATTCAAGGATGCGCTTGTGATTATAGATGAAATTCAGCGCCTGCCTTCCCTTTTTCCTCTTTTGCGGGCGCTGGTTGACCAGCACAGGGTCGGCGGGAGGTTTTTAATCCTCGGGTCGGCGTCACCTGATTTACTGAAACATGCATCTGAAAGCCTGGCCGGACGGATAATTTATCACGAGTTAACGCCCTTTATAATAAAGGAAACAGGATATGAATCTGTCAAACAACTCTGGCTGAGAGGAGGTTTCCCTAAAAGTTATCTGTCAGAAAACAATGGCGAAAGCCTCGCATGGCGTGAGGCATTTATAAAGACCTATCTTGAAATGGATATACCGCAACTTGGCATTCATGTGCCTTCGGCTCAACTAAGGAGGTTCTGGACCATGCTTGCGCATTCGCATGGGACACTATGGAACGCAAGCAATATTGCGGGAAGCATGGGATTGTCCGCTCCAACGGTAAGAAAATATCTTGATATACTTGAGGATACATTTATTATCAGGCAGCTGCAGCCTTATTATGCCAACATAAAGAAAAGATTGATAAAAGCGCCAAAAGTTTACATACGTGATTCAGGACTGCTTCATGCGCTGTTAGGGCTCGGCAATTTTGAAGACCTGCAAAGCCATCCGTCTTTGGGAAGTTCATGGGAGGGGTTTGTGATAGAGCAGATAATCGGCATTATCCCTGATAACTGGCAGGCTTTTTTCTATCGGACTAGCGCAGGAACAGAGGTGGACCTCCTGCTGATAAACTCCAGGAAAGAAGCAATCGCTGTTGAGATTAAATATTCTTCAAGTCCTGCTATTTCAAAGGGATTCCGGACTGCATACGAAGATTTGTCATGTAAAAAGGGATTTATTGTATACCCCGGGGAAGAATCCTACCCGATGGGGAAAAATATTGTTGCACTGTCCTTAAAAGATATTTCTCAGATTATGAGGAGAGACTAACCACCCCGCCATTATTTCACTATCATGCCTGCGTAACCTACTACCTGGTCATAGTCTCCGCTGACTTCGCCTGATGTGGCGTATTTTACGAGCCTGGCCTCAATTGCTCCGAGCGCCTTTGCCGCAAAGAGCATTATTGTTGCCGGAAGATAGCCGCACATGGAAATTCTCTCCCTTCCTACAACCTCATAGAGTCCTTCAGGATTTAGCGCCCTAATCATTTCTATTGCCTTCCTGTCTTTCTGCCTTGCGACGTCATCAGACACATAATGGCTCATATCAGAGCTTGCGACTATGACAACGCTATAACGCTCAACGCTTGACGCTATAACGCTTTTTATTGCTTTTGCAATCCCCTCGCCGAGCAGACGGCATTCTTCAAGAGAAGCTGACATGACAACAATCGGCACGATTTTCAGCCCGCCTGAGGCGGATGGCTCTTTTGAAAAATATGCTATGAACGGAAGCTGCACCTCAAGCGAATGCTCAAAGGTATGCGCCTGTGCATCCTTTGAAATGAGCGGTGTGTTTGCGGCTATTCTCCGTGAAAGTTTTTCATCTATGGAGAAGACGCCTGTTGGTATTTCCCATTCGCCTGACGCCATCATGGAAACCTTTGCGCCGAGGCCTGTATGATTCGGGCCTATCAGCACGAATGTTTTAGGAAAAGCTATTGCTGAGTATACCTCTCCTGCAACAGAGCCGGAGTATATGAGTCCGGCGTGAGGAGAGAGTATTCCGATTGCGTGTTCTTTTACGGCGTTGGTGTTTATGTATTGTTTAACCTGCTGTGTCAGTTTTGATGCTGTGCCCTGATAAAACTGTCCTGCAACTGCCGGCGGCCTTTTCATTTTTAAAAAACCTCTTCTGTCTCGCTGTATTCCCTGTCGCTGTAATTTTCAAACCTCGTGTATTGCGGGAAGAAGGCGAGGTTGATTGTCTTGGTGGGCCCGTTCCTCTGCTTTGCAACATTGATTTCCGCCTTGCCCCTGTCATTAGAATCCTTATTGTAGAATTCATCCCTGTAGAGGAAGATTATGACGTCCGCATCCTGCTCTATTGCGCCTGACTCTCTCAAATCAGAGAGATTAGGCCTTTTGTCGTTCCTTTGCTCTACGCCTCTGTTTAGCTGGCTCAGCGCTATTACAGGCACTTGCAGTTCTTTGGACAGCCCCTTGAGTGAACGGGATATCTCGGAGATTTCCTGTTCCCTGTTCTTGTCAAAGCCTCCTCTGCCTCTCATCAACTGGAGGTAGTCCACTACTATAAGGCTTAATCCCTTGTGTTCAAGTTTAAGCCGCCGCGCCTTAGCCCTCATCTCCAGGACATTTATGTTTGAGGAATCATCTATGAAGACAGGCGCCTCTGTGAGTTTGCCTGCGGCATTGGTGAGTTTGCTCCAGTCCTCTTTTCTTATGAAACCTTTTCTTACGCTGTTGGAGTCAACCCTTGCTTCCGAACAGAGCATTCTCAGTGCCAGTTGTTCCTTTGACATTTCCAGACTGAATATTGCGACTGGTTCTTTCAGCTCAACGCCAACCTGACGGGCAATATCCAGACTGAACGCTGTTTTTCCCATAGAAGGCCTTCCGCCTATTACTATCAGGTCGCCCCTCTGAAATCCAGAGGTCAGCTCATCCAACTGGGTAAACCCGGACGCAACGCCTGTTATTGCGCTCTTTTTATCATAGAGATATTCTATAGTCTCAAAGCTGCCCTTTATCAGGTCTTTCAAAGTTACAAAGGACGCCTTTATGCGCTTGTCCGATATGTTAAAGATTATTCTCTCCGCATTATCAACAAGTTCGTCGGCGTCCAGGTTGTCTTCATAAACCTTGCCTGCAATTTCAGAGGCGGATTTTATAAGCGACCTCAGGAGAGCTTTTTCGCGGATTATCTTTGAATGATATCTTATGTTTGCGGCAGTGGGCGTCTGGCTTGCAAGGGCGGACAGGTATGGTTCTCCGCCTACCGCGTCCAGGTCGTTTCTTTTCCTGAGTTCTTCGGCGATTGTTATCAGGTCAATAGGCGCATTTTTCTCAAAGAGTTCTATCATCGCGTCAAAAATTTTCCTGTGGGATTCTCTGTAGAAATCTTCATGCGAGATAATCTCAATTGCTTTAGAGAACGCATTGTTCTCTATCATGATTGCGCCGAGCACAGACTGCTCGGCCTCAATGTTCTGAGGCGGCAGCTTGTTTGTCGTCAGGTCTGTATCTTTCATCTTAAAATACCATTAACTGTCATTCCGAGCGTAGCGAGGAATCTCGTAGTTAGAGATTGCTTCGGCTCCGCCTCGCAATGACTTGTTGGCATATGCATGTCTGTAAAGTAGTTCTTCATTCCGCAACTACCGTAATATTCAGTTGTGTTGTTATGTCAGGATGAACCTTT
Source organism: Nitrospirae bacterium CG1_02_44_142 (assembly GCA_001871685.1). Classification (GTDB taxonomy): domain Bacteria; phylum Nitrospirota; class Thermodesulfovibrionia; order Thermodesulfovibrionales; family UBA1546; genus UBA1546. The sequence goes on from MNVK01000075.1 coordinate 4,071, forward strand.
ACGCCCACAGTGTAAGCGCCGAGCCTTTTAATCGGCTCGTCAATGGATATTTTTTTCTTGTCTATATCAATGCCCTCGTTTTTTAGCTCTGCCGCAATATCCATTGAGGTTATGGAGCCGAAGAGCTTCTCTTCTTCGCCTGCCTTTGCCTTTATTGTCAGGTTAAGCGCCGCTATTTTCTCAGAGAGCGCCTGAGCGGAATTCTTCTCTTTATTTGCCTTTTCCTGAATGACTTTTTTTTGGAGCTCAAGCGCCTTTATATTTTTTGTGATTGCCTCCACTGCGAGTTTTTGGGGGATAAGAAAATTTCTTGCATGTCCCTCAGCGACATTGACCATATCGCCCATCTTGCCGAGATTCTTCACGTCTTCCTTGAGAATTACTTTCATTTGCAGGTCTCCTTTTGGTTTGTAAGTTAAAAGTGAAAAGTTTTCTGAGGAAGGCTTTAAATTTAACTCTCAACTCTTAACTTTTTATTTATTTTGATTTAAACTGTGATAAAAATCAAGGGTATTCCACCTACGGCATAACCTTAAACGGCACAGGGATAAATGTCAGGATGAATATTATTGCTGTAATCCAGCTGATGAACCTTCTTTTGCTGTCCAGAGGCGTTTCCCAGTACATGACAGGAGGATGTCTTAGCCCCAGGATAATCAGCAGTATGGCCCATATAATCCAGCCCTCCCAGAATAAGAAGCCGAGTATCAGCATGGAAAGGACCAGTATTTTTGAGACATTCTCATTTTTTTCGCCCAGCAGGGCATAGGCAATGTGTCCCCCGTCAAGCTGTCCTACCGGTATCAGATTCAATGCTGTAACAAAAAAACCTATCCAGCCTGCAAATGCAATGGGATGCAAAAGCACATCGTATGATTCAGGAACTTTGCCCAGAATTAATTGAGAGAGCAAAGAGAAAAGCAGAGAGTCTCCGAGAGACAGGCTGCCTTCCAATCCCTTTGCCGCTATTATCCCGGAGAGCGGAAGGCCTATGATGACTGCCAGAAGTGAGACTATAAAGCCAGCTATGGGGCCTGATGCGCCAATGTCTATAAGCGCTTCTCTTGTAGTGATGGGAGATTTCATTTTTATAAATGCGCCGAGTGTGCCTATTAAGGTAGGCGCGGGAATGAAATAGGGCAGGGTTGCCTTCACTCCGTGCTTTCTGGATGCGATATAATGCGACAGCTCATGGCAGAGGAGTATAAGCATAAGGGTCAGCGCAAAGGGCAGCCCGGCTGTTATTTTTGACGGAGTTTTTATTATGTCTTCTATTGTCTGTGTCTGGAGCGCGCCCACTGAAAGGGTGGAAACAAAAGTAGCGATAAACAAAACTATATGCAGCCACGGAATTTTTCTCATCTTACGATAATCCCCTTTAAGTCATAATCATAAACATCTGTAATCTCAACAGTCACAAAATCGCCGACCATGACTGGTGAATGGGTGAAGCGGTGAATGGGTGAATGGTTGACTTTTAATTCAAAGGATGCATGATACCCCCCTTTAATTCCCCCCTTACTAAGGGGGGATAGAGGGGGGTTGTATCCTGAATCCTGCATCCTGTATCTTGTATCCTCCATTATTACCACCCCGTCTATCTCAGGCGCCTGGGAATACAGTCTTCCGACCGCTGTCCCCTCACTAACTTCGTCAATTACAGCCTTGAATCTCCTGCCTATTAATGCCTTGTTTTTCTTGAGGGATATATCTGCCTGACACCTCATTATTGTATCAAATCTGCTGTTCTTTACTGTCTTTGTCAGATGTCCTTTGAGTCTTGAGGCGGGCGTGCCTTCTTCTTTTGAATATTTAAAGGCGCCAAGCCTGTCAAATTCCGCTTCCTCTATGAATTTTATAAGCGAGTTAAATTCCTCCTCTGTCTCAGAAGGAAAACCAGCTATGAATGTGGTCCTGAGCGCAATATCAGGGACAGCGCGCCTGATTTTTTTGATGAGGGTCAAGTATTCCTTTCTGCCGCCTCCTCTTTTCATGAGCTTGAGGATTCTGTCCTCAGAATGTTGAAACGGCATATCCAGATACTTGCAGATTTTTTCTTCTCCGGCAATTACATTTAGGAGCGCTTCTTTTATTGACGCAGGATACGCATAGAGCAGTCTTATCCAGAAATCACCTTTTATTGAGCAGAGGTCTTTGAGGAGAGCAGCAATGTCAGCCGCCTCAGGCGGATTGAGGTCTTTGCCGTAGGAGGCGGTATCCTGCGCAACCAGCACAAGCTCTTTTACTCCTGCGTTTATATAACCCTCTGCTTTTTTCATAATCTCATCAGGCATGATGCTTTTGTATTCTCCTCTGATTGACGGGATAACGCAGTATGTGCATTTCCTGCTGCAGCCTTCCGCAATCTTGAGATAGGCATAGCTGCTGAATGGGTGAATGGGTGAGTGGGTGAATGGGTGAATTGGCAAATTTTGGGAGGGGACTGTCCCAGATTTACGGACGGAGCAGAGCGGAGTCGTAGAATCGGGACTGTCCCCCTCGGAGATAATCGGCAAATTTTTGCAGTACTCAACTATTTTGTCGTCTTCTCCGACTCCGAATATCGCGTCTATCTCCGGAATCTCGTTGAGAAGTTCGTCTCTGTACCTTTTTGCAAGACATCCGAAGACAATTAGCTTCTTATTATTGTCTTTTGATTCATGATTCACGATGCACGATTCACGATACCCCCCTTTAATTCCCCCCTTACTAAGGGGGGATAGAGGGGGGTTGAATCTTGCATCCTGCATCTTTTTCTGCCCCTTCTTTATCTCAGCCAGCTTCAGTATCTCTTCTATGGACTCTTTTTTTGCATCCTCTATGAACCCGCATGTGTTGATGAGGAGTATATCTGCATTTTCAGGATTATCAAGATGTGATAATCCGCTGTTGATGAGTTCCTCCGTAAGGGCGTCAGAGTCAACAAGGTTTTTCGGACACCCCAGGCTTGCAAGGAAAAATTTATTTGCCATAGGAACGCGCCTTTTTTATCGCATAATAAATAATAAAATAGCTGATAACAGCCGAGATGAAACCCATCAGCAGCGTGCCAAAGACAAAAGGTTTGAGCAGGGGATTTAGTTCATGCGCAAAGCTGCTGAAGGTGATATGCTGCCAGTTTATTTGAGGTATTACCTGTTTTAAGCCGAGGCATCTGGCTCCGATATAAGCGCTGAAGGTATAAATGGGGACGATAGTCCATGGGTTTGTGATGAACACGCCTGTGATGGTGACAATCCTGTTCAGTCTGAAAATCCAAGCTGCTGCGATTCCGAGAATAGTATGAAGTCCCAGCAGTGGAGACATGCCTATAAAGATACCAATGGAAAAGGCCATTGCCAGTCTGTGAGGAGAATCCTTAATAGATAAAATGTTTCTGAGCCTATCTCTGAATTTCAAAGTGTTGGTATCCCGAAGGTTTTAGTTGTGATTCCCTGCCTGCTGCATCAATGACGACTCTGCCTCTCTTTGTTATTTCTCCTATGCAGGTGATTTTTAGCTCATGGCTCATGGCTCGCGGCTTGTAGTCAGATGGCGCCGTGAAAAGCAATTCATAGTCCTCTCCGCCTGAACAGGCAAGTTTTATGGCGTCCAGTCTAAGCAGGGAAGATACTGTCCTCATTCTGCCGGAGACAGGGATGCGCTCCAGGAATATCCTTGCTCCAACCCTGCTTTCATCACAGAGCCTTGACAGGTCCATAAAGAGTCCGTCGCTTAAGTCAATCATTGCCGCTGCATATTTAGCGAACCCTTTTGGATTTCTTGCCTCAGGCATAAGGTGACGCTGAATCAACGGAGCGATAGTATTCCACTTTAGTCCCTTCTGTTTATATTTAACAGTCAGCGGATAGCTTTTAGCGGTTGGTTCGTTGCTGATAGCTGATTCCGCCTGAGGCGGATGATGGCTGATAGCTTTTTTAAGAATCTCCAGCCCGCATGCTGAATCCCCGAGATTCCCTGTTACATATATTCTGTCCCCTATTTTTGCGCCTGAGCGTCTTATATGCCTTTTCGCATTGCCAATGAGCGCTGCTGCAAGGACCATATCTTTTCTTGAGGAAGAAATGTCTCCGCCGATGAGAAAGACTCCGTATAATTTCATTGCGCGGCGTATGCCGTCCAGGAAACTGTCAACAAATGATTTCTCTTTATTTCTGTTCATTGCAATATCAAGAAGAAGATATTGAGGGGTTCCGCCCATAGCGTATATGTCGCTTACATTCACAGAGACGAGTTTGAATCCGAGCTGGAAGGGCGTTATAAGGTTCAGGTCAAAGTGAATGCCTTCAACCATCATATCAGTGGTTACGAGCAGATTTTCCCCGGGCGGTCTTATCACCGCTGTGTCATCGCCTATGCCTGCGATGACGTCTTTTGATTGGACGGCAAATCTTTTGCGGATTGTTTTCAGGAGGGATAATTCGCCGATTTCAGAGAGTTTCATATAAACAAATTCAAAATGCAAAAATTAAAGTTCAAAAAAAAGGAATTCATTAATTTTTACTTTTGATTTTTTTTTGAATTGGTTTTCAGCGCAGCTTTAAGCACGTCATCCATTGTATCGGCAAAGATGAAGGCCATATCCTTCTTTACATATTTGGGGATGTCTTCAAGGTCTTTCTTGTTTCTTTTCGGGATAATGATATGGTTTATGCCCATTCTCTTTGCCGCTAAAGCCTTCTCTTTGAGGCCGCCTATTGGAAGCACCCTCCCTCTTAGTGTAATTTCGCCTGTCATTGCCGTATCCTTTCGGACAGGTTTTCCTGTAAATGCGGATGCGATGGCGGTTGCCATGGTTATACCTGCTGAGGGGCCGTCTTTGGGTATTGCGCCTGCCGGGACATGTATGTGAATATCTGTCTTTGCGAAGACCTCATCCTTTATCCCGAGCGACTTAGCCCTTGAGCGGACATAGCTTAAGGCTGCCTGAGCGGATTCCTTCATTACGTCTCCGAGCTGGCCTGTGAGTGTGAGACTGCCCTTGCCCTTCATTGTAGTAGCCTCTACATAGATTATATCGCCGCCTGACTCTGTCCATGCAAGACCGGTTGAGACGCCGACTTCGTCTTTTTCCATCTCTTCTTCAGGAAGATATTTTGGAATACCGAGATACTTGGGAAGGTTTCTCGCGGTTATAACAAATTTTTTCTGTTTCCCCTCTGCTATTTTCTTTGCGACTTTTCTGCATAGGTGGGCTATCTCTCTTTCAAGGTTTCTGACGCCGGCCTCTCTTGTGTACTGAGATATTGTCATGAGAACTGCAGCGTCTGTTATCCTCAACACCTTATCTGTGATGCCGTGTTCTTCAAGCTGTTTCTGGATAAGATAATTCTTTGCAATGCCGATTTTTTCCTCTGACGTATATCCGGAGAGATAGATTATTTCCATCCTGTCGCGGAGGGCTCCGGGAATTGTGTCAACCAGGTTGCCTGTTGTTATGAACATTGTCCTTGAAAGGTCAAAAGGGACTGTAAGGTAATGGTCCACAAAGGTGTTGTTCTGTTCGGGGTCCAGCACCTCAAGAAGCGCGGATGAGGGGTCGCCTCTGAAGTCCGTTCCAATCTTGTCTATCTCGTCCAGCATGAATACAGGATTATTTGTGTCTGCTGTTTTTATGCCCTGTATTATCCTGCCCGGAAGCGCGCCGACATATGTTCTTCTGTGTCCTCTGATTTCTGCTTCATCTCTGACCCCGCCCAAAGACATGCGGACGAATTCCCTTCCAAGCGACCTGGCAATGGATTTGCCCAGCGACGTCTTTCCAACTCCGGGAGGGCCTATAAAGCAGAGTATAGGCCCTTTCATCTTTTCCTTTTTCAGCTTTCTTACGCTGAGATATTCCAGGATTCGCTCCTTTACCTTCTCTAAGTCATAGTGGTCGTCATCAAGAACCTTTTTTGCCGCTTTTATATCAAGATTGTCTTTTGTCTGTTTGGACCACGGCAGTTCAACCATCCATTCAAGATAGGTCCTTACAGTTCCCGCCTCGGCGCTGTCAGGGTGCATCTTCGCAAGCCGCTTGAGCTGCTTCTCCGCCTCCTTCTGGACTTTTTCAGGCATCTTTACTTCCAGAATCTTTTTCTTGAATTCCTTTATCTCTTCTGTGCGCTCGTCAATGTCGCCGAGTTCTTTCTGTATAGCCTTGAGCTGTTCTCTGAGGATGTATTCCCTCTGATTTTTGTCTATCTCGCCCCTGACTTCTGTCTGAATCTTTTGCTGGACTGTAAGGAGCTCTATTTCCCGGTTCAGTATTTCACTGACTTTTTTCAGCCGCTGGACAGGTTCGGTTATCTCAAGCACTTCCTGCGCCTGCTCTGTCTTTAATCCGATGTTTGAGGCAATGAGGTCGGCAAGTTTTCCCGGGTCTTCAAGATTTTCAATCACAATCATAATATCAGGAAGTATTGTTTTGCCGAGAGAGACTGTTTTATCTATCTGTTCCTTTACAGTTCTCATTACCGCCTCAATCTCTATAGTTATTTCTTCCGGCGGGGTATCTGTTATTTTTTCTATGCTCGCAGTAAAGAACGGCTCTTCCTTAAGAAATTTTACTGCCTTTGCCTTGCTCAGCCCCTGCACCAGCACCTTGACTCTCCCGTCAGGGAGTTTCAGCATCCTCATTATGAGCCCTACGGTGCCTACATGGTAGAGACCGGAAGGCGACGGATTCTCAGCATTAAGGTCTTTCTGCGCAATGAGCATTATCATCTTGTTTGTGCTTAATGAATACTCTATTGCCTTTATGGACATTTCTCTTCCCACAAACAGAGGGAGTATCATATAGGGGAAAACGACTATGTCCCTTATAGGAAGCACGGGAAGACTGTCAGGGATTTCAAGCTCTTTTTCTTCTTTTTCCACTGCTTTTGCCATTTTTATCTCCAGACCCCTTTATTTTCTAACACTGCCGCTGCATCAAGCAGATATTTGATAAACGGTTTTGAAACCTCCGGATTTTTCAGGGCAAAGCTGATAGTTGCTTTAAGATAGCCCAACTTATCCCCTGCGTCATAGCGCCGGCCCTTAAAAATATAACCGTAAAGGGGTTCTTTTTTAAGAAGTTTTTTGAGTCCGTCTGTCAGTTGTATCTCTCCGCCCCTGCCCGGAGGCAATTTCTCAAGTGCGCCGAATATCTGCGGGGTGAGAATGTATCTGCCTATTATTGCCAGGTTGGACGGCGCCTTTTCTCTCGCAGGTTTTTCAATGAGGTCGCTGATTTTATAAACCCCGCTGCCGCAGGGATTCCCCTTTATTACGCCGTATTTATGGATTTCTGTCATTGGAACCTCTTCAAGCGCAAGTATTGAACAGCCGAATTTTTCATACAGCCGCATCATATCTCTCAGCAATGTTTCTTCCGGCGCAATCACATCATCGCTTAACAGCGCTGCAAAGGGCTCATCATTTACAAATGGCCTGGCGCAGAGGATTGCATGCCCGAGTCCTAACGCTGCCTTCTGCCTTATGTATGCGAAGTTCAAATGGTTGAGCTTTGTTATTTCATAGAGAAGTTTTTTCTTATCCATCTTCCTGAGATTTTCTTCAAGTTCATAAGCCGAGTCAAAATGGTCTTCAATAGCGCTCTTATATTTGCCTGTGATTATTATGAACTCTTCAATATTGCATGCGATGGCTTCTTCAACCGCATACTGTATCATCGGCTTGTCAACAATCGGCAGCATCTCTTTGGGCGACGCCTTTGTCGCCGGCAGAAACCTTGTGCCAAGACCGCCTGCCGGGAATAAAGCCTTTCTTATTTTTTTGCTCATTTTTTTCTTCATAAAAATTAGACTGCTGTGATAAGATAGTGCATTACAATTTTGAATTATAACATATATCACACTTGTTTTTTTCTGTTTTTTTGAGATAAGATTCATCGGTAATTTTTATTTTGCTTTTCTGTCTTTAATCGGAATTTTTTCTGAGGGGACTGGAAAATAAAGAGGACTCTCTGTTAAAATTATAGCTGGTTTTTTGATTCGGAGGGATTAATGGATTTTAAAGGGCAGGTGGCTGTTATCACAGGCGGCGCACGAGGGATTGGAAAGACAATAGCCGGCGCTCTTGCACGAAAAGGCGTCAACATTGTGATTGCCGACATAAGCAGCGAGCAGGCGCGGGGGACGGCGGCAGAGATGGAAAAGCTGGGCGTTAGGGCGGCAGGAATTGGACTTGACGTCTCAAAGTCAGAAGAAGTGGCTAAAGTATTCGGAGAGGTATCAAAAGAATTCGGGAGGATGGATATTCTCGTAAATAATGCAGGCATAACAAGAGACGGGCTTATAATGAGGATGAAGGAAGAAGACTGGGACGCCGTTATTAACATTAACCTGAAGAGCGTGTTCCTCTGTTCTAAGGAGGCGGTTAAGGTAATGGCAAAACAGAGATACGGCAGGATTATAAATATATCGTCAGTGGTTGCTTTTATAGGGAACCCGGGGCAGGCAAATTACAGCGCATCAAAGGCGGGGATAGTCGGGCTGACAAAGACTGCTGCGAAGGAATATGCAAGCAGGGGGATAACCGCAAACGCAGTCGCCCCCGGCTTTATAACAACGGCCATGACCGACGCCCTTCCTGAAAACATTAAGGAAGAGATGAAGAGGGCGATTCCGCTGGGAAGATTCGGCACAACAGATGATGTTTCAAATGCCGTTGTTTTTCTCGCATCGCCGGATGCGGGTTATATAACGGGACAGGTGATACATGTTAACGGCGGGATGTATATGTAGCAATCAGGGTTTAGGGGTTAGGGTTTGGGGGTTAGCAAGAAAATCCGGAAACTAATCCCCAATCCCTAATCCCCAATCCCTAATTTTTGAAAAATAATTTGGAGGTGTTTTAATGTTAGAAGAAAAGGTAAAAGAGATTATATCAAAACAGCTTGGCGTTAATCCGGCCGAGGTGAAGCCTGAGGCGTCCTTTGTTGAAGACCTCGGAGCGGACTCGTTAGATACCGTTGAGCTTGTAATGGCGTTTGAAGAGACATTCAACATAGAGATACCGGATGAGGATGCTGAAAAGATAACAAAGGTCAAAGACGCAATATCGTATATCAATAGCAAAAAAGCTTAATGGAAAAAAGAAGAGTTGTTGTAACCGGCGTAGGGCTTGTCACGCCTCTCGGTATTGGAGCAGAAGAAAGCTGGAAAGGGCTTATTGAAGGCAGGTCGGGTATAAGAAAACTGACCCGGTTTGACGCCTCGGCTTTTGCAACTCAGATAGCCGGAGAGGTGGAGGGATTTAACCCTGAGGACTATATAGAGCCTAAAGAAGTAAAAAAGATGGACCGCTTTATCCATCTGGCCATTGCAGCTTCGGATATGGCTGTAAAGGATTCGGGGTTAAAGATAACGGACAGTAATGCCGAAAGTGTCGGTGTGACAATCGGCTCGGGCATGGGCGGGCTGCCGGCAATTGAGCATTACCATTCTGTTCTCCTTGAAAAAGGCCCCAGAAGGATAACGCCTTTCTTTATTCCTATGCTAATAATAAATCTTGCAGGCGGCCATGTGTCCATGAAACACGGCGCCAAGGGCCCGAATTCTGCAGTTGCGACGGCCTGCGCCACCGGCAGTCATTCAATAGGAGACGCCTTCAAGATAATTCAGAGAGGCGATGCTGATGCTATGATTGCAGGCGGCACTGAATCTGTGATAACGCCGCTGGGGATTGGCGGTTTCAATGCGATGAAGGCGCTTTCTACACGAAACGATGAACCTGAAAAGGCAAGCAGGCCGTTTGACATAGGCAGAAATGGTTTTGTGATGGGAGAAGGCGCAGGCATAATGGTGCTTGAGAGCCTTGAATATGCGCGTTCAAGGGGCGCCAGAATATATGCAGAGATTGTCGGATACGGGATGACCGCAGACGCTTACCATATGACTTCTCCTGCTCCGGATGGAGAAGGCGCCGCCCGGTGTATTGCCGCAGCGTTAAAAGACGGAGGAGTTGCCGCTTCAGAAGTTGACTATATAAATGCGCACGGGACATCCACAAAATATGGGGATGAACTTGAGAGCATCGCTATAAAGACGGTATTTAAAGAGCATGCATATAAGCTTGCAGTGAGTTCAACAAAATCCATGACAGGACATCTTCTCGGGGCCGCAGGGGGCGTTGAGGCGGTTGTATGTGTCTTATGTATGAGGGATAATATTGTTCCTCCGACAATAAACCTGGACAATCCCGACCCTCAGTGCGACCTGGATTACGTTCCTCATAAGGCAAGGAAGATGGATGTTAACTGTGTCATGTCCAACTCATTCGGTTTCGGCGGAACAAATGCCTGTCTGGTTTTTAAGAGACTTAAAGAGTAATTCGGACTATGTTAGCATCTCTTTGATTGTCAGTAAAACCGACTTGCCGAGCGCCTGCAAATCATAACCTCCTTCAAGCGCAAAGATAACGGGAATAGAAAAGTTTTTAGCTGATTCCGCCTGAGGCGGATGATGGCTGATAGCTGAATGCTCGGAGCATGAGAGAATACCTTTTACTATGCTTTTTATGCCTTCATCTGATACCCTGATTCCCGAAAGCGGGTCTTCCGCGCGGATGTCATAACCCGCAGACACGAGAATAATATCCGGAGCAAACCTCCGGACAATATCAGGAAGTATGTCGTGGTAAATGTGGAGGTAATCATTATTGCCGGAACCTGAATTCAGAGGGATATTATAAGTGTATCCTTCGCCTTTGCCTTTTCCTTTTTCGGAGCCGCTGCCTGTTCCGGGATAATGCGGATACTGGTGGGTGCTGAAATAAAAAATAGTGTCATCTTCCTCAAATATATGCTGCGTGCCGTTTCCGTGATGGACGTCAAAATCTATGATGAATATTTTTCTGTATCCTCTTTTCTGAGCATACCGAGCTCCAGCCGCAACATTATTGAATATGCAGAACCCCATCGCCTTTTCTGACTCTGCATGATGTCCCGGAGGACGAACAGCGCAGAAGGCCCTCTCAATTTCTCCTTTTTTGCATCTGTCTATGGCCTCTATCACACCGCCTGCCGCGTACAGCGCAGCTTCAAATGTGCCTCCGGATAGATATGTGTCGGAATCAATATAACCGGGCTCTGCCTTTTTGATTCTTTCAATATATTCATGAGTATGCACCGCCTCTATATCCTTGAACTCAGCCTTGCGGGGTTTTATGTGTATGAGCTTATCCCAAATATCTGAGGTTTTAAGCGTATCAATGATTGCTATTAATCTCTCTTTGCACTCGGGATGCCGCTCCGGAGTTTCATGCGAAAGGAATATATCGTCATAGATAAAGCCGACTTGTTTCATGTCTAAATCTTATCAAAAATTAAAAATTCTTTCCTCATTTCACTTCGTTTTGTTATTATACTTACACCTATTTTTTAATCCCAAGGAGGTTTTATGTCTGAACTTAAAAAAATGTACCGCACTATTATGGATGATAATTTTCCTGACGACATGACTATAAAATTCGGCGGGCAGGCGCTTGTTTATAAGAAGCGCACCTGGAAGATACCAAATGAAAAGACAGGAGAGCTTATTGAGAAGGGGCTTCGCTACGGAGAAAACCCGGACCAGCAGGCTGCTCTTTATGAATTGGTTAGCGGGAATTTGATTCTCGGCAATTGCCAGTATATAAATCCCGGCAGCGGGCTTGTAAGCAGCATTGCAGAAGAGGACATGATTCAGGCGGGGAAACATCCGGGAAAGATTAATATGACAGACCTTGACAACGCTCTCAATATAATGAAGTATCTTATGGATAAACCTGCTGCTGTAATATTGAAGCATAACAATCCCTGCGGAGCAGCATACGGCAAAGACATTGCCGATGCGTATAACAGGGCTAACATGGCGGACAGGATTGCGGCCTTCGGAGGCTGTCTTGTCGTAAACAGGGCTATGGACATAAAGACAGCAGAGATGGTTAATGCGAATTACCTGGAGGTTGTTGCAGCGCCTGATTTTGAAGAAGGCGCGGTTGAAATCCTTGCCAAAAGAAAAAATCTCAGGATAATCAGAGTCAAAAAGATAGACGAACTCTCTAAATACAGGGACTTCCGTTTCGTGGAATTCAAATCATTGATTGACGGCGGAATAATTGTCCAGCAGTCTCCTATGAACAGGATAAGGACCAAGAATGATTTCCTTCCTGCAAAAACAATATACAAAGGCAGGGAATATATTGCAGAGAGGGCTCCGACAGACAGAGAATATGAGGATATGCTGTTTGGCTGGAATGTTGAGCAGGGCATCACCTCAAATTCTGTCATCTATGTGAAGGACGGCGTTACAGTCGGCATCGGCACAGGTGAGCAGGACAGGGTAGGGGTTGCCGAGATTGCAGTGTTCAAGGCATACACAAAGTATGCAGATGCGCTTTGTTTCAAGAAATGCGGAATACCTTATAAGACGTTTGAACTTGAGGCGGAGCAGGGGAAGCGCGACAGGAAACTCCTTAATGAGATAGATGAAGAGACTAAGAGGAACAAGGGAGGTCTCATAGGCTCTGTAATGGTCTCCGATGCATTTTTCCCATTCAGAGATGGCATTGATGCAGGGATAAAGCAAGGAGTTGCGGCAGTGGTCCAGCCCGGAGGTTCGGAGAGGGATTTTGAGGTTATTGAGGCCTGCAATGAGGCTGAGCCAAAAGTAGCAATGGTATTCACAGGACAGAGGGCATTCAAACATTAAAAAACAAATAGAAAGCTAATAGCTGATAGCTGTCAGCTTACTGAAGGAGATTATAAAAATGGCAGAGACAAAGGCAACAATAGAGACTAAATTCGGGGATATTGAGTTAAAGTTTTTCCCTGACGCTGCTCCCAATCACGTTAAGAATTTTACGGACCTTGCAAAAAAAGGATTTTACGACGGCACGATATTCCACCGAGTTATTCCGGGCTTTATGATACAGGGAGGAGACCCGAATTCTAAAAGTCCTGACAAGTCAAGGCACGGAATGGGAGGTCCGGGATATACGATTAAGGCAGAATTTAATAGTAAGCCGCACAAAAGAGGAACTCTCTCTGCGGCCCGGTCTGCCAATCCTGACAGCGCGGGCTCCCAGTTCTTCATCTGTGTTGCTGATGCGCCTTTCCTTGATAGGCAGTACACAGTCTTTGGAGAAGTTGTCTCAGGCATGGATGCAGTGGACAAGATAGTGAGCCAGCCGAGGGATAGAAATGATAATCCTGATGAGAGGATTGAGATGAAGGTGAAGGTTGTGGAATAGAATGAAAGCGCCGGGTCAGGCAGAGATGCTTGACCCTCTGAAGCTTTGATTAGATTATTGTTGTGATAGGCTTCCTTGTTTTCCTTTTGTGCAAAAGGAAACAAAGGCGACAAGCCGGAAAGTCAGCAAGTCTGTAAGCGCAGAAGCGCGGGAAATAAAAAAAGTAGAGGGTTTAGCTTACCTTTTTAAATTTCTTTAGTTCCTGCCTTACAGCATCGCGCACTATGTCCTGAATTGAGCGTTTATCCTGCTTGATGTAGCTGCGTAAAGCCTGATTTATCTCAGTCTGATAGCCGCGGCCCTCACGCTCTGATTCGTCTCTGAACCATTCCAGTATATCCGTATCAACCCAGATTGTAATCCTATTTTTCCCCTTTTGGCTGATAACTGCGCCGCGCTTTCCCTTACTGAAATCATATTCTGCGAGCATGTCTTTATCTTTTTTCATAAATCCTCCTTTCATTAGACATTGCTTTTCTGGCTGAAATCAGCCTTATTTCTTCTTCATCGGTATAGGTATATACAACAACTAATACCCTTCCTAATAAATCCGCTCCTATAGTTGCAAATCGTTGTTCATCATGGCCTTTATCCTCAATAGTTACTGCCATCGGGTCATCCAAAGCTGTTGCAGCATGGGGAAATTCTATCCGGTGCTTTTGGATATTCAATATAGCTTTTCTCGAATCCCAAATAACATTCACAATATGATTATATGTATGTTATATGTATAAGTCAAGCAAGCCCCTAAGCGGTGAATAGGTCAATCGGTGAATTGGTGAATGGGGCAAAAGGCTCAGAATCGGCAAGAAAGAGAAAAAACAGGCAGGTTAATTAGTCTGATAACTGGAGATAAAAAAAGCCCCCGGAAAACTCCGGAGGCTTTTCAAGGTTAATTTTTATCCTTCTTAGAATAATCCGCTGACCTTTCCGGTATTCACATCCACATCAACCCTTCTGTATGCAGGATTGGAACTTGTTCCGGGCATGAGGCTGATAGTCCCTGCGCAGGGGCACAGGAACTTTGCGCCGGAATAAATCAGGACGTCTCTGATGGGCAATGTCCATCCTTTAGGAACTCCCTTGACAGCCGGGTCATGGGTGAGGCTTAAGTGGGTCTTGACCATCATTGTGGCAAAGTCAGCATACTTGGGGTCATTTTCCAGCATCTTGGCCTTGGCCTCGGCTTCCGGCAACCAGGATACGCTGTTAGCTCCGTATACTTCCTTTGCGATGAGCGCCACGCGGTCGCGCAGTTTCATCTCCAGAGGGTATAGGAACTTAAAGTTGTTTTTCTCATTGCAGGCGTCTATGACTGCGTCTGCCAGTTCAAGCGCGCCGTCACCGCCTTTAAGCCAATGCTGAGATTCAGCGCAGCGCGCCCCCGCAGCTTCAGCAGCTTTTTTGACGAGAGCCACTTCAGCATTTGTGTCAGTATAGAAACGATTGATACAGACAACGGGATTTATGCCTGATTTTCTGATGACATTTATCATATGAACCATGTTGGCGCAGCCTTTTTCAACAAGCGCAAGATTCTCTTTTGTGTACTCATCAGGCAATGCCTTGCCTGCAACAACCTTTGGACCGCCGCCGTGCATTTTCAGCGCGCGAACAGTTGTAGTAAGTACGGATACATGAGGCTTCAGTCCGCTGAAGCGGCACTTGACGTTCCAGAATTTTTCAAAACCAATGTCCGCAGCAAAGCCGGACTCGGTAACATGGTAATCAAATAGTTTTAAACCGACCCGGTCGGCTATGATTGAAGACTGGCCTACGGCGATATTTGCAAAAGGTCCGGCATGGACAAAGCAGGGGTTATATTCAGCAGTGCACATAAGGGTTGGATTAATTGTATTGCGCATGAAGGCTGCCATGGCATTGCCGACTTCAAGGTCGCCTGTGGTAACAGGCTTGCCGCTTTTGTCAAAGGCAACGGTGATGTTATTAAGGCGCTTTTTCAGGTCAGCGAGGTCATTGGCTACGGACAGGATTGCCATGCACTCGGAACCAACAGCAATACCAAATTTTGACTGCATCATAAAGCCGTCCTGGCGGCCTCCAATGCCGATGATTATATTGCGGAGGCTCTGGGCGCAGAAGTCCATGACCCACCCCATCTCTACGCGTGTGGGGTCTATGTCAAGACGCCTCATCTTTGTAAGGCGCTGCAGCTGCTCGTCGTTGTAGTTGCGCTCGTGCTGCATCCTTGCAGTTAATGCGACCATTGCAAGATTATGGGCGTTCATTATGTCGTTGATGTCTCCGGTGAGTCCCAATGAAAATTCGGTCATGGGAATCAGCAAAGAGTTGCCGCCGCCTGCTGCTGTGCCTTTCACGTTCATGGTGGGGCCTCCGGAGGGCTGCCGCAAGCACCCTCCTACATTCAAACCCCGTTTGCCCAAACCCTCCATCAGACCTACTGAAGTGGTGCTTTTGCCTTCCCCCAGAGGGGTAGGTGTGATTGCTGTTACCTCAATATACTTTCCGTCCGGTTTGTCCTTTAGACGATTGATGACTTTCAAGAAGTCTATTTTGGACAGACGGCCCATGGGCAGCATTTCATCTTTTTGCAGTCCCAGCCGATTCTGCCAATCTTCATGGGTAGGCATATTTTTTTCCGCTTCTTCGGAAATCTGCCAGTCAGCCAGCTTCGTTGCATCAAAGGGCATTTTTAAAATCCTCCTTTATTTTAGGTATTAGGTCTTAGGTATCAGGCATCAGGTGTCGGAATAAAGAAGTTCATCTGACACCTAAAACCTGATACCTGACACCTGTTAATAGTTAATCAACGCATTTAAGAATTTCTCATTCATCCGCCTGAGATTCTTGCTCATAACCAGAGCGATTTTCTTAAGTATCTGCAGCGCGAGTGAAACATCGCCCTTTTCCATCCTTTCAAAGTCTTCTTTTGACAGTTTCAAGAGTTCTGATTTCTCAATAGCTTCCGCATTAGCCTCGTGTTCGCGTTTTTCAAGGATTGAAAGCTCTCCAAAAAAATTACCTGCTGTCAGGACTGCAAGCGTCTGTTTCCAGCCGTCAGGGGTTACTTTGTTGATTTCAATTTTCCCTGAACGAATCATATAAATGCCTTTTGTGTCCTCGCCTTCCTTGAATAGAAATTCTCCTTTTTTGAATGAAAGTTCTTGTATGATTTTTGATAATCTTTCAAGCTCGGAATCGGCGATGTCTTCAAGAAGAATCTGTTTTTTGAGTTCGCTGATAGTTGCCATAACCCCTCCTTTTATTCAGGGTGAATCGCTATTCGGTGAATCGGTCAATCGGAAAAGATTTGTCTCTTTCTTCTCCTATTTACCAACTCACCTATTCACCGCTAACTTTTATTTTTCCTATCTTAACAGCGCATACCTTAAACTCAGGTGTTTTTCCATGCGGGTCAAGCGCATCTGTGGTTATTACATTTGCAGCGGCTTCTCTATAGTGCATCGGGATAAAAAGAATGCCGTTTGATATTCTGTCCGTTACCCGCGCCTTTATCTCAATCTGCCCTCTCCTGGATGCAACCTTTATTTTTTCTCCATCTTTAATCCCGGCTTTTTTCGCATCCTCTGTGTTTATTTCAACATACGGCTCGCCGGCGTGCTTTTCAATAGAAGCGATTCTCCGCGTCATTGAACCGCTGTGATACTGGAAAAGGTTTCTCCCTGTTGTGAGTACAAACGGGTAGTCCAGACCTGCAGCCTCTGCGGGAGGAAGATACCTTACAGTGGTAAAGGAGACCTTGCCCCTCGGGAATCCCGCCTTAAACAGATATTCTGTCCCCGGGTGGTCTTTTGTAGGACACGGCCAGTGGATGCCGTGGGTGCGTATCCTGCTGTATGATATGCCTGAAAGCGCCGGCCATAAACTGCTGAGTTCTTCAAAAATCTCTTCAGCAGAAGAGTATTTCATGGGGTATCCGAGTCTGCCGGATAATTCCGCTATAATCCATGTGTCTTCTTTAGCGTCTCCCGGCGGCTCTACGGCCTTTCTTACAAGCTGAACCTTTCTTTCCGTGTTTATGAAAGTGCCGGTTTTTTCAGCAAAGCACGCAGCAGGCAGAACTACATCTGCGAGCGCTGCTGTTTCTGTGAAGAAAATATCCTGAACAAGAAGAAAGTCAAGTTTTTTCAGAACCTCTATGGTATGCCCTATATTTGGGTCTGTCATAACAGGGTTCTCTCCCATAACGTAAAGGGCTTTCAGGCTGCCTTTGTCAGCGGCCAGTGTCATCTCTGTTGATTTCAGTCCCTCTTTATCGGAAAGCGGGACTCCCCATATATCCTCAAATTTCTTTTTGACCATCGGAATATCAACTCTCTGGTAGCCCGGATATACATTAGGGAGACAGCCTGCATCGCAGGCCCCCTGCACATTATTCTGTCCTCTGAGAGGGCTTATGCCTGTATGTTCCCTTCCTATATTGCCTGTAAGAAGGGCAAGATTTGCTATTGCATTTACATTGTCTGTTCCATGAGTGTGCTGGGTAACCCCCATTGTGTAGAATATTCCCGCCTTTCGTGAGCCTCCATAAAGCCTCGCTGCCTTTATTATCTCTTCCTCTGGAATCCCTGTTATCTTAGAGGCATTATGAGGCGTAAAGGTCTCTATTGATTTTTTCCATTCATCAAAACCCTCGGTTCTTTCATTGATAAATTCATCGTTGCACAGTCCTTCTTTTAATATGACATGCGCCATTCCGTTTAAAAGGGCTGCATCAGCGCCCGGCTTCAACTGTAAGAATATCTCTGAGAATCGGACAAGCGGAACTCTCCTCGGGTCTGCCACTATGAGTCGTGTCCCCTTGCGTATGGCTTTCAACATCCTGTTTGCGATAACAGGATGGGTTTCCTTTGTGTTGGAGCCGATTACGAAGATAACCTCCATCCCCTCTATCTCTCTTATTGAATTGGTCATGGCCCCTGAGCCGAATATTGTAGCCAGACTGGCTACGGTTGCGGCGTGTCAGAGACGGGCGCAGTGGTCCACATTATTCGTGCCTACTGCCGCCCTCATAAATTTCTGGAACAGATAGTTTTCTTCTGTAGTGCATCTGGCAGAAGAAAGCCCTGCTATTGAATCAGGCCCGTGTTTTTCCTTTATCTCTTTCAGCTTTGCAGAGATATAATCAAGCGCCTCGTCCCAGGAGACCTCTTTGAAGATTGCGGATTGCTGATTGCGGACTTCGGAATTTAAATCCGAAATCCGAAATCCGAAATCAGCAATATGCTTCGGCGCTATCCGTATGAGCGGCTTTTTCAGCCGGTCCGGGCTGTTTATGAATGTATAGCCGAATCTGCCTTTGACACAGAGCCATCCCTCGTTCCACTTGTCTTCCTTTGCAGTCACCCTTACAACTTCATTTTTCCTTACGTGAAGGGTGATGTTGCATCCTGTGCCGCAGTATGCGCACGTAGTGTCGACTTCTTTTATATCCTTTTGTCTTCCGCGAAGCTGCCACATCTTTCCCGTTAAAGCGCCTGTCGGACATACGGCTACGCACTGCCCGCAGAATTCACAGTCCAGGTCTCGTTCAAACGGCGGGCATATCTTGGATTTAAAACCGCGATATGCAAAATCTATTGCGCCCACTCCTTGTATCTCATCGCAGACCTTTACACATCTGCCGCAGAGGATGCATTTTTCCATATTCCTTTCAATAAAGGGATTGCCGTCCCTTTTTTCGTATATTCTTCTTTCCCCTAAAAATCCCCCTTTGTCCCCCTTTAGTAAAGGGGGATTATAGGGAGAGATGCCGTAGAAATATGCGAGTTCCTGAAGGGTGCAGTCTCCTGCCTTTTCACATATCATGCAGTCATTCGGATGGTCTGAGAGAATAAGTTCAAGCACTGTTTTTCTTAAATCCTCAAGGGCCGGCGTTGAGGTTGTTACTTCCATGCCTTCTGAAACAGGCGTGGTGCAGGATGTGAGCGGCCTCGGAACGCCCTTCACTTCAACGAGGCAGAGCCTGCAGCCGCCGAACGGCGTGAGTTTTGGATGATTACAGAGCGTCGGTATCTCTATATTCAGCATCCTGGAGGCGTTAAGGATAGTCGTTCCCTCTGCAACCTCTATCATCCTGCCGTCGATATTCAATTTAACCATCATTTCTCCTATGGTGAATCGGTGAATCGCTATTAACTCCCCCTTGCCCCCTCTTAATTTAAGAGGGGGATGGAGGGAGTTATTCCTTTTTCACTGCCTTGAATTTGCATACATCAAAACAGGCCCCGCACTTAACGCATACCGCAGGGTCTATCTTATGTAGTTTCTTTTTCTCCCCTGTTATGGCCTTTGATGGGCAGGCCCTCAAGCACGCCCCGCACCCTTTGCAGAATTCTTCAAGGATGTAATAAGTAAGCAGCTCCTTGCAGACTGCCGCAGGGCATTTTCCTTTTAAATGCGCTTCGTATTCATTTCTGAAATATTTAATGGTGCTCAGCACAGGATTCGGGGCTGTCTGCCCGAGTCCGCATAATGATGCGGATTTAATATCCCTGCTCAGTTTTTCAAGAAGTTCTATGTCTCCATCTCTCCCTTTGCCTTTTGTAATCCTGCTGAGAATTTCAAGAAGTCTTTTAGTGCCTATCCTGCACGGGACGCATTTGCCGCATGATTCAGACTGAGTAAACTGGAGGAAGTACTGCGCCATGTTTACCATACAGTTGTCTTCATCAAGGACAATCATGCCGCCTGAACCTACGATAGAGCCGACCCGCGCAAGGGACTCGTAATCAACATTGATGTCAACCATATTGGCAGGTATGCAGCCTCCGGACGGGCCTCCTGTCTGGACTGCCTTCAGCGCCTTTCCTCCCTCAATCCCGCCGCCGATATCATAAATTATTTCTCTGAGGGTAATCCCCATCGGCACCTCTATAAGTCCTGTATTCTTTACCTTGCCTGTAAGCGCAAATACCTTGGTCCCTTTTGATTTTTCCGTTCCGTAGGAAGAATACCAGGCGGAACCTTTTTTGATAATATACGGAATGTTCGCCAGTGTTTCTACATTATTTATAACAGTAGGCTTTCCCCACAAACCCTGGAAAACAGGGTAGGGCGGTTTTGGCCTCGGCATCCCCCGCTGTCCCTCTATGGAGGCTATAAGAGCTGTTTCTTCGCCGCACACAAAGGCCCCGGCGCCGAGTTTAAGCTGTATATCAAACTTGAGTTTAGAGCCGAAAATATTACTGCCGAGGAATCCTCTTTCATGCGCATCCTTAATGGCATATTTCAGTCTTTCCACCGCTAAAGGATACTCAGCCCTGATATAGACGTAGCCCCTGCTTGCGCCTATGGCATAAGAGCCTATCAGCATTCCCTCTATAACAGCATGAGGATTGCCTTCTATAACCGCCCTGTCCATAAAGGCCCCGGGGTCGCCTTCATCGGCATTGCAGATTATATATTTTTGTCCGGCCGCGGTTTTTCTACAGGCCTCCCACTTAACGCCTGTTGGAAATCCGGCGCCTCCCCTGCCGCGCAGCCCTGAATTTTTAATCTCTGCTGTTACAGCCTCAGGGGTCATCCCGGCAAATACCTTTTCCGCCGCTTTATATCCGCCTTCCGAGATATAAGAATCTATATTCTCGTAATCTATCCTGCCGCAATCAGAAAGAACAACCTTCACCTGTTTTTTGTAAAAATTATGATAGTTCTCATCTGCAGTCCATTCTGCTACCGGCAGGTTTCCGATAATATGCTCAGATACAATTCTCCGGACCATTTCAGGTTTGACGGACTGGTATGTTGTTTTTGCCCCGTCAATAATCAAGTCCACGAGAACGTCCTTTGAACACAGGCCGAAACAACCGACCTTGTGCAGGGAACAGCCTTTGTGTATATCCGCAGAAACATTTGCCTGTCTGAGTTCTGATTCAAAGGCGGAGATTACTTCAGCTCCGCCTGATGCAATTCCGCCCGGTCCCATGCATACCATTATCTTTACACTGCTCATTGCGCTGCCTTCTTAAGCAACTTGAGTTCTTTCTTAAGTTTTTCCAATGTCATTTTACCGTGTATCTTTTTATTGATTAGCACGACAGGCGCCATACTGCAGGTGCCAAGACATGCGACACGCTCAAGCGTAATCTCTCCGTTCTCAGTGGTATCTTCATCATTTTTAAGATTCAATTCCATGGCGGCTGCGCTTATCAGTTTTTCGGAGCCTTTTACATGGCAGGCGGTGCCGCAGCAGGCTGTGACTATGTTTCTGCCTCTGGGTTTGAGATGGAACTGGGAGTAAAATGTTGTGACGCCGTAAAAACGGCTGGCGGGAACATCAAGTCTTTTGGAAAACCAGTTTACGGCGTCTTCTGGAATATAGCCGAACCGGGCCTCAATATTCTGAAGGATAGATATGAGATTGCCCTCATTTTCTATTTCTTCTTTCATAATCTTTTCAAGAGTTTTTTCCATACAAAAACAAAAAATTCCTTTCAGAAATGGGGCTTAAAATTAACACAGCAAGAGAAGGGCTGTCAATGCAGAAATAGAAATAAGTCAATAAGTTTTGATTATGTGTATTGCAGGATTTTATCAAGAACGGGGACAGTCCCTATGATTTTATGGCGTCTGATGGATAAAGATAAAAAGGGTTCTGCATTACTAAAAAGCGGACATTTCTAAATTGGCGGTACACCGTGTGCGAAAATACTTGACTTTTTTGTGTCTTGGCAATAAAATTTGACAAATACCGGAAGGAGTAAATATGGCGCATAAGCTGCTTCTTGCAGACGACAGTATCACGATACAGAAAGTTGTAGAGCTCGTCCTTGCAGATGAGGGGTTTGAAATAAAGGCGGTGAACAACGGCGAGGAGGCGCTTGCCGCGCTTGAAACATTCAAGCCTGATATCGTCCTGGCAGATATAGAGATGCCGAAGATGAACGGGTATCAGTTGTGCGAAAAATTGAAGGCGCATCCTGTAACAAGGAATGTGCCTGTCATTCTTCTTTCAGGGGCCTTTGAGCCGCTTGACGAGGAACTTGCAAGGCATGTAAAGGCGGACAGTTTTGTTATAAAACCATTTGAATCTCAGGAATTAATAAGCAAGATTAATGCATCTCTGGTATCTGCATCAACATTAGGGGAGGCGTCAGAAGCGGTGGAAGCAGAGGTGGCGGCAGAGCCTGCCGGAGCCGAAGAAGACCTCTGGGCCATGGAGGCAGTTGAAGGAGTCTCTATAGAGACCCCGGCAATAGAAGAAGTATCTGCGGAAGAAGAGGTTAGTATTGCCGAAGCGATAGAAGCCGCAGAGCAGGAAGAACTTGGCGCTGCCGGTGTATTTGAAGCTGCGGAAGAGGCAGTGATGGCAGAGGAAATAGCATCTCCTGTTATGGAAGCATCAGAAAAAGAGAGCATGGCGAGGGCAGTCCCGCCGGCGTTTAAGGAGCAGGTTATTCCTGCGGCAATGGAGGCGCCGGTCAGAAGAGAAATGCCCGCGGTGCAGCTTCCATCAAAAGAAGATATTATTCTTATGTTCAAGAAATCGTTTGACGAAAAAGTCGCATCGGCTCTTTCTGAGATAGACATTAAAAATGTGATGCTTGAGTCCCTTGCCCCGATATTAAAAGATTCAGTTGAGAAAATATTGTGGGAAATAGCTCCTGAACTTACCGAAAGACTGGTCAAGGAAGCGCTTCAGGGTTCATTCGCATCATTAGGCAAAGAAGTTGAAAAGATAATATGGGAGACTGTTCCTGATATTGCAGAGACTTTGATTGCAAAAGAGATAGAGAAGATAAAGTCAGAGATGTAGTGTGGCGGAATTAAATAAGAGTTATATTCCCGAAGGGATAGAAGAAAAATGGTATCAACTGTGGGTTAACGAGGGCTATTTCAAGCCTGAGATAAATCCCTCCGGAAAGCCCTATTCAATTGTAATCCCTCCCCCGAATGTTACAGGCTCGCTTCACATGGGGCACGCCCTTAACGCAACGCTTCAGGATGTTCTTGCAAGATGGAAAAGGATGTGCGGTTTCAGCGTGCTGTGGCTTCCGGGCATGGACCACGCCGGCATTGCAACTCAGAATGTTGTTGAAAGACAGCTTTCAGGAGAGAAACTTACACGGCAGCAGCTCGGAAGGGAAGCCTTTATTGACAGGGTATGGAAATGGAAGGCTGAATACGGCGGCAGGATAATACATCAGCTTAAGAAGCTCGGCGCATCGTGTGACTGGTCCAGGGAAAGGTTTACGCTTGATGAAGGACTCTCAAAGGCTGTCCGGGAGGTCTTTGTAAGGCTTTATGAGGAAGGGCTGATATACCGTGACAACAGATTGATAAACTGGTGTCCACGCTGTCAGACCGCGTTATCCGACCTTGAAGTAGAGCATGATGAGCTTGACGGGACATTGACTTATATAAAATACCCTTTTTCAGACGGAAGCGGATATTTAACCGTTGCCACTACAAGGCCTGAGACCATGCTTGGAGATACAGCGGTTGCCGTAAATCCCTCTGATGCCCGATACAAGGATTTTATAGGGAAAACAATTGCCCTGCCTCTTACAGACAGGAAGATACCTGTTGTTCCTGACAGCGCTGTTGATACGGCCTTCGGCACCGGCGCTGTTAAAGTGACGCCTGCCCATGACTTCAATGATGAGGCTATTGCAAAAAGACAGAACCCTTCGCTGCCTTTTGTCGTTGTCATAGGGAAAGAAGGCAAGATGACTCCTGATGCAGGGCTTAAGTATGAAGGACTTGACAGATATGAATGCAGAAAACGCGTTGTAAGTGATTTAAAAAACCTGCAATTTGTCGAAAAGGAAGAAAAACACCGGCATGCAGTAGGACACTGTTACAGGTGCAAGACAATAATAGAGCCTATGCCGACACTGCAGTGGTATGTGAATGTAGGGACGCTTGCAAGCGATGCGATGGACTCCGTTAGAAGCGGACAGATAAGGATAATGCCCCAGTCATGGGAAAACTCATATTTCGGCTGGATGGAAAATATAAAGGACTGGTGCATTTCGCGTCAGATATGGTGGGGACACAGGATTCCTGTATGGTACTGCCAGAAAATGCAAAATGAAAAATGTAAAATGAAAAATGGGATTATTGTATCTCGGCAAACACCTGAGAGGTGTCCGTTCTGCGGCTCTAAAGAACTGGTTCAGGACGAGGATGTCCTGGATACCTGGTTTTCATCCGCGCTCTGGCCATTTTCCACATTCGGCTGGCCTGAACCCACTGATGATTTAAAAAAATTCTATCCGACGAGTGTTCTGGTAACTGCCTTTGATATCCTGTTTTTCTGGGTTGCGCGGATGATAATGATGGGGCTTAAATTTATGGGAGACGCGCCTTTCAGGGATGTATATATACATGCGATTATCAGGGATTCATCGGGGCAGAAGATGTCAAAGTCAAAAGGCAATGTTATTGACCCTCTGATAATGATAGATAAATACGGAGCGGACGCATTCAGGTTTACTCTATGCGCCTTTGCGGCGCAGGGCAGGGACATCAGATTCTCGGAAGAGAGGGTTGAGGGATACAGGCATTTTGTCAACAAACTGTGGAACGCAACGAGATTTATAATGATGAACATAAAGACAGATGAGGTAAATTCACCGATTCACCGATTCACCGATTCACCTCCTGTTGAACTCGGCCTGGCCAGCAGGTGGATACTGAGCAGGCTGGCTGGAACTGCCGAGGAAATAAACGCAGCGCTTGAAGAATATAGATTTAATGATGCGGCAAACAGCATCTATCATTTTATATGGCATGAGTTCTGCGACTGGTATATTGAGATGTCAAAGACTGAGATAAGCAGTCAGAAATCAACGGCTGGAGTTATACATCTCCTGCTTTATACGCTTGAAACCTCTCTGAAACTTCTTCATCCGTTCATGCCTTTTGTGACAGAAGAGATATGGCAGAGTATAAAACAGCTATCATCCGCCTCAGGCGGAGTCAGCTATCAGCTAAAGGCTAAGAGCATTGTAATCGCTGAATATCCTCAATCGCTTCCAAGAGACCTTCAGGCAGAAAGAGAGATGTCTTATGTTATAGAGGCGATAACAGGCATAAGGACTGTCAGGAGCGAACTGAACATCTCGCCTTCTGTTGAGGTAAACGTATTAATAAAGACCTTTTCCTGTGAAGCATCGGATATCCTCAGAGCCAATCTGCATTACATTAAAAAACTCTCGCGGACAGCGGATGTAACAATTGGGGAGGATATAAAAAAGCCTGCGGATTCTGCTGTATGCGTGAAGGATTCCATGGAAGTTTACATCCCGATTAAAGGGCTTTTGAATATTGATGCGGAAATTGATAAACTTATAAAGGAATCAAGAAAGGTTGAGGAGACGATGGCCTTCATTGACAGAAAATTGATGAATGAGGATTTTCTAAAGAAAGCGCCTAAGGATGTAGTTGAAAAGGAAAAAGCAAAGCACAGTGAACTTGCCGCAAAGAAGCAAAGGATAAAGGAGAACATTAATAAACTTAAAGCATCCGCCTGAGGCGGAGGGAGGTAATATGGCAGCAAAGAGTAAAGATATTATCAAGGAGAAGGATGTGGAGATAATTGAGGCTGAATCCGTAAATATAAAACAAAGTTCTGTAAGGGCTGTTGACGGAGGCCATATTGAGATGCAGCAGGTAGGAGCCCTGAGCATTGACGGCGACAGGATTGAGGTTACGCAGGGCGCGGCATGTATTGTCAGAGGCAATGACGTAAGCCTGAATCAGAGCATCAGCGCGGTAACCGCAGGGAACAATGTATCGCTTAATTTTTCCATGTCTCCTATGGTGGTGTCAAAAGGAGAAGCGGTTTCCAATAAGAGCGCGGTGTGTGTTATGGCTGCAAGGAATATCAAGGTTAAGAACAGCGCATCAGTCCTGATGATTGCCAATAATGTTGAAGGCAATGTAACCACACTGTTTGACTGGCGTGCGGCTCTTGCACTGGGAGCTGTTTTTGGGGGCGTCTGGGGGCTCTTCTCTCTGTTCAGGAAGAGATAATATATGAGGATACCTCACAGTGTCAGCGAAATAATCCGCATAGCGCTTGAAGAGGATATAGGAAACGGCGATATTACGACTGCATTTCTTATACCCGAAGACAGCGAATCCAGGGCCTTAATAATAGCAAAAGAAAATTTTGTTGTTGCCGGCATACCCTTCCTAAAAGAAGTTTTTAATTTATTTGATGGGGAAACTAAAGTTGATGTTTTTATCAATGACGGCTCCAAGGTGATGAAGGGGGATGTTATCGCCGAGGTCTCTGGAAGGACAAGGGTCCTGCTTTCAGGAGAAAGGGTCAGCCTTAATCTGCTTCAGCGCCTATCAGGCATAGCAACGCTTACAAATATGTTTGTTGAAAAAGTAAGAGGGCTGCACGCAAAGATTGTGGATACAAGGAAGACAACACCCGGCCTCAGGTTCATGGAAAAGTATGCCGTGAGGGCTGGAGGAGGGAACAATCACAGGTTCGGGCTTTTTGACGGCATATTGATAAAGGACAACCATATAGAGGCTGTCGGAAGCATAACAGAGGCGCTGCGTCTGGCAAGTGAAGGGCATCATCTTGCGAAGATTGAGGTGGAGGTGGAAAATCTCAAGGAATTGAAAGAGGCAGTAGAAGAAGGCGCTGACATTGTGATGCTTGACAATATGTCTGTTAAGGATATGAAAGAGGCTGTAAAGATTGTTCACGCCTCTAAGAAAGATGTAATCCTGGAGGCGTCGGGGAATGTCAGTCTTGAGAACGTCAGAGAGGTTGCAGAGACCGGCGTGGATTTAATCTCAATAGGCGCCTTAACCCATTCGGCAACCGCAGTTGATATAAGCATGAAGATTGTAAAGTAAGAATTCAATCCCTCCCTGAATAGGCGCTTTATAGGTTCATTTGACAGCAAGGCCAAATTTGTGTTACATTGTCTTACAAAAGGAGAAGGGCGGGATGAAAGACACAATCACAATAAGGCTGCCTGAAAAGCTTCAAAGAGAACTCAATACCGTTGTTAAAGCAGAAAAGACCTCCAAAAGCGAGATAATCAGAGATGCCGTTGCCCGCTATGTTGCTGTCAAGCGCTTCCAGCAATTGAGGAAAAAGGTTCTTCCTTTTGCCGAGGCAGAGGGCCTGATTACGGATGAGGACATCTTCAAAACAATTTCATGAGGGTTGTTCTTGACTCCAATGTTATTATCGCGGCGTTTGCTTCAAGGGGACTTTGTTCAGAGGTCTTTGAGGTATGCCTTTCAGGCCACAGCATTGTTACAAGCGAACATATCCTGTCGGAAGTAAAAACAAACCTGATCAAAAAAATTCGCCTTCCTGAAAGTATCGTAAAAGATATAATGGAATATTTAAGGGACGAGGCTGAAAGGGTTAATCCCAGTGAGTTAACAGACTCGCCATGCCGTGATAAGGATGACAACATAATAATCGGGACGGCATTGAGCGGTAATGCCGAATTTATCATAACTGGGGATGAAGACCTTCTTGTTTTAAAGACATATAAAGGAATAGATATTATTACGCCGAGAGAGTTCTGGAGCAGGCTGAAGGGATAGATTCCAGTTCTTGTATTTCTGCACTTGCTGACTTATGACTTTTGCTCTATTGTGCTTTTGTACTCTTTACTTACAATAGGCTCGGAATTTTGCTCCTGAGCACGAAAACCCATAAAAAACCT
>MNVK01000029.1 GCA_001871685.1 Nitrospirae bacterium CG1_02_44_142
GCCTTGGGAATTTGGGGGATAAATCTTGCAGGATAAGAATGAAACCTGTGGGTTAAATATTGAGTTTGAAAATTCTTAAAATCCCAATCTATTAAGTTAAGCGCATCGTATTTATCTTGCTTAGCAGGATAACAGCTATCCAACAAATTTTCATATTCCTGAATTACATTTAATTCAGTTTCAAATAATATTTCTTGCATGTTTGTTACTCCCCAGTATCAAAAAAGTGACATATTATAACCTTTTGTCTTTACTAATTGTTGGCACGGTATTGCATCTTCGGTATATCCGAACTCCAGTTCGTCTATCACCCCGAAAGCTGTATAAAAAGCAAACTTTGTTTCTTTTAATATTTCTTGAACTATACACTTTTCAGGGCAGGGCTTTCAAGAAGGGGATGAAGAAAAGGAGATTTTGAGTCGTTCATCTGAACGAGAGACTACATCTTTACAGGTTCAAATATATGCTCCACCCTGTAGGAAATAACCTTTTTCTTTTTTACTCTTTCTCTTTCCTTCGTCGGCATGTCTTTGTCTATGAAATCAAGCTCGGCGCCGTCTGTTATGGTATTTAGAATATCAGGATGTTCTATTAGGTGCCTTACAAAGTCAAAGGTCATGCCGATATTCCTTTCTGTATATTCTTTTTTTGTCATTATTTTATACCCTTTCTAAACTTCTCCTTATACCATTCCCATCTGTCTTTTATATCCTGCTCTGCATATGTCAATGCATCATTGAGATTCTTTATAGAAATTGGCTGTTTAATTTTTTCTCCCTTTGGATTTAAAATGTCCCTATGGAAAAATCCATGTGAACAATCATATCTCACAATGGGATGCCACTTGTCTTTTATCTTTGATTCATACTGAATCACGACATCTGTTACCCTGCCTCTTCCAGTAATAATTTTTATCCTTAATCTGTCAGTGCCATCAGGCGTCAGTATTTTTGTAAATTCTTTATCGCCCATTACTTGTTCATTATAACAGATTTTAATTGAATATTATCTTAGTCACTCATGTTCTGCTTCATCTCTTTTTGCCTTGAACTTACCTGTAAATGTCATAAAGAGGTAAACAATCAAGGGAATTATGAATGCAATGTCAACCGCGCGCATCTGTGAATCAGGGGAAGCTAAAAAAGACTGCCCGAGGACCATGCCGAAAAATGCACAGGCGATTGAGAGACCGAGAAAACCGCAGAGCCTCCAGAAATTAGTCCAGAAGACATTTTTTAAAAAAAAGCTTATTGCTGTTGCGGCTGCTCCGGCAGTAAGCGCGATGGCGAGGAATGCCGGTTCCGGAATCTTTTTCAGAACTTCAAATCTGATAGTTGCAAGGCCCATGAGAGCCGTGCTCCATAATGAGAGGAACAGGAATATGAGAATCAACAGAGAAATTTTTAATGTGCGTTGATACCACGCTTTCCCGTGCAGCTTTTCATGCAGGTAGCCGATGCGGTCAAGCGCTCCGAACAATACAAAGAACGCTGCAACAACGCCTGCGACTGTAATTAAGAATCCGAGAATAAAGCCGGGGATTCCGTGTTTTTGATACTGTGAGATTCCGACTGCGAGGGCGATAATTATTAGAAAGACGAGAAGAATGCGCTCAACCATAAAACCGCGGTTATTTCTTGCAGGCTTTAGCATTGTTACCATGTAAGGGAAAGAATTGACTTTACATCCGACTGAAGCCGGTTGAATTTACATTTGAGCGCCATGCACTGCTCCGAGCGGTAACAGTTGCCGTCTTTTATAACAACATGGATGTGAATTCCTGTCTCTTCTGCATAAGGACAGGGCAGATGCAGTTTTCTTGTAGACTCGGAATAGTGTTTTTCTTTTATAGCTGATTGCATGATTTTTTATCTGTTCTTTAACTTTGCGAGCAGAAGCCCTATGTATTTGTTAATTGGATTGCCTCTTGAGAGAAACGGCAGAGGAGATTTTTTCCTTGTCCCGAGTTTTTTTATCTCCCACAGCAGGTCGTGATTAGCCCCGTCAATCTTTAACCCGTTATTAAATGCGGCCAGTGCTGCTTTTTTTTCTCCGCCGGCAACGTAGGCCCTGCCAAGGTTAAGATAAAGCGCGGCGTGGATGGACTTGGTTATAGGCGGGAATACAAGGTCAAGCCTTTCCATCGCCTTCTTGCATATATTTATCCCCCTCGTATATTTTTTATCAACAATGGCTGTGAGGCATCCGTAATAGGATACAATGAGCGGGTCTTCGCGGTATTCCTCTACTGCTTCCCTTAATATCTTTAAGGCTTCCCTGTTGTTTTTCCTTGCGAGAAGTTTTTTTGCGGCGTCAAGATACTCTGTCTTTTTCCTGCTTTCTTTAAGTATGGCTGTAAATTCTTCTATGGCGCTATTATGATGATTCTCCATAAACTCATGGAGTTTATCCTCGTAGTCTTCTTCCTCCATTATGTCAGAGCAATCTGCTTTCTTTGAATAAACTATTTCCCCTTTATGGTAAATGCGGGTTGTGAGCAGGGGTTCTTTTATTCCGCCGTGCTCTGTCTGGACATGATAGCTTTTTTCTCCGAGCTTAATGTTTACATTAAACCTGAACGGAAGGTCTGAAGTAATATGCACCTGTTCTGATTTCTCTGTCATATATCACATTATGTAACAAGATTTTGACAATTAAATCAAGCTTAAAACATAAAACATCTTATATAATATCCCATGCTTATACTTGGAATAGACACGTCATGCGATGACACCGCGGCCGCTGTTGTTGAGAACGGCTCTAAAATTATTTCCAATATTGTCTCAAGCCAGACGGATATTCACAAAAAATACGGAGGCATTGTTCCTGAGCTTGCATCGCGAAGGCATATAGAGCTGATACTGCCTGTTGTTGATGAGGCGTTGAAGGGCGCAGGCGCAGGGCTTGAAGACGTCTCGGCTGTTGCGGTCTGCCATGGGCCCGGGTTGATAGGCTCTCTCCTTATCGGGTGCTCCTTTGCAAAGGCCTTATGTTTTTCAAAGAATATTCCTTTGCTCGCAGTAAATCACCTTGAAGGTCACATGTTTTCCTGCTTTTTAAAAGAAGGGAGCCTTGCGGGGGAAACTGAGTTTCCCCCGCGCATTCCTGAATTTCCGTTCATCTCGCTGATAGCATCAGGCGGCCACACGAGTCTCTATCGCGTTGACGGGTTTGGGAAATACAGAGAACTCGGCAGGACCAGGGATGACGCGGCAGGCGAGGCTTATGACAAGGTTTCAAAACTTCTCGGGCTTGGTTATCCCGGAGGCCCTGTAATTGACAAGCTGGCGTCCGAAGGAAATCCAAAGGCGATAGATTTTCCAAGGCCGTATCTTCCGGACTCCTTTGATTTCAGCTTCAGCGGTTTGAAGACAGCAGTGCTTCATTACCTTAGAGCAGAAGAGCAGAAGTCAGCACCCCCCCAGCCCCCCCTTGGCAAGGGGGGGATTGAAGGGGGGGTATTCTCTGAACTTCTAAACTTCTGCTCTACTGCACTTATTAAGAACATTGCCGCCTCATTTCAGGCGTGCATGGTTGATGTGCTGGTCCGCAAGACAGAATGGGCGCTAAAAAAAGAGGGCCTAAGGCGTATTACTCTCTCAGGCGGTGTATCGGCAAACAGCGAATTGAGAAAGAGAATGAAAGAAATGGGTGATGAAAGGGAAACAGAGGTATTTATTCCATCCATAAATCTGTGCACGGATAATGCTGCCATGATTGCCTCGGCAGGGTATCATCACTTTTTAAATAAAGATTTTGCAGAAATAGACCTGAATCCCAAGGCATGCCTTCCGCTGTAACGAGATTTTGAGGTAAAGTTAGATAGACCTTTTTCTGAAAGCAATAATCCCTGCAATTGCCCCCACAAACATCAAAACGCTTATTCCCTGCGATATTGAGATATTTCCAAAGAGAAAGCCTCTCACCTCGTCGCCTCTGAAGAATTCCACGGTAAACCTGATGACTGAGTAAATTAAAAGGTAAGCCCAGAATAACTGTCCTTTGAATGTCTGGCGCTTTCTCAGGGTTATGAGTATCAGAAAGTTTATGAATTCTCCCGCTGATTCGTATAGCTGTGTAGGGTGCAATGGTATGCCGATTCTTGCAAGGGATTCAGGGTCAAGGAATGTTACAGCCCAGGGCAGTCCCTCCGCAGGGTTTCCGTAACAGCAGCCTGCCGAGAAGCAGCCAAGCCTTCCGATTGCATGCCCGATTGCAAGCGACGGCGCAAATATGTCTGCTGTGTTCCAGATATCAAGCCCCTTCTTTTTTGCATACCAGACGGCAACTGGGATTGCGAATATAACGCCTCCGTAGAATACAAGGCCGCCTTGCCAGATTTTGAATATGTCCAGAGGATTTCTCAGGAAATAACCTGCCTCTACAAGCACAAAGAAAAGCCGTGAGCCTATTAGCGCTGCAATGAGCATGTAAAAACCAAGGTCAACGATTTTGTCTGCGGGGATTCCCTGTTTCTTGGCCTGTCTTGCGGCAAGCGCAAGCCCGAGCAAAAAGCCTGCGGCGATGAGCACGCCGTAGGTGTGTATCGTCAGCGGGCCTATTCTAATTAATATCGGATGCATTTATTGTCCCCGCCTGTTGTGTTTTAGTTTTCAGATTTTTCATGTTTACCCAAAAATAACTTTATAAATATCAATCCTATCCCTATTGTCAGCGCTGAGTCCGCAACATTGAATGCCGGCCAGTGATGCCTGCCTGCAAATACATCTATGAAATCAACAACAGAGCCGCGGAAGAGCCTGTCTATCAAATTTCCTGTTGCGCCTCCGAGGATAAGAGAAAGCCCTAAGGGGTCTTCCTTGCCTTTTATAAGCATAACAAAGATGACTGCTATTGCAGCGAGGGATATGAATATGAAGAGGCTATTCCCGAAACTTTTGAACATCCCGAATGCAGCGCCTTCATTTCTCCAGTTTACAAGATAGAGAAATGGAAGAAGTTCAACCGGCTTGAAAGGGCTTATAAGTTTATCCGCGAGATATTTCAGCGCCTGGTCCAGGATTACAAGCACGGGCATAATGATAAAAGCTGTTTTTCTCATTTGATGACATTATAACATCTATCGCATAATTCAGCGGCGTCGGTGTGTGTGCCGACGGATGTGCTCCAGTTCCAGCAGCGCGCGCATTTCTTGCCGCTGGCCCGCTCCACAATGACTGACATGCCTTTTATTTCTTCACTTTCATAAGCGCCGTCTGGTTTAACAAATCCCTCCATTCCCCCCTTTGCTAAAGGGGGGTGAAGGGAGGTTATCTCAGCTCCGGAAACGATAAACAATGTTGGGAGAAAATCTTTATATTCATTCAGGAGATTGAACTCATTTTCCTGAAGGCATATAATTACCTTTGCCTCAAGTGAGTTGCCTATGAACTTGTTCTGCCTCTTAAACTCAAGAGCCTTGTTTATTTCATTCCTTATTGCTATGAGCCTTGCCCATTTATCCTCAAGCGCTGAATCCAGGTATTTTTCATCTGCCTTCGGGAAAGGCGAGAGAAACACGCTCTCCTCTTTTTTGCCGGCAATAAAGCTCCATATCTCTTCTGCCGTGAAAGAGATTACCGGAGCCATAAGTCCGGTCATTGTTAAGAGTATCCTGTTTAAGACCCACTGCGCAGCCCTTCTTTCCTTTGAAGCGGCTTTGAAGGTGTAAAGCCTGTCTTTGAGAGTATCAAGATAAAATGAGCTCATGTCCACAACGCAGAAGTTATGCAGGAGATGATAAACCTCATGAAAATCAAATCTCTCGTATGCAGCTGTAATTTTTGCAGTCAGAGTCTGAAGCCTTGACATGGCCCACCTGTCTATCTCAAGCAGGTCCTTGCTATAATCTTTTCCGTCAAAATCAGAAAGATTGCCGAGCAGAAATCTTGCGGTATTCCGAATTTTTCTGTAGGCCTCTGTGAGCCTGTCTATAATCTCCTTTGATATCCTGATATCATCCCTGTAATCTTCAGCAGAGACCCACAGCCTCAATATCTCGGCGCCGTTTGCCTTAATGACCTCCTGCGGCGCAACAACATTGCCGAGAGACTTTGACATCTTCTTGCCTGAACCGTCCATCACAAATCCGTGTGTAAGGACTGTTTTATACGGAGACGTCCCCTTGGTCCCCACTGACGTAAGAAGGGAACTCTGGAACCACCCTCTGTGCTGGTCGCTGCCCTCAAGATAAATATCAGCGGGCCAGGAGAGCTTTGCGTTTTTCTCCAGAACAGCAGCGTGGCTTACGCCTGAATCAAACCAGACGTCAAGTATGTCCAGCTCTTTTGAAAAAGAGGCGCCGCCGCATTTTTCGCATTTATATCCCGGCGGCAGAAATTCCTCCGCTTTTTTCATGAACCATATATCTGCCCCGTTTTCTTCAACCTGTTTTGTAATTGCGTCAAGAACCGAATCTTTTTTGACAAATTCTCCGCATCCGCCTGAGGCGGATTCGCATCTGATTAGCGTTATCGGCGCTCCCCAGGCCCTCTGTCTTGATACGCACCAATCAGGCCTGCCTGAGACCATGTTGTATATCCTGTCCCTGCCCCATTTAGGAATCCAGTGGACCTTATCAATCTCTTCAAGGCATTTTCCCCGCAGGTTGTTATGCTCAACAGATATGAACCACTGCTCAGTGGCGCGGAATATGACGGGTTTTTTGCACCTCCAGCAGTGAGGATAGGAATGGGTTATCTTTTCTTCCTTTATGAGCGCATTATTATTTTTCAGGGTTTCAATGATTACAGCATTTGCCTTGAATACAAACTGCCCTTCAAGTTCTCCAGCCTGTTTTGTGAATTTACCTCTGTCATCAACAGGCGCATAAATATCAAGCCCGTATTTTAAGCCTGTTTTATAGTCGTCCTCGCCGTGTCCCGGAGCGATATGGACGATTCCGGTTCCTTCTTCAAGGGATACAAATTCTCCGAGAACAGCCCTTGATTTTCTCTGGATAAAAGGATGCTCCGCATTAATCCCTTCAAGGTCTTTCCCTGATATTTTTGCGAGGACTTTTCCGCTTAAATCTATTCTCTCTTTGAGAGCTTCAAGCCTTCCCTCGGCAACAATATAGACTTCATCAGAAAATCCCCCCATCCCCCCTTTGCTAAAGGGGGGCGGGGGGGGATTATTTTCGTGATTTGCCTCAACAGCTACATAAATAAAATCAGGATGGAAAGCTAAGGCAAGGTTTGCAGGCAGTGTCCACGGAGTTGTAGTCCAGATAACGAAGAAAATATTTTTACCCTCTAAGGAGGGCGTCTTATCTCCAAACTCCGAACTCTGAACTCCGAACTTTACAAATACAGACGGCGATTCTTTATCCGCATATTCCACCTCTGCCTCTGCAAGAGCAGTAACACACGAAGGGCACCAGTGGACGGGCTTCTTGCCTTTATATGCGTAGCCCTTTTTTACAAATTCAGAAAATTTCCTGACAATCGTTCCTTCATATTCGTATGACATTGTGAGATACGGTTCTGCCCAGTCTCCCATAACTCCGAGCCTCTTGAATTCATCTCTCTGAATGTCCACAAATTTTTCGGCGTATTCCTTGCAGAGCTTTCTTTTTTCAAGGACGCCAATCTTGTCTTTCTTATCCCCGAGATTTTTGTCCACCTGAAGTTCTATTGGAAGGCCGTGGCAGTCCCACCCCGGAACATAAGGCGAATAAAGCCCCTGCATGGATTTGAATTTCACGATTATGTCCTTGAGTATCTTATTGAGCGCATGTCCGATATGGATGTGTCCGTTGGCATAAGGAGGGCCGTCATGGAGGATGTAATGCTTGCTGCCTGAATTTTTGTTTTGCAGCTTTTCATATATCTTATTCTCTTCCCAGAACTTGAGCAGCTCTGGCTCTTTATGCGTGAGGTTCGCTTTCATGGGAAACCCTGTCTGTGGAAGATTGAGAGTGTCTTTTATGTCTTTTCGCCCCTGCGAATCTGTGATTGCCATGTCAGGAAATGCTCCTCTTGTCTTATTTCTCTTCTGCTTTTTCTTTCTTCTGCGCAGCCTTGTCAGCTATTATTTTCTGCGCCTGATGTGAAGGCACTTCTTCGTAATGTGAGAATTCCATTGAATACAGCCCCCTTCCCGAGGTAAGGCTGTGGAGCTGGTTTGCGTATGTCAGCATCTCGGACATAGGCACTAAGGCCGTTATCTTCTGGTTTCTCGCCTGTGATTCAACTCCCTGCACCTTGCCCCTCTTTGAATTGAGGTCGCCTATAACTGCGCCGAGGGTCTCGTCAGGTGTTGTAATCTCTACTTTCATTACAGGTTCAAGGAGTATCGGCTTTGCATTTTCAACAGCCTTTTTT
>MNVK01000064.1 GCA_001871685.1 Nitrospirae bacterium CG1_02_44_142
CGAGATATACGGAAGATAACAAATAGCAATAACTATGTCAAGCAAAAGCGCCTTACAATCACAGGATTTTTAAGGGATGCCTTCTATTTTGAATTTGTCGAATAAGGAATTTTTCCGCATCAACTTTGCCGTCGGGAGAGAATTTTTCTTTTATGTGGTCTATGCTCAGGCTTATAAAATTCAGAGGGTTCCTTATCTCATGGGCCATGTTCCTTGAAAGCCGGCCGATGCCTGAAAGGTGCTCCGCCTCGCGCAATTTTCCCTCCATCTGTTTCTGCTCGCGCAGTTTCTGTACCATAAGATTAAAGTTCTGCGTAAGTTCTCCTATCTCATCTTTGCTGTCTGTTACCATGGTTTGTTTAAGGTCGCCTGCTGCAATCCTGTTTGCGGCAGAAACAACATTGCGTATCGGTTTTGTGTATCTCCATGAAAAGAGCATAGCTATGACGATGCCGGCTCCAAAGACCAGAAACGTGCCTATAATCCTTTTTATCATATTGACGCGCATGACCTTTGAAAAATCCTCCGTGTTAATCCTCAGGTGGATGTAGCCATAATGCTCATCGCCGGAGATGACAGGCACTATTACATTGTATGTCTTTCCTACTTCGCGCGATACAGATTCGCCGAGTTCAGCCTTGATAATCAGTTCCTTCCTTTTCTGGCTCAGGGGCTTGCCAATCTTTGTCGGGTTTGAACTCGCAATGATTTCATCGGCATTGCTGATTATTGATATCTCTTTCACGTCTTTTACATTCAGGCTCTTAAGGTATTGCTGGAGTCTTGCCTCATCTGTATCCCCCTTGCTTGTTATCTCTTTGACGCCCACCTGAATCGCCTTTGAAAGCTCAATAATCTGCGTCTCAAATGCCTTATGCAGCGCCTTTTCGGATTGTGAGTACAGAACCATAAGAATTGACGTGAGAATAAAGCTCAGGAATATCATCATCAGGGTGAGCTTTTTATTCAGAGAGAGACCGAGAAAAAACTCTTTCAGCATGTTTTAGCTTATCAGGTATGGAAATTGGAAATCAAGCAGCCGCCTGATGCTTTCTATTATAATAGACAACAATACATTGCGCTTAGATAGAGAGGAGAATAATACATGGGAAAAGAAGAGAGGCTCAAGACCGAAATATTTGAATCAATCATAGAATATGTCAGGGGAACTCATGGTGAATCCATTGACAAGGCTTATGCATATTTCTGGGATGAGAAAAATCCTGATGAATTCCTCAGCGGGAATGCCCTTTACATTGGATTTATAAATTTTGAGGACTGGCTCATTTTTGATTACAAAGCCAATGACGCCGGAGAGACTTTTATTGACCTCTACATAAAGGATTCCACAGGATTAAAAGACGATGAAGTTGCGCTCCTGAATAAAATAAAAGGCATTTTGCTGAGCCTTTATGAAGTTGTGTCTGTCTCTAAGGATAAGAGGGTCCTGCTTAAAGACCTGCTTATTGGAGAAAAGGTTTCTCTAAAGGAGAAGGCCTTAATAAAAGGCCTGAAAAAAGGCGATATATTCGCTGCCAGGTTTTTGCCTCTTGACGGGGGGTATGCAATGAGCGGAAGCGTTTATCCGTTCAGGGCGCCTGATAAGAAGAGGGTTTTGGCATATGTTGAAAGGATGTTTAAGCGATATAAAAAGAATGAAAACCCCGAAGGCGCCATGAAAAGTTTCCTGAAAGATTACGGGGATACTTTTAATATAGTATGGATGAACATAATCCTTAATCAAATGGAGACATAAGGGGCGTTGCCCTTTTGAATTCATTTAATCCTGAACTTCCCTTTAAGGACAGGAAATTTTAAAGCTAAACTGTTGATTTGCTCAGGTCTTTGCCGCCTGTTTTCTCCTTAAGCGCTGCCTGTGCTCCTGCAAGCCTTGCAATCGGAACCCTGTAAGGCGAACAGCTTACGTAATCTAAGCCGACCTTGTGGCAGAACTCAATCGATTTCGGGTCGCCGCCGTGTTCGCCGCAGATTCCCATCTTCAGGCCTTTTTTGACCTTCCGTCCTTTCTCAATCGCAATCTTTATCATTAAGCCTGTGCCGCCCTGGTCAAGGGTGATGAACGGGTCATCCTCAAGTATTCCCTTTTCAACGTAAAAGGGCAGGAATCTTCCAGCATCATCCCTTGAGAGGCCGAATGTTGTCTGTGTGAGGTCATTTGTTCCAAATGAGAAGAAGTCTGCGTATGCTGCTATTTCATCCGCTGTTATTGCCGCCCTCGGAAGTTCTATCATTGTTCCTACAGTGTAATTTATTTTTATTTTATACTTCTTCTGGACGTCATCTGCAACTTTAATGACGAGTTCCCTCATCATCTTTAGCTCATTCACATGTGCGACGAGAGGTATCATTATCTCAGGGATTATCTTAACCCTCTGTTTTGCAAGCTCGCACGCAGCCTCAATTATTGCCTGCGTCTGCATTGCATATATCTCAGGGTAGGTTATGCCGAGTCTGCATCCCCTGTGGCCTAACATCGGGTTAAACTCATGCAGCGCCTTATTCCTTGTCTTTAACTTATCAAAAGGAACCTCCATCTGATGCGCAAGCGCTTTCAATTCCTCATCTGTATGGGGAATAAATTCATGAAGCGGCGGGTCCAGAAGCCTTATTGTGACCGGAAGCCCCTTCATCTCCTTGAATATTCCTATGAAGTCGCCTTTCTGCATAGGAAGGAGTTTTGCGAGCGCCTTCTGCCTTCCTTCTGTATCGTCAGCAAGTATCATCTCACGAACCGCGAATATCCTTTCAGGCTCAAAGAACATATGCTCTGTCCTGCAAAGCCCGATTCCCTGGGATCCGAAATTCCTGGCTACCTTTGCGTCATGGGGTGTGTCAGCATTAGCCCTTACCCCGATTTTTCTGAATCCATCTACCCATTTCATGAATATGCCGAAATCGCCTGTCAGTTCCGGCATTATAAGCGGAGCCTCGCCGAGAATGACCTCGCCTCGTGTGCCGTTAAGCGTGATATAATCTCCCTCTTTGACGGTGAATGTGTTAACAGTGAAATACCTCTGGCTCTCGTTTATATTTATTGCGCCGCAGCCTGCAACACAGCATTTCCCCATTCCCCTTGCCACAACAGCGGCATGGGACGTCATTCCACCCCTGGCTGTGAGAATACCCTGTGCGGCATGCATTCCGCCGATATCCTCAGGCGACGTCTCTGTCCTTACAAGTATGACCTTCTCTCCTTTTTCAGCAGCCTTTTCTGCTTCATCCGGCGTGAATATGACCTTGCCGACAGCCGCGCCGGGTGAGGCGGGAAGCCCTTTTGCAATCACACTGACCTTCGCTTTTGGGTCTATCGTGGGATGAAGCAGCTGGTCAAGCTGCTGAGGGTCTATTCTTAGTATCGCAGTTCTTTTGTCTATTAACCTCTCTTTTACCATATCAATGGCTGTCCTGAGGGCTGCTGCCGCTGTTCTTTTTCCGACCCTCGTCTGGAGCATATAGAGTTTCCCTTCCTGAACAGTAAACTCTATATCAAGCATATCCCTGTAGTGCTTCTCAAGCTTTTTATAAATCCTGTCAAGTTCGTTGTATGCCTTTGGAAGCCTTTTCTTCAGTTCACTGATGTGGAGAGGGGTTCTGATTCCTGCCACCACATCTTCTCCTTGAGCGTTGATAAGACATTCAGCAAAGAACCTCTTCTGCCCTGTGGAGGGGTCTCTTGTAAAACCAACGCCTGTGCCGGAGTTTTCTCCCATATTCCCGAAGACCATTGCCTGAACATTGCACGCAGTGCCGAGGTTTTCAGGTATGTTGTTAAGCTTTCTGTATTTTACAGCCCTGTCTCCGAACCAGGAGCTGAACACCGCATTTATAGCCTTTTTAAGCTGCTCATAGGGGTCAGAGGGAAAGTTTTCTCCTGTGCTGCGCTTATAAATAACCTTAAATTCATCCACAACGCCTTTAAGGTCAGCGGCAGTAAGGTCAGTATCAAGATGTACGCCCTTTCTTTCTTTTATCTCTTCAAGGGCTCTTTCAAATTTCTGCCTGTCAACACCCATAACAATGTTTCCGAACATTGTTATAAACCTTCTGTAGGCGTCATAGGCGAATCGGTCATTTTTAGTTTTTTTAATAAGCGCCTTCATCGTCGTATCATTAAGCCCGAGGTTCAATACAGTGTCCATCATGCCGGGCATGGAGAATTTTGCTCCTGAACGAACTGAAACGAGCAGGGGATTGGTATGGTCGCCAAATTTCATGCCCATCGCCTTTTCTGTTTTTTTCAGATTTGTGAGAATATGCTCCCACATTCCCTGCGGATACTTCTTTTTGTTCTTAAAATATTCGTTGCAGGCCTCTGTGGTAATCGTGAACCCGGCAGGAACAGGCACTCTGAGGTTAGTCATCTCGGCAAGCCCTGCGCCTTTGCCTCCGAGAAGGCCCTTCATATCGCCTCTTCCATCCGCCTTTCCATTTCCGAAAAAGTAAACATATTTTTTAGCTGTCTTTGACATTCAAATATCCTCCAAGCATTTAAGAATTTAGTTATGACTAATTAAAATACCCTACGGCGGCATAAAATTTCAATATATTTTTGGATTTTTTAATAAAAAAGCAGCCAAAATTCAAAAAGCAACGGCATTTTAACATGAGCAGCGAACAGCAATATACATGTGATTGGTTGAAGTAAAACTTAATATTATTTATCTTAACTATTTGATTGTAAAAGTAATATTTAAAATACAAACGATGTATGGATGTCCCGTGTTATAATATGCAAATGCTATACGCATTTTTTAACTGGCTTGTTAGTGTAATAGGGAATATGGGATATGCCGGAATTGTGTTTTTGATGTTTATTGAGAGCACGTTTATTCCGCTGCCTTCTGAACTAGTAATCCCTCCGGCAGGTTATCTGATTTCGCAAAAGCAGATGAACTGGAGCGGTGTGGTCCTGGCCGGGACTACAGGAAGCCTTCTTGGAGCGCTCTTCAATTATGCAATTGCTATTTATCTGGGAAGGCCTTTTATACTCAAATACGGTAAATACTTTGGAGTTTCGGAGAGTCATTTAAAAAAGGGCGAGCAGTTTTTCCAATCACATGGAGGCATCAGCATTTTTATAGGCAGGCTCATACTCGGAATAAGGCATTACATCTCATTCCCTGCAGGCCTTGCGAGAATGAACTTCAAAAAATTCTGTTTCTACACCTCCGCAGGAGCTGCGGTATGGGTGTGGATACTTGCGTACATAGGCTTTTTTGTAGGGAATAACAAAGAGCAGGTCTTTGCCGCGAGCAAGCAGTGGAGTATCTACGTCGTAGGAGCTTGTGCGCTGCTTATAGCGGGTTATGTTGTCTGGCATAAAAAAAAGACAGCCTGCAAATAAGGATTTCCCTCACTGATTGCTGCCTGAAAGCGCCAGCTGATATTCTCCCCATAATTTTTCTTTTGTTAGGCCTGAATCAATAAAATCCCACGGGAGCTTTTCTGAGAAGTCTTTATTCCTCATGACATAAAAATCAGGGTCTATGCCTGACTCAATACATGCCTTTTTCCAGTCATGCGTCCTGAGCATTGCCTCCAGAGCCTTTGAAATCCGCCTGTCACCCATAGAAAAAAGACCCTGCATGTAAGCCTGCTTCGGAACATCGTGAAATACCTTTATCCCTTTTATCGGCAGCAGGGAACTCTTTACAGCCTTAAGCCTCTTTTTTACAATCTCCATCTTTTCCATGCCGTGCCATTGGAACGGAGTGAATGGTTTTGGCACGAATGTGCTTAAGGTCAGGACTATGTGCCCTTTTTTTGATAGGCCTCTTATCTTTCTTACAAGGCTTATAAGGCCTTTAATGTCATCGTCATTCTCTGTGGGAAGTCCGACCATAAAATAAAGCCTGAGCTTTTCTATGCCCTCTGAAAAAATAAGCCTTGATGTTTCAATGATGTCCTCTTCTGTTATCTTCTTGTTAATGACTCTTCTCAGCCTCTCTGTTCCTGCCTCAGGAGCGATTGAGACACTTTTGCGCCCCTTTAACAGCCCTGCAAGTTCAGCGCTTTTTCTG
The DNA here is from genome assembly GCA_001871685.1 of Nitrospirae bacterium CG1_02_44_142. Taxonomy (GTDB): domain Bacteria; phylum Nitrospirota; class Thermodesulfovibrionia; order Thermodesulfovibrionales; family UBA1546; genus UBA1546. The sequence continues at coordinate 6,042 of MNVK01000064.1, forward strand.
CTCGCCCTCAATGATGTGATGGAAAAATCCACACCTTCTGTTTTAAGAACCTCGCTGATATAGGGATAATCTGTCAGGGAAGGTCCGATGAGTCCGACCCTTTCTGTTATCTTCAGCGCATTATTAATATCTTCTTTTATTGCGGGCAGCTCCTTTTTTCTTGCCGGGCTGTAGATATGGCCTGCGACACAGAACCTGCATTTCCACGGGCATCCCCGCATTGCCTCAATGAGATACATGCCGGAGAACTCTGTTTCAGGCGTGACTATGGACTGCCTGAACCTGTGAGCGGATATATCTTTGATATACCGTCTCTTTATTTTTTCAGGGGCTCCTTCTATTGCTTCTCTTTGAGTAATTCCACCCGAAAATCCCCCCATCCCCTTACTTTTTAAATCCCCCCAGCCCCCCTTTACTAAAGGGGGGTGAGGGGGGATTATTGGGGGTGAGGGGGGATTTTTTTCATATCTGACGCTATAAAACTTTGGCGCATAGACGCCTTCTATCGCGGCTGTTTTTTTATAAAGTTCCTGCCTTGTCTCTGATTTTTTATATGTATCAATAAATTCATTAAGCATCTCTTCTGCTTCTCCGACAAAGCAGACGTCAAAGAAATCAGCCAATGGTTCGGGATTGAAAAATGAGCATACTCCTCCGATTATAAGAAGCGGATGCGTTTGATTTCTGTCAGACGCCCTGAGAGGGATATTGGCAAGCTCAAGTATTTTTAAGACATTAGGATAATCGTTTTCAAAGGATACCGAGAATGCTAAGACGTCAAATCTATTCAGAGGTCTTTTTGATTCAAGAGCAAAGAGCTTTGTATCTGTCCTGATATACTCATCAATATCGCCTTCATCCGGGAGGAATGCCCTTTCGCATAATGTGTCATTCCTGTCGTTAAGGAGCGTGTAGATTCCCTGAAATCCAAGATTTGACATTCCGGCATGATAGGTATTCGGATAAATAAGGCAGACATTGAGCCTGCCGCCGGGTTCTTTAAATACCGCGCCTCTTTCCTTTGATAGAAGCCTGTCAGTTTTTTCTGTAAGTTTGAGGTTCACAGTATCACCAGCACAGACATCATTGCGATGGACCATAAGATATCAAGCGGCAGGCGCTGCTCGCATGTTGAATCAAAGAGCAGGTCTGCCCTGGCAGGGAACTCATCGTCAGAGAGCCAGAGGATTAACGTTACAGGTATTCCCGGCAGCGGCAGGAGTTCAACGGATGCATCGCCGTAATTCATGAGATTCCCATTGAGTTTTTTGCCTTTTTCAATAAAACCTGCCTTATCATTGCCATACCTTTCAGCGAGCTTATCCAGCGGAAGCACGTGGCTGCCCCTGAAAAAAATCGCTCCGCCTTTAAGTCCAGCCGGTTTGACAAGTTTTCCTGAGAGGGGAATGTCTTTTGCGTTGATGAGGCAGCATAAAGCAGACAGGTTGAAAAAGTAGCTGTATTTGTTGAGAATTATTTCTCCTTCAGGCTGAATGTTTTTAATAGCTCGCTTGCCGGGATGAACTGAGAAATCCATCCCAAATGACTTCACTATGTAGCTGTTTTCTTTGTCGTAGAAAACCTGCGCCTTTCTGCATACATCAGAAGGATTGAGGTTGTTTAAGTCTTCCCATGCCTTTTCTTCGCCTGTGCTCATTGCTATATTCTACTACAACAAAGCTCTAAGTTTTAAACTGTTTTTATTTGACATTGCAGCGATATTTGTTGTATTTTGTTACAGAAGATTCCAATAGACGATACAGGGGGGGGGTAAAAAATTCCATCACTCTACGGCAACATATCCGGGCTTAAGGGAAACTACCTGCATGCGCTTGAAAAGGTTTACCGCAGGAAGGTTCCGGCTGATAAAGTAATAACTCCTGAACTGGCAAGGTATCTTACAGAGCTTTCATCGGAAATCGGAAGACAGATAGGCATTCTGATAACCAGAGACGGAAGGGTTCCCCGGGTCATTGTCGGCGATGCAAAGGGTGTTTTCATTCCAGGGCTTGAAGATTTTCCGCTCGGCAGGCGCGCACTGC
>MNVK01000134.1 GCA_001871685.1 Nitrospirae bacterium CG1_02_44_142
AAAAATCTTGACAGAAAGGAGGTAGCAGCTTAATATATGGGCAAGAGCGTCCTTCCTACTTCAACAAAAGGAAGGGACAACGTCCAAAAAAATCTTGACAGAAAGGAGGTAGCAGCTTAATATATGGGCAAGAGCGTCCTTCCTACTTCAACAAAAGGAAGGGACAACGTCACCGACTTTCAAACTTATCTGAAACTACAGCAAAAAAAGATAAAACTGTTACGGCGATAATTATTTTAAAGGAGGAAGGTCAATGAAGAAGATTGCTTTTGTAATGCTGGTTATCATGGTACTTTGTAGTGCAACTTTGGCATTTGCCGAGACAAGAATCCGCTGTGCATCAACAACGAGTACGCAGAACTCTGGATTATTTGATTACATCCTGCCGATTTTTGAAAAAAAGACAGGAATAAAGATTGATATTGTTGCAGTTGGCACAGGAGCTGCTATTGAGATAGGCAAAAGAGGCGATGCAGATGTTGTGTTCGTTCATGCTAAAGAGCAGGAACTGAAGGCTGTTGAGGAAGGTTATTTCGTCAACCGGCATGATGTAATGTATAACGATTTTGTTGTGATTGGCCCGTCAAGCGACCCTGCAAAGATAAAGGGTATGAAATCGGCTTCTGAGGTGTTCAAGAAGATAGCTGAAAACAGCGCCTTCTTCGTATCCCGCGGCGATAACTCAGGAACTCATACAAAAGAACTTTCCCTCTGGAAGAAAGCAAATATAGATCCCAAAGGGGGTTCTCGTAAGGGGGACAAAGTCCACCTTACGCATTTGCAGAAGTGGTATCTTGAGGTTGGACAGGGGATGGAAAAGACTCAGAGGATTGCGGATGAAAAGCGCGCATACACGCTTACGGACAGAGGCACCTGGCTTGCAACAAAAGATAAGGACAAGCTCGAAATGGTAATTGTTCTCGAAGGTGATCCCATTTTGTTCAATCAGTACGGCATTATGGCGGTAAACCCACAAAGGCATAAACATGTAAAATACAAAGATGCTATGGAGTTGATAAACTGGATTATATCAAAGGAAGGGCAGTATGCTATCGCGTCATTCAGGGATAAACACGGGAATCAGTTGTTTATTCCCAATGCAAAGTAAAAAATTATACGAACCTCTGACTATGTCATTGCGAGGCACAAAGTGCCGAAGCAATCTCAAAACAGACATCCCAGTATTTAAGAACACGGGATTGCTTCGCTTCTCTCGCAATGACAAAAACATTATAGGTGAATGTGGATTCAATTCTAATTGGTTTTAAAAAAGCATTCTCTTTAATTTTTAACCTTGATGCGGAATTATTAAGCATAATATTTTTATCACTCAGGGTATCCGGAACAGCGCTTATAATCGTATCTGTCATCGGCGTTCCTCTTTCCGCGCTCGTCAGTTTGAAGAAATTCCCGGCACGGGGATTATTTATAAGCATTATGAACACGCTTATGGGGCTTCCTCCTGTTGTGGTTGGCCTTTTTGTTTATATAATGCTGTCAAGGAGCGGCCCCATCGGTTTTATGGGACTCCTTTATACGCCGTCAGCAATGATTATCGCCCAGACAATACTCGCTTTTCCAATTGCGGTGTCACTCTGTCATTCAGCAATTATCAGCGTCAACCCTATCATAAAGCAGGCTTCAATGACACTTGGAGCAACACCACTTCAAACGTCGGTTACTATAATAAAAGAAGCAAGATACGGAATAATGTCAGGGATGATTGCGGCATTTGGGAGGGTAATGGCAGAGGTTGGCGCAATACTTATTGTCGGCGGAAATATTGCGGGATATACCCGCGTTATGACAACAACCATTGCTCTGGAAACAGACAAGGGAAATTTTGAACTTGCCATAGCTCTTGGAATAATACTCTTAACCATCTCGCTTGTGATAAACTCTGCTCTGCACTTTGTTCAGAGGAAAGGAGCGCTTCCGGTAAACAGATGAGCCTGAGACTTAATATATCCGATGTCCGGAAAAACTATAACGGGAAACCTGTCCTGAATGCATGCTCATTTTCTTTTGACAGAAATGGCGTCTATGTATTAACGGGATCTAATGGCAGCGGTAAATCCACGCTGCTCAGGATATGCGCCCTTATTGAAAGTCCTGATAACGGAGAGGTCAATTATTTTTCAGGAGATACCCCCCTGCATCCCCCCTTGCCAAGGGGGGAATTAAAGGGGGGTGTATCTTCCGAAGGTAATGTCTTAAACAAAGACATTGAACTCAGACGCAGGATTACCCTTGTTTTGCCAGGGATTGGTTTGTTTAACACTACAGTTTTTAATAATGCGGCTTACGGCTTGAAAATAAGGGGAGGAAAAAACAAAGAGACAGAAAGAAAAGTTAATGATGCATTAAATTTTGTCGGGCTCATTCATAAAAAAAATCACAATGCCCTTACGCTTTCAAGCGGTGAAACCCAGAGGTTAGGTATTGCAAGGGCAATGGTCATAGAGCCTGAGATGCTATTTCTTGACGAGCCCACAGCATCCATTGATAATGAAAATACGGAAATCGTGGAGAATATAATCTTGAATATGAAAAAAGAAGGCAGATCCAAAATCATTATTGCCACCCATGATATGATGCAGGCTAAAAGGCTTGCTGATTGCATGCTCCTCATGGATGAGGGGAAAATTATCAAGGTTTAAGTTGCACTTCGATGCTCTTTTTTAGTATCTTAAAAGCAGCGGCGAGTCTTCAGGATCTTTTTTATTTTTTTACTCGTAACTTGTCACTGTCTTTATGCCGGAGTGGCGGAATTGGTAGACGCAAGGGACTTAAAATCCCTCGTCCCCAAAGGGCGTGCCGGTTCAAATCCGGCCTCCGGCACCATATTAAATCAAGGGGTTGTTTTTCTAAGAGGCTACTTATATAGCCCCAAAAACTCATCCACTGCCAACCCTGCCTTTTTAATCTGGTCTCTCAACAAACCTTGCTTTATGGTCTTGCCCTTGTGCACAGGGATTGACAGGACATAGAGACTTCCTTCTTTTGTGAGCTTTACATGGCTGCCTCTTTGACCTTCCAACCTCCATCCGGCCCTTTCAAAAGCCTTTACAACCCTGTCTGGTTTAAGGTTATGAATACTGCTCATGCAGCCTTTCTAACCTTTCTCTTTTCCTCAACTACCGCAAGATGTCCTGCTATTGCATCTTTTATCATTTCAAGGGCTTCTTCTATCGTATCGCCCTGCGAAGCACATCCGGGCAATGAGGGACACTCAACCCAGAATCCCCCATCTTCTGTGTCCGGATAAAGAACTACAGAATATTTTTTGCCTTTGATCGCAACAGTGTATTTCTTTTCTCTTTGTAAGGCTATAATTTCACCTTTAAGCCCTTCCACAATCTCACCTAAAGCAATGGAGAAGACAAGCTGCCCGCTCTTTAAAGTATCAATTATCTCCTTCTTGTCCTTTGTAAGCACAAAGATTGTCTCACCATCTGTTAAAAACTTCAGTTCAGAGAGAGGTTTTTTTATTTCCGGCATGTTCTTCTTTAGATAATTTATAGCCTTTCTTATCTTCTGGATGCTGATGCCTTTATCCATAAGAGTCTTAGCTACTCTTAATTGAATCAGGTCATTGAAGGAATAAAGTCTTACAGAGCCATAGCCTGTTGCCTCGCTCACAGAGGGTTTTATGAAATGGGTGCTGTCCCAGTAATCAATCTGCCTAAAGCTTAAGCCTGTTATCTTTGATACAGCCTTGCTGTTAAAATTCATTTTCCCTCCCGTTTAAAATTATAAATACACTACTGTAATTATAATACTGAATAGAATAATTGATGTCAAGAAAAATTTATTGAACAACACAAAAAATATTTTAGGATAAAATTGGACGGAGAATATCAGCGTTACTGTTGAGAGAATAGTCGCTACTACTAAAGCTGAGATGGGAAAAAAGAAATAATCCGCAGATTAGAAAAACTTTTCCATTTCAGACTCAAATAACCAAATCGCCATTAGTAACTTTTGGTTTTATCACCTGCAAACCTGATTTATGATCAGCATTGCCGATGAGTTAGGTTCAGCATAGTGTTTTTCAATAGGGGACGGTTCGGTGTACGTATCCCCCTCAATATAAACAACTTTACTGCTCAGCATCAAAAAGCTTTTCTCCGTACAATCACATCTCATTAGGAACTTCCATTCCTTATACAATCGACTGCCTATTGGTTGAGGTGTCTTGTATATCATCTTCATCCAAGCGTCAAAAACATTCTTGCTTATAAAATTTATATTATTAACATCATATAAATCTGTATGATCATCCCATTCGTAAAGTACAACCCAGGAAGGCTCGCCCGAAGTGCTTTTATTGACAGGATTTTGTGCTGTGACTTCCTTTTTTAATGCCTCCTCAAGATTGGTCAATTTGTTCTCATAATAGTCCCACACTACTGCGGGGGATAATGCAAAGTTAAGACCTTCAACTCCCTCGGCAGATATCTTAAAAGTAAGAAGGCCAACTACCTCGCCCTTCATGTTTATTAAAGGACCACCACTGTTTCCCGCATTTACAGCCGCATCTGTCTGGATAAATTTGACTCCCTTGAGCGTGCGGTCACAATTGCTGATTATCCCCTTGCTAACAGACTCTGATAAGCCTAACGGCGCGCCTATAGCATATACCTCATCCCCTGTATTGCAGTTAGTATTCATGGGCAAGTAATCAAACTTTGAACCGTCAACCTTAAGATATGCAACATCAAGAACAGACAACCCTTTTTTGATTGGAGATGCCACAGTAGTTCTACCATCCGGAAAATGAATTTCTACTGTTTCGTGGTTTTCGACTACGTGATTGTTTGTGATAATCAAGCCGTCAGCAGAGGCAACAAACCCAGACCCTGAACCACTTGGCGTTTTTATAGTAACAACTGATTTTTTCGCCTTCTCTATTATCTTCTGGGGGCTTTCCTCACAAGAAAAAGCAAAGAGGCATAAAAGAAAACAAACAACCTTAAAGAATTTATGGGTTGTCATTTTTTCTTCGCTCAAGCTATCCAATCCTGCAATAAAAATAACACCTGTTAAAAGAAAGTTCAAGTAAAATCTACTTTGCCCTATTGCCCTAAAATTCTGTTTTACCTCTGCAACGAAATCACGAGCCTTCTGTTAAAAACCTTTGCAATCCTGTCAAGGAATTCAAGGGAAGGCATACGCTTGTCATTAGGGCTTTCAAGCCTTGAGATAGCCTGCTGGCTTGTCTGAATCTCTTTTGCCAACTGCGCCTGTGTGATATTGGATGCCTTTCTTAAAGATGCTATCTCCTGAGCAATCTTCCTTTTAGCCTCTGCCCTGTCAAAATAAATCCTGAACTCCTTGTCTTTCAAGTGTCTCTCAATATGTTTATCAAGGTCGCTTCTCATTTTTTAACCTCCATCAATTGCTTCATCCTTTGTTTTGCAGTTTCAATCTCTCTTAAAGGCGCTTTGGGTGTCTTCTTCAAATAGGCATGAAGAAGTAACATCTCATTGCCTTTAATCACAACATAAAATATCCTGTGCTGGCTGCCATGTGTTCTTATCTTTAGCTCCCAGAGCTTGCCCTCTATCTGCCTGAACTCAACACCCACCGCGTCCGTGCCGTATTCCTGTATCCCCTTCAATGCAGAAAGTAACTCTGCTTTTTCTCCCTTGTTGTTTATCTCGTCAATGTATTTTTCAACAGGCGCTTTCCCTGCTGGATTCCGCCAATAATTAACAAGGAATGTCATTGCTTATGATACAACCAACTTGATGTTAAGTCAATGGGTAAAAATACTGTTTCCTTTGACAGCCTTATTTTTCTAATTCGGGATTATGGGGGCTGTTTTGGTTACAGAGAAATAGTATTTTTGGACTTAAAATCCCTCGTCCGCGAGGGCGTGCCGGTTCAAATCCGGCCTCCGGCACCATAGCCGTTCTACGAGCCGCAGACCATGGGTCGCAGACGAATCATTTGCTGATATAACCGTTGACGAGTTTTATAAGTTCCTGCGTTTGTATCGGTTTCGGAAGATATGCGTTAGCTCCGATAGCAAGCGCCCTCTTTCTGTCTTCCTCGGCGCCTTCTGCGGTTATCATTATTATAGGTATGTCTTTATAGCCGGGACTGCCCCTTACCAGACTAACGAGTTTCAAGCCGTCCATTACAGGCATGTTTATATCACAAAGTATAAGGTCTATTTTTTCGGAAGATAATTTTTTCAAGGCGTCAACGCCGTCTGTTGCTTCAATCACCTTTGAGCCTGCTATCCTTTTCATAGCAAAACTTATCAGCTGTCTCATCGTCGGAGAATCTTCTACCACAAGAATATTCGGCATCTTGTCCGCTACCTCCTCGGTTTTTCTTTCAGCATGTCAAGGAAACTCTGTATTGTAGTCAGTTTTCTCTCTGACTGGGTATATAGTCTTGAAGAAAAAATAGCAGTGGCGGCATGCCCTGCAAGCAGATTAAAAAGCTCATAGTCAACATTTGAAAATTTCTTTTTCTGAATGAGAAGAGAATATATGGCAATAACGCCTATCACATGCTCTTTAATTTTTAAAGGGATACAGACTATGGGATTTTCCATAGAGTTGCTGCCTTTGTTATTATGTATATTCTCAGAAAAATAGCTCTCGCCTTCCCTCGCGGCAGTCCCTATAATCCCTTCGCCAAACCTTACCTTAGGAACATCCGAAATGGCTAGGCCCTCGGCCCCAACAGGGATAAGCTCATTTGTCTTCTCTTCCATAAGGAGCACTGCGAATTTCTCGGCGCCTATCAGGTTTATCACTATTTCCAGGACTATCCTCAGAACTTCATTGAAATCCAGTGTTGAGTGGAGCTGGTAACTTGCAACATAGAGGTTGGCCAGGTTGTTATTCTCATCTTCAACTTCAACATACTTTGCCGCAAAATCCTTGTTTTCTTCCTCAACCTGCCTGAATCTTTCCTTAAGGGAATTCAGTTCGTCTTCCGTAACCTTTATCCGCTCTTCGTAAAGCCTTACCTTCGCCTCATCGCCTGAACGCTCAACAGCATCTTCAAGCTGGGCCAGCTTGAACCTCAACCTCTCATTTTCCTTAAGAAGCTCCTGAGTAAACTCTTCTCCCTTTCTAAACATCTGAAGAAACTCATCAGCCTTCTTTCCGATACTGGTCTCTCTTTCCATCAATCTCCTCTATGGGCCGCAGCCCCTCTATTAACTATGTTTATTAACTCCACCGGTATTTCAGAAAGCGGAAGCGCTCTGTCCGCCGCCCCTGCCTTTATAGCCTCAGCAGGCATTCCAAAAACCACGGCAGTCTCCTCTGATTCAGCTATAGTATAACCGCCTTTTGATTTAATTTCCAGCATTCCGTTTTTTCCGTCATTCCCCATGCCTGTAAGAACAACGCCCGTGACCTTGCTTCCGTAATATTCTGCGGCGGATGACATCATTAAATCAACCGAAGGCACATACTTATCTTCATTGACTGCTTCTTTTAGCCGCACATGATGTTCGCTCCCCTTTTTCTTAAACATCATGTGGCAGCCGCCCGGGCATATCAGCGCCCTTCCCCGTTCAATAACATCTCCGTCTTCCGCTTCTTTTATTTTCATCCCGGCGAGACTGTCAAGCCTTTCAGCGAGAGGCCCTGTAAAACCCTTCGGCATATGCTGACTTATAACTACTGAAGCGGAAAAATTATTCGGGAGCCGTGTGAGGATTATCTGGAGCGCTGCAGGCCCGCCTGTTGACGAGCCTATCGCCACAACTTCAATATCACCTATTACTGAATCAGTTTTAACCGGAGCTTCAATCCCGAGATGCTCGGGACTCATCAGGGTGAGGTTCCTGCTTAATTTATCCATACGGAGGCTTCTTACGGCATTTACCTTGTTGAGAAGGTCCTTCTCTATGCCCTGCAGTTCCACAGAGGCCCTCTTTGTCGGCTTTGCAATAAAATCAACCGCGCCCAATTCAAGCGCCTTGAACACAGTCTTGGTGTCGGAATAAGAACTTACCATTATCACCGGGATGGGTTTTTCTTTCATCAGCCATCTCAGAAAACTGAATCCGTCCATAGCCGGCATCTCAAAATCAAGCGTAATTAAATCGGGCCTCAGCCTCAGGGTCTTTACCATGGCCTCTATGCCGTCGGAGGCTATGCCTATAACCTCAATACCCGGCTCCGTTTCAAGCATCTTCTTTATCGTCTGTCTGCTGTAAGCCGAATCATCAACAATCAGGACTTTTATCTTCGCATCTGCCGTCATAGTTATATTTTATTCCCCCATGCCATTTTCACAAGGCTTTCAGATGACATTGCTGCCGCAAGTTTTGGCGGTTTCTGGTAAACCATATCATGTTTGAAGTGCTTAAGCGTAAAGGCTGTGGAAATATTCATCAATGATTCTGCATGACCGAGCAGCAGATACCCTCCGTCAACAAGCCTTTCGTAAAAATTTCCGATTACCTTTTTCCTCGTCTCCAGGTCAAAATATATGAGCACATTTCTGCATAATATCACATCCATTTCACCTACGAATTTCACCTTGAAAGGGTCCAGAAGGTTAAGGCAGCTGAAATTTACAAGCTGTCTGACATTGTCGTTTATCTTATAAAAATTGTCTTCAGGCGTAAAATATTTTTCTATATAATGCTCCTCTGTAGTCCTGAATGAATTCTTTCTGTACACGCCCCTTCTTGCATGCTGCAGCACCCTCTGGTTGATATCGCTGCCGAGTATCTCCACATCCCACCCCGTAAAAAAACCCTGCTCCAGCGCCAGCATTGCGATTGTATAAGGCTCTTCTCCGGTAGAACAGGCTGCAGACCATATCCTTATTTTTTTTGACTCCCTGTTTATATTTTTAAGCTCCGGCAGTATCTCCTCGCTCAGCGTCTTTAACTGGCTTATCTCCCTGAAAAAATAAGTTTCATTTACAGTGAGGACGTCCACAATAAACGTAAGCTCTTCATCCCTCCGCTTATCGTATAACAGCAGCCTGTAATAATCCCTGAAATCATTCAGATGATGACTCTTTACTCTTTTAGACAGTCTTTTCTCCAGAAGGTATTTTGAATTATCATCAAAATACATGCCGCAGTAATCTTTTATAAGGTCCCTGAGGAGTCTGAATACGTCATCCGGCAGGGGAATGTTCTCTTCTGTTTCAAGCATCAAGACACTCCTCCACAGCCTTTCTTACAGCAGGGTCGTCCTCTCTATCAAGTAATTTCTCAAGTTCAACCCTCACGCTCCCCGAACTGCTCCGAGCTGCTCGGAGGGCCTCAACAGCGGCCATTCTTGCAGCCCAATCAGAATCGTTAAGATAGGGCAGGATTATATTCTCCACATCCTTAAATGGAGCAAGCGCTCTTATAGCAGTCCTTCTTATCTCCTTATCCTGCGAAGAAAGCATTCCTGCCAAGGCATTCCTGGCAGTTTCGCCGCCTATCCTGCTCAGAGACTCCATCGTGGAAGTCACAACAAATCCATTAGGGTCTGAAAGCAGTTTAATAAGCCTGCTTACAGTGTCTTTGTCGCCTAACTCGCCAAGCGCCTTGACTGCCGCCGCCCTGACTGCGTCATCAGGGTCTGCAAGCAAAAGGACAAGAGAGTCTGATACGCCCTGTCTTTTAATCAAGCCAAGACTCAATGCCGCAGAAACCCTTATATCGGCATTTTCATCCGTAAGCGCCAGCGTCAGATATTTTATAGACTCATCTGTTTTTATCATGGACAGCGCCCTGACAACCGCGTGTCTTACCTTGATATTGTCATCCTTCAGCGCAAAGCCGATTGCCGGCACAGCCTTAACCGCGCCGATTTCCCCAAGCACTAATATAGTATTTTTTCTCAGCACAGGATTCCTGCCGCCAATCATCTTGATTAGCTCATCTGCCGACAGACCTGCTCTAAGATTAGATAACGCGGCAACCGCAGCCTCCTGCACATCCTCATACTCATCAGAGAGCAGTTTTTTTACCGGCTCTACCGCCCTTACATCGCCTATCCTGGAGATTCCAAGCGCTGCGCTCGCTCTCACATGACCGTCTTCATCATTCATCAGTCCTTCAAATGCATCATAAAAAACAGGCGAGGCCAGCTCGCCTGCAACATCACATATAAACCTCATCTGGTAAGGGCTTACTGTATCAAACAAGGGCAGAATGACCTCCGGCTTGTCTCTCCCGATAAAGACAAGCGACCTCTTTACATCCTCCGCCAGTTCCTCTTCCAATGAAAGCTCCAGAAGCGGAGCAAGCGCCCTTTCATCTCTCATAAGGCCGAGCAGCAGTATTGCAGAAATCCTCACATCCGCCTTAGCGCTCCAGGCCTGCGCAACAAGAATATTAATAATGCGGTCCCCAAAGAACTTCCTCATTTCTTCCGCAATAATATCTTCTTTCACGCCGTTGTGATAAAAATTCCTTATCGTCTTTATTGCTTCTTCCTGTATTGTCTTTGACGAGTCCTCAAGAAGGGGAACTATGTTCTTGAGCGTTTCAGGCGCAGAAAACCTGCCAAGCGCCTTTAGCACCGGTTCTCTGAGGGTCTTTGTAGAAAGGGCTTTAACAAGAGAAGGCACAGCCTTCCTGTCGCCAATCCTTCCAAGCGCATCAGCGGCGGGATATGACGTCCACAGGTCGCCGCTTTCAAGTATCTCTATCAGCGCATTCACAACCGCCGGTTCGCCTATTTTTCCAAGATGCTCAACAGCGGACGCCCTGACATTGTCATCCTCGTCTTTAAGGGCTTCAAGCATCAGAGGCAGCGACCTCTTATCTCTGAACTCGCCGAGCACATCTATTATAAATTTCCTCACATCCCTGTTCTGAGTATTAAAAGCCTCAACTAAAAAAAGTGTGGCTTTTTTGTCCAGCTTTATGAGGGTTTCTATGGCTGAGTTCCTGGCGCCTGCATTAGCATCAATATAAAGAAGGGCAATCAAGCCGTTGATATACGCTTCTATGGAATAGTCATTGAACAGAATGTCAACCGCCGTCTTTCTCACCCTCCAGCTGACGTCCTTCATTGCCTTAAGAAGCAATCTGATGGAGGTCTCCGACGTAACGCCTCTCAACCGTTCAACAGCTTCTCTTCTTACCTCTACATCCTCGCTGTCAAGCAGATATTCCAGTTCCTGCATTTTTTCCTTTCCATGCGTTGTAGGCGCTATGAATCGTTAGACAGGCCGTCGGCTGTAAGAGATGCGGACTGAAGCGCTATCTTTTCTTCTGATGTAAGAAGCCTTTCAATATTAAGAAGTATTATTATCCTGTCTTCTTTTTTGCCCAGGCCTGTAAGATATTCTGTCTTCAACCCCTTAAACATGGCTGGAGGAGCGCTTATCTCCTCCGGATGGAATGGGATTATCTTATCTATTTCATCCACCAGAAGCCCTATCTTCTCATCCTCACAGCGGACCACTATTATCCGGCATTTTTCGGCCCCGGTATGAATGCCGAATCGCTTTCTAAGGTCCAGCAAAGGGATTACATCGCCCCTGACATTTATAACGCCTGAGATAAAATCAGGCAGTTCAGGGAGAAAATAGATTTTTTGTGATTTCAGAATCTCAACAACCCTGTTTATATTGACGCCGAAATCTTCTTCCCCTATTTTAAAAACGGCAAATTTTTCCATAACACCCCTCAGAACAGTAGCGCAGTAATAACAGGTGATTTGTTTGCCTGCTGCTCTGCTGCTCTATTTCGCATTTTTAACCTTAAAGGCCTCCATCTCTTTTTTGAGCAGTTCAATTTCCTTAGAAAGCGTTGTCAGGGAGATTGAGACCTCTTCAACATCTTTCACGGCAGCCATTCCTATCGCCCGCATTTGCTCCATAGCGTCAGCAGTGCCCTCATTAACCTTCTGATAACCTGATGTTGCCTCCCCTATCTGCTTTATCCGCTCATCTGCAAGCTCAAGATTCGTTGATACCGCCTTTATCCCCGCCGCCTCTTCTTCGGCGCCGCGCTTGACAATATCCGCTGCATCTTTGACGTCGCTAACGCTCTCAAGAAGATGGGCTGTCCCTGTCTGCTGTTCCTGTGTTGCCTTCGCGGTATGCTCCATCATCTTACGGATATTCTCTACTGAAACCGCAATCTGCTTAAGTCCTTTAGTCTGCTCCCCTGTGGCCCTTTCTATTGCATCCGCCATGGCCGCAGACTTCTGAGCAACTTCCAGCGCCCTGGCCATATCTTCCCCGGACTTATAGACCAGGGTATGACTTTCGGCTGCCCTGTTCATATTGCTGTCTATGGCCTTTACCGCGTCCGCTATTTCAGACTGTATTGTTTTAACTATATTGGATATCTCCTTTGTTGAAGCGGAAGTCCTGTCGCTCAGCCCTCTTATCTCATCAGCCACAACAGAGAAACTCTTCCCGTATTCGCCTGCCTGCGCTGCAAGTATTGCGGCATTCAGGCTCAGGAGGTTTGTCTGCTCTGTAACATCCTTTATCACCTTTAATACCTTTTCTATATCCGCTGACCTGCCGCTGAGCCGGCTTACTATTTCAGAAGACTGCTTAACTTCCGACATCAGCGTATCCATACTGGTTATGGCGTCTGAAACCTCATCTAAGCACTGCCCTCCAAGCATGGCCCTGGTGTTTGACGCCAGACGGGCTGATTCCTTTGCATTGCCCTCAACTTCCTTTACCGAGGCATTTATCTCCTCAACAGCAGCGGATGTATCCTCCACCGCCGAAGACGCCTCTCCTGCATTCTCTGCAATTACCTTGGCAGTCTGTGACACCTCGGCAACAGCAGAATAAGCATCCTCCGCAGCCTTGAATAATCTGCCTGTGCTTAAGGCTATCTCATCCCCTGTTGCCTTCATCTCAAGCAGTGACGTTACATTCTCATTGGAGAAATCCACAAGTTTTCCTGTGTCCTCTGTTATCTGCTTATGCGATTCACCTGCATGTTTAATAGCAGTTGTAATTTCATTG
>MNVK01000115.1 GCA_001871685.1 Nitrospirae bacterium CG1_02_44_142
ATATAGGCGTTCAGCCCGATTGTTAATGGTTTCCCTTCTACCATGCAAGATGTTTTTATATTGCCTCTTGTGCTGACTACTACAAGCGTTTTCCCTGATGCGCTTGGCTTAGGCTTCTCCAGGTCGCAAGTGATAATGAGCTTATTCCCTTCGATTTTCGTTTCAATTGCCATGTGTGTCTCCTCCAGCGTATTGGCGCCCCATTTTTATCCCGAGCAGCCCGGGACTATTCAGTATAGAGGGTTTAGTAAATAATGGCAATCAGACAATAGTTTACATGGCGCGGTCGTTATTGAGACTTTTAGTAAGTGGGTCTCAGCGGCCGGTGAAGGGTTTGTGCCCCCTGTCCTTGAGTGTCGCTAAATCAGAGGGGCGCTGAGGAGCGGAACCTCTGTGAGCAACCCCGCGCGTCGGCTGGACATGGCGGCCTTTCTGCGGTCCAACGGCGGCTGTACGAGTCCTGAATGGTTCCGGTTTCTTCTGCTCCCGGCGGCGCTGCGGTGTACGCGGCGGACGGGCAAACTCGCTGTCCCGCGCCGGTGCGGATTTTTTATAATCAAAGCCTTCCAGTGTGCGCCGTTCTATCTTTTTGCCGAGAACACGTTCAATGCCGAGCACTGTATCCTCGTCTTCGCGAGTAACGAACGTGAAGGCATCCCCGGTCTTTGCAGCCCGGCCGGTGCGGCCGATTCGGTGTGTGTAGGCGTCGGTGGTGTCGGGGATGTCGTAGTTGATGACGTGTGATATGAGTGAGACATCAATGCCGCGGGCAGCAATATCGGTGGCAACAAGCACCTGATACGAGCCGTCACGGAATCCGTTCAGTGCGGCCTGGCGCTTGTTCTGCGACAGGTTCCCCTGAAGCGATGCAGCCTTGTAGCCTGCCTTTTCCAGCTGCTGACCCACGCGCTTAGCGCGGTGCTTGGTGCGCGTAAATATCAGGACCGACTCTGTGTCGGTATGGCGCAGCAGTTCAAGGAGGAGAGCGGTCTTAAGGTGCTGATCCACAGGGTAGAGGGCATGTGCAACTGTGCTTGCCGGTGCGTCGTAATTGACCTGCACAGTAACAGGGGATTGCATGACCTCGCGGGCCAGCCGACGGATATCATCGGGCATTGTTGCCGAGAATAACAGTGTCTGGCGCCTGGCCGGTATATGTTTGATTATCTTCCTGATATCAGGCAGAAAGCCCATGTCGAACATCCGGTCCGCCTCATCCAGGACAAGGACTTCTACTCCCGAAAGGTTTATCGTTCCCTGATTGATATGATCGAGCAGGCGGCCGGGGCAGGCGACGATGATCTCGACGCCGGAGCGCAGTTTCTGTATCTGCGGGTTTATGCCTACGCCGCCGTAGATTGTGATGTTGCGCATGTGCGTTGTGCCGCCGAGGTCCGAGAAGGTAGTGTTTATCTGCTCAGCAAGTTCGCGTGTTGGCGCAATGACAAGGGCGCGGATGCGGCCGCGCGGTTTGGTTATCAGGCGCTCCAGTATCGGCAGCACGAAGACCGCTGTTTTGCCTGTTCCGGTCTGGGCAAGGCCCATGACGTCTTTCCCCTGAAGTACGGGGGGAAGCGCCTGCTCCTGAATCGGTGTTGGCGTTACAAAGCCCGCTGCCTTAATCCCGGCAGCGATTTGGGGGTGAAAATTAAACTTGTGAAATTCCATTAGACTCCTTTTTTCTGCGTTTGGGGAAAAAACCATGATGTATTCCGGGGCTTACAATGACGTAGTTTTCATCCGCGTACTGCAGTTATTTTAATGCTTAATACTACCACTTCAGGGGAATCCTGTCAAGCAAAGGTATAAGTTGCTTGACAAACGGGGCGAGGGAATGCTATCCTACAAACAGGATTTTAGAAGTTTTTGCAGTTTATGAGGCCACAAAGACTTTTCGACTTTGCGGCTTTTTTTATTTGTTGAGACCTTCTGAGATTTGAGTTTAAAAAAAGGAGGTAAAGAAATGGCTAATGGAACAGTAAAGTGGTTCAATGACTCAAAAGGCTTCGGCTTTATCACAAGCGAAGACGGCAGTGATGTATTTGTCCACCACACGTCCATCCAGGGCAACGGCTTTAAGAGTCTTGCCGAGGGTGACTCAGTCAGCTTTGACACCGAAAAGGGACCGAAAGGCCCCAAGGCAATCAATGTAGCAAAGCTGTAATTGACAGGCAAAATCCTCCCCGAGATGCTCGGGGAGGATTTTTATTTCATGAGGGGGCCATGGCAAACAGACAAAATCACAGACAAAATTATGCCTTAAAGATGGAATTAAAAAAGCAGGATAATATTGCTGCGGGTTTAGTTTCGGACCGATTCCCTACAGTTTCCGGCATCGTAATTCAAATGTCATATTATCGCAAAGCGGCAATCCCTCTTCTTATGGTGCGCACTGTTAATATCTTCCCTACCTCGTATGCCTATTTTAAAATGGACTGTATGATAAAGGGCTGCGACGGAGGCGGGTTTGACCTCACTTCCGTAGTTACCAATATGATTAAAGCTCATAAGAAGATGAAGAAAGGGTCTCTCAATTGCAGCGGGACCGCTGATGCCCTTGAGAGTAACCATGCGCGTATTGAGTATGAAACCGTGATACAGTATAGAAAAGTCTCTGCCGTTAAGCGTTAATTCATCCTGTCTAAACCACTTGCGGAATAAGTAGTAAGCGAAGCCTCAAAACATTCCTCTGTCCAAGGTTCTGTATTGAATCGCCTCTGAGACATGGTGGGACTGTATGCTCTCCGATGAATCCAGGTCAGCGATTGTTCTGGATAATTTAAGCGTTCTCGTATATGCCCTTGCCGAAAGACCGAGCTTCTGCATTGCGTTTTCAAGAAGGGACTGCGCCTCAGGCTTAAACTTGCAATATTTTTTGGTATGCCGCGTCTTCATCTGACCGTTTGAATATATCCTGTCGTTTTTAAACCGCTCAAGCTGGACATCCCTTGCTTTTATAACCCGCTCTCTTATTGACGCTGATTTTTCTCCTGAAGATTCTGTTGAGAGTTCTTTATACGGCACGGCAGGCACTTCAATATGAATGTCAATCCTGTCAAGCAGAGGGCCTGATACCCTGTGCCTGTACCTGTGTATCTGTCCCGGGGTGCATGTGCATTGATGCCTTGAATCTCCCAGATAACCGCAGGGGCATGGGTTCATTGCGGCAACGAGCATAAAATTCGCAGGATAGGTTATTGACGCCATTGCCCTTGAGACGGTTACCTCTCCGTTTTCCAGAGGCTGTCTTAAGACCTCAAGGACATTTCTTTTGAATTCAGGAAGCTCATCAAGAAACAAAACGCCGTTATGCGCAAGGCTGACCTCGCCCGGTTTTGGGATAGCTCCGCCCCCTATCAGCGCAATATCTGAAATCGTATGATGCGGCGACCGGAATGCGCGTGTTGCAAGCAAGGGCTGTCCTGTTTTCAGCAGGCCTGCAACGCTGTATATCTTTGTTGCCTCCAGCGCCTCGTCAAAGGTCATCTTTGGAAGTATCGTGGGAAGCCTCTTTGAAAGCATTGTTTTCCCTGAACCCGGAGGGCCTATCATTAAGACATTGTGCCCTCCTGCCGCTGCGACCTCCAGCGCCCTCTTTGCATGCTCCTGGCCCTTGACTTCAGAAAAGTCATCTTCATAAAGAGAATATTCTTCAATTGTTTTATCCAGGTCCAGGGTGAATGTTTTTCCTGATGAGCCGTTTTTCAGAAAATCTATGACTTCAGGAAGGCTCTTCATTCCGAATACAGAGACGCCTTTCACAACCGCCGCCTCTGCCGCATTCTCCTCTGGAAGTATTACTCCTTTCAACCCGAGGCTTTTTGCCGTGATAGCCATTGACAGTGCGCCGCGCACAGGCTTTATCTTGCCGTCAAGCGAGAGCTCTCCTGTAAAGAGATAGCCTTGAGTTGAATTCATCTCAAGGACGCCCTCTGCCGTTATCATTCCTATTGCAATCGGAAGGTCAAAGGCCGAGCCTTCTTTTTTCAAGTCAGCAGGCGCCAGGTTAACTGTTATCTGCTTTAACGGGAAATTAAACCCTATGTTTTTAAGAGCAGCTCTGACTCTGTCCCTGCTTTCCTTTACAGCAGCATCAGGAAGCCCTACCACAGAGAAGTGCGGCAGCCCGCGGGACGCAATGTCAACCTCAACATCAACAGGATGCGCATCAATTCCTACAACGCTGGCGCTCAGTATCTTGGAAAGCATTGTAGATTATATTTATTACAGCAGGAGAAAAGCAAGGAAGGACGGAAGAACGCAGCTATGCCGACTCTGCCTGTTTTTCGTATACGAGGATGGGTTTTTCTTTTTTGGTTATAGTATCTTCACTTATAAGGCATTCTTTTATGCCTTTTTGCGATGGGATTTCATACATCACATCAAGCATTGTCTCCTCAAGGATGGCCCTTAAGCCGCGCGCTCCTGACTTTCTCTTTGCCGCCTTTTTTGCAATTGCCCTGAGGGCGGAGTCCGTGAACCTCAGACGCACATTATCAAAAGAAAGGAGCTTCTGATACTGCTTTATCAGAGCGTCCTTCGGCTCTGTGAGTATCTTTACGAGCGCTGCCTCGTCAAGCTCATCAAGGGTCGCGACAACTGGAAGCCTCCCCACAAATTCAGGTATCATTCCGTATTTTATCAGGTCTTCAGGCTCTGCAAGGCTTAAGACGTCGCTGATTTTTCTGTCGGAAGCTCCTATGACCTTTGCGCCAAAACCTACGGTCTTTTTACCTGTCCTCTGTTTGATGATGTCATCCAGTCCGATAAAGGCCCCGCCGCAGATGAAGAGTATGTTTGCCGTGTTAACCTGGATAAGCTCCTGCTGGGGGTGTTTCCTCCCGCCCTGCGGAGGGATGTTTGCAATCGTGCCTTCAATAATTTTAAGCAGAGCCTGCTGCACACCTTCGCCGGAGACGTCTCTTGTTATTGAGGCGTTTTCTGATTTTCTGCTTATCTTGTCAATCTCATCTATGTAAATTATTCCTCTCTGTGCCTTTTCAACGTCATAGTTTGCCGCCTGAAGGAGTTTGAGTATTATATTTTCAACATCCTCTCCGACATATCCCGCCTCTGTCAGAGTTGTTGCATCCGCAAGCGTGAACGGCACATCAAGAAGCCTGGCGAGCGTCTGTGCAAACAATGTTTTTCCGGTCCCTGTTGGGCCTATCAGGAGTATGTTGCTTTTTTGCAGTTCAACATCTGTTTTTGTCCCGGCTTTGACGGGATAAATTCTCTTGTAATGGTTATGCACTGCCACTGAAAGTATTTTTTTTGCTTTTTCCTGTCCGATAAGATAGTCCTCAAGGAACCGGTAGATTTCTTTTGGCGCAGGCAGTTTTTTAAGCGCGGCTGTTTCTGCTGGCGGAAAAAGCTCGTCAGCCATTATCTCATTGCAGAGTTCCACGCATTCATTGCATATATAAACCGTAGGGCCTGCAATGAGCTTTTTTACTTCATCCTGCCCCTTGCCGCAGAATGAACATTTCACTATATTTTCATCTTTCTTGGGCATCAAACCTCCAGTAAAAAAGTTGAAAGTTAGAAGTTAAAAGTGAAAAGTTCTAAAACTCTTAACTCTAAGCTTTGAACTTCTCGCTTGCTTTTAAAGTATGTATAACCTCATCAACAATCCCGTATTCTTTTGCTTCGGCTCCTGACATGAAGAAATCCCTGTCTGTGTCGGTCTGTATCTTTCCCATCGGCTGGCCTGTGTGAGAGGCAAGTATCTCGTTAAGGGTGTCTTTCATCTTTAATATTTCCCTGGCTTGTATTTCCACATCTGTTGCCTGGCCCTGGAATCCTCCCATCGGCTGATGCAGCATTATCCTTGAATGGGGAAGCGCAAACCTCTTGCCTTTGGCGCCTGCTGTAAGCAGAAGCGCACCCATGCTTGCCGCTTGTCCGATGCAGTAAGTTGCAATATCAGGTTTCACATACTGCATTGTATCGTAGATTGCAAGGCCCGAGGATACAATGCCGCCCGGCGAGTTAACATAAATGTGAATATCCTTATCCGGGTCATCAGACTGAAGAAAGAGAAGCTGAGCTATCACTGCATTTGCAACGCTGTCATCAATTGCCGTTCCAAGAAAAATTATCCTGTCCTTAAGAAGCCTTGAGTATATATCGTAAGCCCGCTCTGTTCTTCCCGTCTGCTCAATTACTATGGGGATTATGCTCATATTATTCTCCTTTCTCTATAACTGCCTTTGAAAGCAGGAGGTCTAAGACTTTTTGTTCATATATGTTATTTCTGAGCCCTTCCAGCGAACCGTCTCTCTGGGCATATATCTTTATAAGAGACTCAGGCGTCATAGACAGTTTCTGCGACATGTCAAGGATATTCTCTTTGAGCTCCTCATCTGTTACTGTTATCCCTTCCTTTTCGCCGATGATAGAAAGAAGCATCATTGCCTTTACAGTTTTTATTGCATCGGGTTTTAATTCTTCGCGAAGGGCAGCTTCATCCTTCCCTGATTTCTTTAATGCCTTTGTCTCATGAACCATTAGCGCCAGCTCCCTTTCAAGCATTGATTCAGGGACGTCAAACTCATGACCGCTGATGAGGGTTTCAAGCAGTTCAGCCTTCTGTATTTTTTTGGCCTGCTCTTTTTTTGCCTTTTCAATCTCTTCTGTCGCGCCTGCCTTAAGCGCATCCAGGTTTTCAAATCCGAGGTCTTTTGCGAGTTCGTTGTCTATTGCAGGAAGGAGCTTTTTCTTCACAGCCTTGACCGTATTTTTTATTATGACATTTTTCCCTGCAATGGCAGGCGCGTGGAAATCCTGAGGGAATGGAGCCTCAACCTCAACAATGTCGCCGGCCTTTTTGCCTATAAGGCTCTCTGAAATCTCATTGGGCAGTCCTGTAAAACCAACTACCAGAACCTGGTCTTTTGCAGTGGTTGTCTGGTCGTCGTATTTCATCTCATAGTCAATGGTTAATAAATCTCCCGTCTCTATTTCTTTATCTGCAAGCTCATAGGTTGCCTTGTCTTCCTGAAGCCTTTTTAATGAATTGTCAACATCCTCGTCAGAGACAGTTACAGGCATATCTTTTATTTTGACGCCTGCGTAATTCAGGTTTTCAATCTTCGGCCTTATCTCAAGAGTGAAAGACAGCGAAAGCGGATTGTTGCGTTCAAAGTTTACCCCTCCCTCAAGCGCAGGCCTTGTAACAGGCACAAGCGCAGCCTCCTTTAATGCCATGCCATAAAACTCCGGGATTACTTCCTCCAAAGCCTCTGCCTCAGCGCTCTTTCTGAAGTGTTTCTCAATAATATTCATAGGCGTTTTCCCTGGTCTGAACCCTGGAATCTTTGCCTTCTGCCGGGCTTTTTCAAGAGAGTTTTTAATCTTTTTTTCTATAGCCTCAGATGGTATTTCTATCCTCAGGCGTTTCTTTGTTGTGCTGAGATCTTCAACTGCTTTAAGCAAAATATCCTCCTTTGGCAAATCATGTGATTCATTTAATATAAAATAATGTGGGAACTTAGTCAATTTGATGGGGGTTGCACATTCCGTGGCAGAAGTTAGATGGAGGATAAAAATATGAAAATAACCGGGAGCTTTCTGGTAAAATAGTAGCATGATAACAAACCCTGAAATAGTAAAGAAATTTGAAGACAATTTCATAAAAAAGGAAAGGCTCTCATACCAGCAGTCGCTTGATATTGTTGAGTCCTTGTGGGCTGAAGGCGTGGCGCTCGGCGTCTTGCCTCCGAAGGAACACTCCATCGGGATTGATATTGACATAAGAATAGCAAGCAT
Source organism: Nitrospirae bacterium CG1_02_44_142 (assembly GCA_001871685.1). GTDB lineage: Bacteria > Nitrospirota > Thermodesulfovibrionia > Thermodesulfovibrionales > UBA1546 > UBA1546. Next base: position 7,771 of record MNVK01000115.1, read on the forward strand.
CCTTAACTCATGTTCAGAGAAATCCTGTCAAAAATATCATGCACAGATAAAAACTGGCTTTCTGAAAATCTTTGAAGACCTCATGAAGAGCTAACCCCGCCTTTCTTTTAACTTTCGTGCAATAACGACTTAAATGAGGCGCAGGGGCAACCAGTCTTTGAAAAAAACTAAAGGCTATTCACTGTCGCCTTGATTTAATTGTTAGCGCTTCTCTTCATTTCCCGCCCAGCAAAATAGAGACATTTCAATTTCAGCCGCTCTCCAAGTGCCGTCAGCAGACAAATGACAGAGTGGCTTTCTTATCGATTCTGAATCCAGCCGAACTCTGATTTTTTCTATTAACTCAAGAAAATCCACATAACCAGAAATCATACTGTTATTATTACCATCATGAATCTTTGGCAGTAATCCTTCTTTTCTCAGTGCTTCCCTGATTCTTGAGTCCAGAGCACCGTAAGTTGCAGGCTGCATAAATCGTAATAGCTTAGAGGCATATGTAAGGCCCAATCCGGGTAGTCTGAGAGCAGAAGAAATGGCTCTTTTAGGATCTGCAAGACTGTTTACGATATCTTGAATGATTTCAAATAGATTTACTTCTCCGGCGCCGTCATTAAACTTCTGGAGGACACCATTTTGGCTTCCGCCCCACTCGATCATTTCCTGAAGAAGATATTTTGATGCCGAATTGTTCGTAGAATAATTACTGACAACCCATCCGGATCTTTTTTCGAGTGAGACAATCCAGCTAAATTCGGGAAAAGCATCCGGCGGATAGCCAAATAGCTTGTGTTTACCAGACCACGCATACTTCTTATAGTATTCTGAAAATTTATTGTAATTCATTATATTTATTCAGTCGCTAACATTATGTTTTATACTGCTGCGGCATTTGTGTGATTATAGAAAGGAAATAAGGCACTGTCAAGCCATCTCACGGTTTCAGGCTATTTTTAGTTCTTTTCTGATTTTTTCAGTGAGCCATTGTCTTACCAATGTCTGATAAGGTATGCCCTTAAAAGTGGCAATCTTTTTGATGGACTGCAGATACAATGGGTCTATTTTTATGGAAATATTCCTGAGGGTTCTTTTTCTTCTGCCTGATGTTATGTCTTTCCTGAGCGCATCATCAAGGCTGAGATCAATATCTTCATCTATAATATCCTTTAATACTCCGTGAGTATCATAATACCCTTCGGTTGGCAGCGCTTTTTTAAACATCTTTGTTTTCATAATATCATAACCTCCTTGAATAGCTAAGTTTCTTTATACTTACGCCAGTATTTTTTCTCGGCCTGTTCCATGTCCCAGCCGGTGATTATCCGAGCGATGTCATTACCTTTAAGTTCAAAAACGATTGCGAGAAATCTGCCGTCAATTGTTGGCCCCATTGCTGCATAATGCCCTCTTTTAGTTTTGCTAAAAAGCGGTTTTACTGCAAAAACCTCTTCAGCCTCTTCAGGTTTTATTCCATGGCCGAGTTCTATATGAACCACATTCCCATTGTCCCATTCAAACTCTCTTATTTTCAACGGGTGCCTCGCATACAGTAATACATTGTATTACTTTAAGTCTTGAAAAGTCAATATGCTTACTCAATCCCATTCCGCTGAATTACCTGCGGGCAAGGCTTTTTTATACGGCGCGTGATTTACATGCTTCTAACCATACATGTATAATTCTTGCATGAATCTTTATCTCATTGACGGGAATTCTTATGTCTATCGCGCATTTTATGCGATTAAAGGGCTGACAAATTCCAAGGGCTTTCCGACAAACGCTATCTACGGGTTTACCACCACACTGCTTAAAATCATAAGGGAGAAAAAGCCTGACGGCATCGCTGTTTTTTTTGACACGCCTGAGCTGACTGAGCGGCACAGGATTTTTGAGGCATATAAGGCGCAGAGGCCGGAGACTCCGGGCGAACTTGTGCGGCAGCTACCGCACATAAGAGAAATGATAAAGGCTTTTAATATCAGTATGTTTGAGCTGCCGGGATACGAGGCAGACGACCTCATCGGCACAATTGCAAAAAGAGCGGCTAAAAAGGCTGCATCTGTGTTTATAGTCACTGCTGATAAAGACATGCTCCAGCTTGTTGATGAGGATATAAAGATATACGACCCTGTGAAAGACCGCATACTTGACAGTAAATATGTAAAAGAAAAATTTGGGGTTGACCCTGAGAGAGTCCCTGAATTTATGGCATTAACAGGAGACGCTGCTGACAACATCCCGGGTATTAAAGGCATTGGAGAAAAGACGGCAAAAGAACTGCTAACAGCGTTTAAGGGGCTTGATGAACTCCTTTCTCATCCTGAAATGATAAAAAAGGAAAGGCTGAGGAATCTTGTTTCCGAGAATGCCGAGATTGCAAGGCTGAGTAAAAGGCTTACAACGATAGATACAGCAGTTCCCATTGATTTTGACCTGAAGGAATTTAGGCTGAAAGAGCCGGACTGGTTAAGGCTGCTGCCTTTGTTCAGGGAATTTGAATTCACCAGCCTGATGAGGCTTGCGCCCGCAGAGGCAGCCTCGGAGAAGAATTATGAGACCGTGCTTTCTCAGGATAAACTCAGGGAGATAACGGCGGCTATTAAAGGGGAGTTTGCGTTTGATGTTGAGGCAACAGGCAAGAATCCAATGGCTGACAGCATTGTAGGGGTTTCGGTTAGCGCTGACAAAGAAACCGGGTATTATATTCCGCTAAGGCATTCATACTTAGGGGCTCCCCAACAGATTGGCATGAGAGAAGCGCTTGATATAATTGCGCCTGTTTTTAGAAATCCTGCTATAGCGAAGATAGGGCATAATCTAAAATACGACATCCTGATGCTCAAACGGGAAGGGGTTGCCACAAAAGGCAGGCTTTACGACACAATGCTTGCGTCATATCTTTTAAATCCAAATAAACCCAATCACAGCCTTGGAGACGCTGCTTTTGAGCATCTCTCCCGCAGGAAAAAGACATTCGCAGAGGTCCTGAATAAAAAGAAGTCATTTGCGGATGTCTTTGTTGAGGAGGCGGCAAGGTATTCAGCGGAAGACGCTCTGCTTGCGTTTGAGCTTAAAGATGTTCTATTTGGAAAGTTAAAGGAGGCAGAGCTTGAAGGCGTATATTTTGATATAGAGGCGCCCCTGATTCCTGTGCTTTCAGAGATGGAAGAGGCGGGCGTGAAAATAGATGTGGAAGAAATGAATGATATATCAAAAGAGCTGGCAAGAGAGCTGGACTCTATCCAGAGGAGGATTTATTTCCTCTCAGGCGAGGAATTCAATATAAACTCGCCAAAACAGCTTGCAAAGGTTTTATTCCACAGCCTTGGGTTTAACCCGGGCAAAAAAACAAAGACAGGGTTTTCAACAGACGTCAGCGTGCTTGAAGAGCTTGCGATGTCGCATGAGCTTCCGCGTGAGATACTGAACTGGAGAAGCCTTAGCAAGCTCAAAGCGACTTATGTGGATGCCTTGCCGGTACTTATAAACCCAAAGACAGACCGTGTGCATACCTCGTTTAATCAGACTGTGACGGCTACCGGGAGGCTGAGCAGCAGCGCCCCGAATATGCAGAACATACCTATCAAAGGAGAATGGGGCAAGAGAATAAGGAAGACTTTTATCGCAGACAAAGGCAATCTCCTACTCTCTGCTGATTACTCGCAGGTAGAGCTCAGGATACTTGCACATCTAAGCAAAGACGAGGTATTGGTTGACGCATTCAGCAAGGGTATTGATGTTCATGCAAAAACAGCGGCGGAGATATTTGGGACGCCGCTTGATAAGGTTACAGATGAGATGAGGCGTACTGCAAAGACAGTTAACTTCGGGGTTATATACGGCATGTCGCCATTCGGCCTTTCAGAGGCGCTGTCCATACCTCATGAGGAAGCTAAACGATACATAGAAAGATATTTTGAGAGGCATCACGGGGTGAAACAATACATAGAAGCGGCTATAAGCGAGGCAAGACAGAAAGGATATACAGTGACATTAGCCGGAAGACGGAGGCCGATACCTGAGATACGCAGCCAGAACTCAAACACAAGGGCACAGGCTGAACGGCTGGCTGTAAACTCACCGATACAGGGCAGCGCGGCGGATATAATAAAAATAGCGATGATAAATATCAGGGAAAGACTAAAAGAAGAACATCTTACTGCAAGGATGCTTCTGCAGGTGCATGATGAGCTTTTATTGGAAGTTCCCGAATCTGAGATTAACGCGGCGGCGGATATACTTAAAAAAGAAATGGAAGGCGCTGTAAAACTGCTGGTCCCTTTGAGGGTTGACATTGGCAGTGGAAGAAATTGGGCTGAGGCGCATTGATATTTTTGACAAACCTGCTACAATGTATTCTAAGAGGAGGGAGACATGAAAATAAGGGTTAAGAGCAAGAGCAAAAAGACTGTAAAACCGTCAAAGAAGATGGCAGATAAAACAGAAAGCGAAAAGCCGGCTAAAAAACCAACAAAGAAGGTTGTTGCGAAAGGGAAAATAAATGTAAAGAAGCCAATAAAATCAAAGAAAAAGACAGAAGAACAGAAGCAAATGGTCTCAAAAAAACCAGCGGTTAGAAAAGTAGAAAAGGAAAAGAAGCCTGCTCCTCGGAAGAAAGCAGCAGAAAAGGCAATTAAAAAAGCGCCTAAAAAAAGCGCCCTTCCGGCGAAGAAGATAGCGCGGATACCGCAGAGGACCATAAAAAAGATAAGGGGAAGCAATAAAGTTTTTGCGCCGCCGGAATACGGCGTTGCAGTTGCAGCAAAAAAAGGGCTGCCCGGCGCATACGGCAAGGACAGGATTACATTAATGACAGTTGACCCATGGAAACTTTTTGCCTACTGGGAAGTAAGGGAAGATACGCTGTCAAAGGTAAAAGGGACGCTTGTTTTAAGGGTTTACGATGTTACAGGAATCTATTTTGACGGCAAAAATGCCAATCTGGTTTTTGATATCCATGTTCATGGAAAGATAGGGGACAGCTATATAGGCGTGGGTCCAGGGAAGACATTTATTGTTGACATAGGCGCTGTTTCAAAGAAAGGGGAGTTTGTTACAGCAGCAAGGTCAAATCAGGCGTCAACGCCGACACTGAAGGTTGCCAAAGAAGAAGGCGCTCTGCCGCAGGAGATATACGAAGTCGGGGCTGTAACGGGTTATTTTTAACTCATTGTTCCACGTGGAACAATTCTACTCCGCAGGCTCGGCTTGGCTCTTAACAAAGTCTTCTATTATCCGCTGCGCAGCCCCGCTAA
>MNVK01000097.1 GCA_001871685.1 Nitrospirae bacterium CG1_02_44_142
GCGTGCAGAAGGTTTTAGTAAAAGAGAAAAATCCTTTATCACAATTCTCTTCCCGCGACCTTGATCTCATAAAAAAATCTCTCCGTCTTTTGAATAGGGCATTTTCAAAGATATAGTCAACTCTATTTATTGTGCTGACAGTATAACCCTTACGATATCCCCTACCTTAATATCAAATACCGAAGATGCATTGCCCTTGTAAGTGAAGAGTTCAAGGTATTCCGTGCTGTTTATCAAGGCATAAAGTCCTTTGTCCTGAACCTGTGAATAGTGGCTTCTAAGTTCGGTATGCCTTTCCTTTATAATAATCTTTAATTTCCCTTCGGGATTGACGCCATAAAGCATGTTCAAATCCAAGGCCGTTATATTGGTTATTGCATTGCCAAAGCGGTCTATGTAAATGACTTCTCCTTCTACAGCCTTTTCTTCAGGCCGTGATGCAGACGGAAATTTAAGGGTTACATAATCGGTAATTGCTTCTCCGAAGTTTGCCGACTCTATGCCTTTTGTAAGCCAGGCGGCAGCCGGGGAAAATATATCCCTGCCGTGAAATGTCGGGCCTTTGCCGGGCATAAAATAATGCTCTGATGTAAGATGAATTACCTTAAGAGTTTCATTTTTTGAGTTGTATATCAGAGAGAACACGCCGTTATCAGGGCCTATGAAATAGGCATGGTCTGTTATGACAAGTATCGGCCTTCTGCTGGACCCGACGCCGGGGTCAACAACCACAACATGGACTGTTTTAGGCGGGAAGAAACTGTGGCTCATGCCGATTGTAAGCGCAGCCTCTTTTATATTATGCGGGGTTATGCCGTGTGTAATATCTATTACCTTTGCCAGAGGGTTGATTGATAATATTACGCCTTTCATCATCCCTACAGACGGGTCTTTATAACCGAAGTCGGATGTAAGGGTTATGAGCGGATTATTCTGCACCTGACGCCTCCATCTATATTTTTATCGCGCCTCTGAGTTCTTTTACATCCCTTATGCTGTTTTCTGCCATAAAGGATTCAATACCTTTAATTATATCAATGGTTGCGGATGGATTTACAAAATTTGCAGTTCCTATTGCGACAGATGCTGCTCCTGCAATCATGAATTCTATGGCATCGCCGGAGTTCATTATGCCGCCCATGCCGATAACCGGTATCTTAACTGCCTTGAATGTTTCATAGACCATTCTAACGGCAATTGGTTTTATCGCGGGGCCTGACAGCCCGCCTGTTATATTTGCTATTCTCGGCCTTCTTGTTTTTATATCTATCGCCATCCCCGGTATGGTATTTATAAGCGATACTGCCTCGCTTCCGCATTCTTCCGCTATTTTTGCAAATTCCTGAATGTATGAGACATTCGGAGAGAGCTTGGTTATAAGGACTGCGTTACTGACGCTGGCCCTTACTTTAGCGACTAATTTCTGGAGCATCTTTTTGTCTGTGCCGAAGAATATTCCGCCTTTTTTGATATTAGGGCAGGAGACATTCAGTTCAATCCCGTCTACCCCGGCATCATCAAGGATACGGGAAAGCTTCACATATTCCTGAAGAGTGTTCCCGAAGATGTTTACTATAAGTTTTGTGTCAAATTTTCTTATATACGGAAGTTTTGTTTTCAGGAATTCTTTAACTCCCACGTTCTGGAGCCCTATCGCATTCAGCATCCCGCATGGAGTTTCATATATTCTCGGAGCTGGATTTCCTTCCATTGGTTTGAGAGAGAGCCCCTTTACGACAATTGCTCCGAGCTTGTTGAGGTCAACAAATTCAGAATATTCCTCGCCGTAACCGAAGGTCCCTGATGCAGTCATGACAGGGTTTTTTAGTTTCAGCCTTCCTATGTTTACAGTTAAATCCATACAATTTCCTCTGCCGAAAAGACAGGCCCCTCTTTGCATACCCTTTTATAACCTTTCTTTGTTTTTACCGTGCATCCCAGACATGCGCCGACGCCGCATGCCATATTTTCCTCCATAGAGATATAGCCTTTGATTCCTTTTTCTGCGGCAAATTTAGAGACAGCCTCAAGCATTGGCGATGGGCCGCAGGCGTATAGCTGATGGCTGATTCCGCCTGAGGCGGATGATGGCTGATTGGCTAAAAAATTATTTAATGCGCTTATAACCGTTCCTTTCCTGCCTTCGGAGCCGTCGTCAGTGCTGATTATCAATTCCTTTTTGACAAGCCCCTTTAATTCGCTTAGCAGGAGCAGTTCATCGCTGGTCCTTGCGCCGTAGAGGAAATGAACATTCCCTGAAAGCTTCTCTGCAAGAGGGAATAGCGATGCAATTCCTGTCCCTCCCGCAATGAGAACAGGAGTAAGGTTTTTGCCGGGCTTCGGATAGCCGTTGCCTAAGGGTCCGAGCAGACTTACAGTGTCTCCCTCTTTCATCTCTTTCATTCTTTCAGTCCCTCTGCCTTTGACTCTGTAGAGAAACTGCAGTTCTTCGGAAAATCCCCCCATCCCCCCTTTACTAAAGGGGGGCGAGGGGGGATTATATCTGAAGATACTGAAGGGACGTTTGAGTAATGGGTTGTATGAGCAGTCAGTTCCAATCATATAAAACTGGCCCGGAAGCGGACGCTGCGGAATATCATCAGGACTCAAGACAAGCAGGTTGTGGTCTTTGTTTATAGGGGTGTTTCCTGTTATTTTTGCTCTTATGTATTTACTCAAAGGTTATCTCTAATATCTCGTATTCAATAGTTCTTGCAGGAGCCTTAATAATTGCTGTATCACCCACCTCTTTACCTATCAAGGCCCTGCCTACCGGCGAGCTTATGGATATTTTCCCCTTCTTAACATCTGCCTCATCAGGGCCTACAAGCATGAAAATGTATTCTTCATCCGCTGCTGTGTCCAGCACCTTTACCTTAGCGCCAAAAGCTGCCTTTGATTGATTTATCTTGGAAGGGTCAATTATTTCAGATAGGGCTAATTTTGCCTTGAGTTCCTGTATCCTTCCTTCCAGGAAGGACTGTTTTTCTTTAGCAGCGTGGTATTCTGCATTTTCCGAAATATCTCCGTGTGCGCGTGCCTCTGCTATTGCCTGAATATTTTTAGGCCTCTCTACTTTCAGGAGTCTGTCAAGTTCTTCCTTAAGTTTCTGATAGCCCTCGCGCGTGATGGGAAATCTCTGCATTGCCGTCAGCCTCCTTTGTTTTGTTAATAATCTAACACTTTTTGCTTTGTTTTTTCAAAAGCGCTGATGGTAAAATCGGATGGTAGATAAAAGTTTAAATTTTGCATGGAGGCAAGCTTTGAATAAACTTGCAGGCCTGATATCAGCAACGGAAAAAGAAAGCAGGGTTATCTTGAAAACTCTCAGGAGGATTCATGATAAAAGTTTAGCGCCGCCTGTTTATCAGGGGAAGATTGGAAAGATGAATATTGTTCATGTCATCTCAGGCGTCGGCAAGACCAATGCCTCACACGCAGCAACCCTTCTCATTGAAAAATTTTCTCCATTCTTTGTAATAAACTTTGGGATTGGCGGCGCGTATCCATCGGCGAATCTCAGGGCAGGGGATATAGCGATTGCGGACAAGGAGATATACGGAGATGAAGGGCTGTTGCTTAAAGACGGTTTTCATGAAACAAATAACATAGGGATTCCATTGTTAAAAAAAGGCAGGAAGAAATATTTCAATGAATTTCCGCTTGATAAAAGTCTTGTAAAAAAAGCGATGAAAGTAATCCCTCCTCACCTCCCTTTAGTAAAGGGGGGGAGGGGGGATTATAGGATAGAAACGGGCGCATTCGTTACCGTATCTGCTGCTACCGGCACAGACAAAAGGGCAAAAGAGCTTGAAAAGAGATTCAATGCAATATGCGAAAACATGGAGGGCGCTGCTGCTGCGCATGTCTGTGCGATGTATGGAATCCCAATGCTTGAGATTCGGGGCATAAGCAATATTGTTGAGGACAGGAACAGGGGCAAGTGGGACATAAAGAGAGCAGCGGAGAATTGCCAGAGGGCGGTGTTAGCGTTCCTTAGAGAAGGCAAAGCATAAAATTATAATCATTTTTTACCCGGCAGGAGGCTTCTGATGCCTTTTACTGCATCCTCAATCGGTGAAGTGACTGTCCTTCCTATCCCTGCAAAGACCTCTTTCTGGAATGACTCCTTCAAATCAGTCTGGAGATTATCCTGTTTTCCCCATACGTTAAAGTTTACGGCGATTTCACCTTTTTTTTCGTATGCAACCCCGAGGTTTATGTGCTCCTCAGGGCTTAACGGTTCATCAAGGATGATTCACTTTTTTTTATAAGCAGCGTCCAGAATTTTGTCTTTTCCCATGTCTTTATAAAAGCCCCTTCAGGTATGAACTTGCCTTTGTCTTTTCCTGAATTTACAATGACGCCATCCCCGTTATACCCTACAACAACCATGAAATGATTTAATTGCACTGCCCAAAAGCCATAATCAACAAGCACAATAAGCATAGCCTGAATCTATATTTTTTTAAGGTTCGGCCTAATTCTCTTTATTGCCGTGTCCGCGGCCCTTCTTTTTCTCCTTCTTGTCCTCCTTCATCTCCTTGCGTTCCTCTTTCTCCCGGTGCTTCCCTTGCTTCTTCCACTGTCCGTAAGGGATGTGCTGTTCCTTCTCGTAGACGTTCCGGTAATCCTTTGGGACGCGGTGTACAGGGGCAGGGACATAGCGTTTATTTATGACTCCCCACGGTCCGTTGTAGGCCCTTGCACGGTACCACTGGCTCCCACGCGGAGACCACCAATACCCGTTGTAAAAGAACACGTCAAATTCCAGTTGGGGAACGAAATAGACCTGTAAACCGGGGATCATGACCACCCCGGGGGGCTCAACTACTACGATCGGCGGGGGACCGATGTTGATGTTGACACTCACTTCCGCCAACGCTTCTTTCGTCCCTCCGAAAGCAAACAGCGCCCCGAGAAGGACGACTATCCCTAACACTCTGAAAACACTTTTACTCATTTCTACCTCCTTGGCGGGCAAAGCCCGCATTGCTAAGACTTTTCAATCAGACTCTTCACTTCCCAATGCGAATCGTTGAGAGTTTTCCATCTACTTTTTCTCTTCCACCTTCAAGTTGCTCTTAACGGATTTCACGCCTTTGATTTCCCTTATCTTTTCTACTATCCGCTCTTCAGCCTTTTTGTCATGTATGAAACCCGCGAGAACAACATTTCCCTGTGTTGTCGTCACATCGATCTTCAAATACTTGGCGTCCGGGTCTTTGACGATTATCGCATTCACTTGCGTGGTAATGCTTGAGTCATCAATGTGTTCGCCTGCCGTTCTGCCCGTCATAGAGGCGCAGCCCGAAAACAAGGCCAATCCAAAAACCATTAACACTGTCATAAAAATAAACTTTTTCATTTCACTCCTCCTGTCTTTAGATGTGCAATCATACGATTGCAACGTTAATGCATGTAACCAAGGCAAAGGGTTCGGATCCTTGACCTCGTGCTCCTATTTCACAATGATCTCAAAAAGAACTCTCATGTTAGCCTTTGCTGCTTTTGAGTAAATGTCTTTCGGCGCTGCTTCATACATCGCCGGTTTTGTTTCACCATATCCGATTTCGGAAAGCCTTTCAGGTGTAACGACGTTTTCTTCTACGAGGTAATCTCTGACAGCTTTTGCCCTTCTTTCGCTCAACTTTTGGTTGTATTCTTCAGTGCCGGAAGCAGAGGTATACCCTGCAATACGGACTTTAGTTTTAGGGTTATCTTTCAGAAGCTGCATATTCCTTTTCAATATCACCTGTGCTTCTTTTGTAAGGGTTGACTTGTCGAAATCGAAATGTATGTCCTCAAAGGCAATGATGATAACCTTCCCCTCAATCTTCGGCTCAGACGCAAGGGCAATTACCCTCTCCTCAACCTTCGGCTCAGCCACAAGGATAACTATCGGTTCTTCAGCTTTCGGGTTAGATTTTGCCTCAGTTCTTGGGTTCACAGGGCAAAGGGCCTTAATTTTGTTAATCGCTTCCTGTGCCATATCAATCGCTTCCTGCGTACGGCAGGCCATATAGACCTCATAGGCCCTGTCTACCCTCTCTTTTAAGGCATTAAATCCAGCCGGACATTCTTTGTCTTTGCCCGTATTGCGAGCTTCATCAAGTGCCCGGTCTGCACTGACTAATGCCACAGGATAGTACAAATATCCTGATCTGTCTTTGGGTCTTTTCTCCATACCGGAACACCCAACTATTAAACTCACGCAGAACACGGCGATTACAAAAATTAACACTCTCTTTGCTGCTATTGTTTGCATCTTTACATCTCCTTCACGAATTTCGTTCTTTCGCAACTTAATATACACTAAAAAGTCTATTTTTATTCTCACCCTTTGTGCCTGGGTTGACTTCCTTCATCCAGCCAGTTAAAAGGGCTTGCGTCCCGAAATTATTCTAATCAGCACCACAACGATTGCAATTACCAGCAGGACGTGGATGAATCCGCCAATCGTGTAACCGCTCACTAACCCCAACAGCCAGAGTATCATGAGTACTACAAAAATCGTCCAAAGCATAGCAACCTCCTTTTGTTATATGAGGCATTGCCTCACGTGAGTATATCGAACCCGTCAGCATATCCCTTCTCCCTCTCTTTTCTATCTCGGCGTCTTGAGTACCTCTTCTATAAGATCCATCCCCCTTGTGTGTGACACAGTATTGAACCGCCATTCAGGGTGCTCGCTCAGGAGATCCATGAGCGCGAGCAGCCGCCGCTGATTGTCTGTGCGGATGTGGCTCTCAATATCTTCCTGTGTCGCCCATTCCTCCAGCAGGACGAAGGCATTTCTGTTTTCTACGTCTTCATAGAGATGGTAACTCAGGCAGCCCCTTTCGACCCGCGCGGGTTGGAGCATCCCCCGCATTGTTTCTAAAAAATCACTCCGTTTTTCGGGCCGGGCAATCATTTTTAATGTCACAAGTATCTTCGTGTCCACCCACCCTCCTTACATTCACATATCGGACTTCTTCGCTTAACGCCTTCACTTTGTATTAAAAGAGAACCTATTATTGTATAGAAAAGCATAAAGTGTGCCAGGACTGTTGTTGACGGGACAGGAGTTTCTATGCTGTTGAAAACAATGAACTTTCAGCAAAAACTACGAAGATGGAATGCTATTTTAATAGACTCTGTTTTCTGATATATCAGGAGTCTCCTGACATGTCAGGCATTCGTAATAGTTCAGCGGGACAAAAGAACAGCAGGGTGTGATACAATTTTCAGTATGGTACATAAGGACGGGTCACATCCCTACCGGAAAAGAGAATAATTAGTAATCAGAAATGAAAGACAAGCTTTCGACAAAGGCGAAAAGTATCCAGAACAAAGGCGAGCCGAATCTCGGTCCGGTCATCGTTACAGGTGGCACTGCGCTTGTCGCCTTTCTCCAATTCGGAACGATCAGCATGACGCTTCTGGTCGCGTGCACCTCACTTATAATTACAGGCCTCGAAGGTTACTTACTGACGCCATGGCTTACCGGTAGGGCAAGCCGGATGAGTCCTGTGGTCGTTTTCGTCAGCGTGCTGTTTTGGGGGTGGTTATGGGGCGTGTGGGGTTTATTGCTGGGCGTGCCCATCATCATGATCATCAAGGCGGTCTGCGATCGGGTGGAAGATTTGAAACCCATAGGCGAACTGCTCGGTGATTAGCCCAGGTCGGCAGAGTAGAAGTAAATATGAGCAGCTCACCAATTCTCCACAGTAAATGCAGCAACTTAGGTGTCGCCTACTGATAATATCAGGTATTCTTCTTATTTCTTTGGATGCCCAGTCTTTGCATCCTCGATGTGAGTGTCTTTGGATTGATGCCTAAAATCTCTGCGGCACCATCTTTGCCGCTAACCTGCCATCCTGTGGTGTTCAGTACCTCGACAATGCGCCGTTTCTCTGCCTCTTCGAGAGTCCCTGACTGGTCAGCATCTGACTGTGCAATCTTTGGTGCCTCCAAATGCAGCACATGTCCGTTGGTGAGGATCATCGCACGCTCGGTAACATTCCTCAGTTCCCTTACGTTGCCCGGCCAAGGATAGGCTTGCAG
>MNVK01000086.1 GCA_001871685.1 Nitrospirae bacterium CG1_02_44_142
TTCAGCTTACTATTTTGCCATTAACAGGCCTGATGTTTTTGCCGTAAACTTCGTCAAGAATCTCTTTTGCCCCCTTTGAAAGTAGGTCTTCCGCAAGTTTGAGGCCAAGGGGTTCGGCATCTTTGGGATTTCCTTCTACATGGCTCTTGATAATCCTGTCGCCTGAAACGCTTCCGACTAATCCATCCATAACTAAGCGTTCAGCGTTCAGCGTTTGGCGTTCAGCGTCCTCCTGACTGCTGACTGCTGATGGCTTATGGCTGATTAATCTTGCATGAGCTGCAATTGGAACCTGACATCCGCCTTCAAGTTTTTTAAGGCACGCCCGCTCTGCTCTGACACAAACAGATGTCTCAGGATTATTCAGCGGAGCGATAAGCTTATTTGTAAATTCATCGTCAACCCTGCATTCAATCCCGATTGCGCCCTGCCCTATTGCAGGAAGACTTATTCCCGGTTCTATCACCTCTGTTATTCGCTCAGCCCATCCAAGCCTTTTTACTCCGGCAGCAGCAAGAATGATTGCATCAAACTGCCCTTCATCAAGTTTCCTCAGCCTGGTATCAAGATTCCCTCTTAGTTGTTCTATCTTCAAATCCGGCCTAATACTCAGCATCTGGCATGAACGCCTTAAACTGCTCGTTCCAACAACCGCCCCATTTGGAAGTTCTTTAAAACTTTTAATTTTCCTTTCACTGACCACTGACCCCTGACCCCTAACCCCTGCTGTAATAAACGCATCCCTTGGATCTTCTCTTTTACATATAACTGCAAGGTGAAGCCCTTTCGGAAAATCGGTCGGCACATCCTTCATGCTGTGGACTGCAAGGCCTGCCTCTCCTCGGAGAATCGCCTCCTCAATTTCCTTAACAAAAAGCCCTTTTCCGCCGACTTTTGCAAGCGGCACATCAAGAATCTTGTCTCCTGTTGTTTTTATCTTGTTAAGCTCAATAGTCAGGTCAGGATTTAACTTTAAAAGTTCGGATTTCACCCACTCGGCCTGCCATAGAGCAAGCTTGCTTCCGCGAGTGCCGATAATAACTTTCTTTTTAGCCAATTTAGTCTCCAAAATGAATTTAAGAGTTTATAGTATAATATCTTATTGGCTAAAGCTTCAAGGAAGACCCAATTATCTAATCAGGCTGTTTTTAAAATGCTGCAAAACATTAAAGATAAAATCCTCTCCGGACAAAGGCTCACAAGGGAAGACGCTCTCAGGTTGTTTGAGAGCGATGACATATTCACTCTCGGAAAACTCGCATTCCATGCGGCAAAAAAGAAGAACGGCAACAAGGCATACTTCATAAGAAATCTCCACATTAACCCCACAAACATCTGCGTCAATCGCTGTAAGTTCTGCGCATTCAGCCGCTCAAAAGGAGAGAAAGGAGCATACGAAATGACTATAGATGAAATCATCTCAAAAATTAGAACACAGAACACAGAACACAGAACACAGCGCAAAACTACCCCCTCTAATCCCCCCCTTGTCAAGGGGGGGTATGGGGGGGTGAGCGAAGTTCACATCACTGGCGGCCTGCATCCTGACCGGCATTTAGAATATTACCTTGAGATGATTTCAAGGATTAAACGGGCATTTCCTAAAATTCGTATAAAGGCATTCACATCTGTGGAAATTGAATATATGTCAAGGATAAGCGGCAAGAGTATCTTTGACACACTGACAGCTCTCAAGAAGCACGGCCTTGACACAATGCCCGGAGGCGGTGCAGAGATTTTTGATGAAAATGTAAGAGACAGGTTATGTCCTGAAAAACTCTCAAGCGAGGGTTGGCTTAATGTCATGGAGACTGCGCATAAAGCAGGCATAAAGACAAATGCAACCATGCTGTACGGGCACGTTGAAACCTATGCGCAGAGGGTTGACCACTTGATGAGACTGAGAGAATTACAGGACAGGACAGGAGGATTTCAGGCATTCATCCCACTGGCGTATCATCCTAAGAATACAGAATTAGGGGTCAGGGGTCAGGGGTCAGGGGTCAGCAAAAGACAAAAAACTAATCCCCAATCCCTAATCCCCAATCCCTGTCATAATACATCAGGCATAGATGATTTAAAGACAATTGCGGTGAGCAGGCTTGTGCTTGATAATTTCTTACATATCAAGGCTTATTGGATTATGCTTGGAGAGAAATTATCACAGGTTGCGCTTTTATTCGGAGCCGACGATATTGACGGAACGATTATAGAGGAGAAGATTACCCATTCGGCAGGGGCCTTGAGCGGAAATGCAATGACAGCAGAGCAGTTAAAGAATCTTATTAAAAAAGCCGGAAAGGTTCCTGTTGAAAGGGATAGTTTTTATAAACCGATTCGTAATAAATAACCCGCACAGGAGGCGCAAATGGAAGAAGCAAAGTTCACATTAGATGAATTGAAAACGCTTTATGATGCTGCAATAGAGTTCAGAAAGATCGAGCCATGGAAATGGGTCAAGGAGACTGATATATTTGGCGTCCAAAATCCAAAGACTAATGAAGTTGGTTATTGCTGTATTATGGGCGAGATGGGTGAAGTATTGGCGATGGCAGTGTATAACGGAACAGAGGGGTTAAATGGCTATCAGCAGATTCGAAAAGGACAGGTTAAGCCCGAAGACCCTGATTCCCTGCATATCCAAGATTGCCTGATAGTGTCTTTTGAGAACAAGGGATTCGTTGAAAAAGAAGATATTCAGCTAATAAATAAACTGGGATATAAATTCAGGGGACGGAATGCATGTCCGATGTTCAGAAGTTATAAGCCAGGTTACTTCCCGTGGTTTCTAAGCAGAGATGAAGTATTGTCCATGACTGACGCTTTGAATCAGGCAAAAGATGTGTGCCTGCGTTTAAAAGAAAATAACAAGATGCTTCATGCCCCACAGAAAAATCAATATTTAATCAGGTTCTCCGAAACAAAGGATGGCAAAGTTATCTGGAAAGATGAATGGAGAGAACCTGCGCCTGTTAAAATAGAAAATTATTCCACTGAGCCTGTTGATGAGGTCAGGGTGCAGAGGATAAAAAACTCTGTTAAACAGGTTTCAGCAATATGGGAGGTTGATTTTTTCTTTGCGCCCACACCGATAAGGGAAGGCGGGAGACCATTTTTCCCACAAGCTATTATGATCGCCGATCACGATACGGGGTTTATCCATGATATGCACCTTGCGCAAGCGGCCACTTGCCGGAAAGAATTTGCTGAAAAGTTTATCTCGTGCATAGAAAAAACATCGGTTATCCCTCTGGAAATTTTAGTGAGAAAGGAAGATGTTGCAAAACTCTTAGAACCGTATACATCAAGGTTGAACATAAAGTTAAGTAGGACTAAAAAACTTCAGAATGTTGATAACGCGATAAAATCAATGATAAGACATTTTAGGGGATTTTAAAAAATAAGATATGACCCGGATATCGAAGAAAGAAGCATTAACCCTTTTAAAAAACTCTGACCTTCTTGACCTCGGACAGCGGGCAGACGGGATAAGGGAAAAACTTCATCCTGAAAAGACCGGAACATTCATTGTTGACAGGAATATAAACTACACAAACATCTGCATAAACAAATGCAAGTTCTGTGCGTTCTGGAGGGACAAAGAAGACAAAGATTCCTATATATTGAGTGAAGATGAGTTATTCAAAAAGATTGAAGAGACAATAAATCTCGGCGGCACGCAAATATTGATTCAAGGAGGATTGCATCCTGATTTCAATATTGAGTATTACATCCGGTTGCTTAAATCAATAAAATCTCGCTTTGACATTAATGTCCATGGATTTTCACCTCCTGAGATATGCTACATCGCCGATAAATCAGACCTGACAATAATGGAGGCCTTGAAGATATTGAAAGATGCAGGGCTTGATTCCATCCCCGGAGGAGGGGCGGAGATACTCTCTGACAGGGTGAGGGAGATACTGAGCCCAAGGAAGATAAAATCATCATCATGGCTTAAGGTAATGGAAGAGGCGCACAGGCTCGGCATGAGAACAACTGCGACAATGATGTTCGGCAGTGTTGAAAAACCCGAAGACATTATTGAACATCTTGATGTGATAAGAAACCTTCAGGACAGGTCCGCCTCAGGCGGAGGAGGATTTACCGCATTTATCCCGTGGACATTCCAGCCCGGCAATACAGAATTAGCTCAGAAGTCGGAGGGGACTGTCCCAGATTTACGGACGGAGAGAAGTCCCGACAGAGTCGGGATAGAATCGGGACTGTCCCCGCAGCCTGCTACTGCTGTTGAGTATCTCCGTGTTCTTGCCTTATCCAGAATATATCTTGATAACATTCAAAACATTCAGGCGTCGTGGGTTACGCAGGGCTTGAAAATCGCCGAGGTTGCATTGAGGTTCGGCGCAAACGATTTTGGCTCTACAATGATTGAGGAAAATGTTGTTGCATCAGCGGGAGTGAGCTACAGGGTTTCAATGGAAGACATTATAAGGGCGATAAAAAATGCCGGATTCAATCCCGCGCAGAGAGATACCTGTTACAATATCATAAGAAGATTTTAGATATAAAAGAACTGGAAAAAAGTTTTTAATACTTCATCACTTCTTCAATTGCCTTCTTTATTCTTGCAGATGTAGGAATGTAATAGTCTTCAAGTTTTGGGAGGGGAAGGACAACGTCGTAGCCTGTCACCCTCATTATCGGAGACTTGAGATGAAGCATTGCATCCTCTGCGATTGTTGCTGAAAGCTCCGCGCCGAATCCGCATGTCTTCGGAGCTTCATGGACAATCACAACTCTCCCTGTCTTCTTCGCTGATTTGAGTATTGTCTCTTCATCAAAGGGTTTCAATGTCATCAAGTCAATCACCTCTGCATCAATATCTTCAATCGCCTGAAGCGTTCTGTGGAGCATACTCCCCCATGCAAGAAGGGTTACAGCCTTCCCTTCACGGACAACTCTTGCCTTTCCAAGCGGGATTATATATTCGCCTTCGGGGACATCTTCTTTTATCGAGCGGTATAGCTTTGTTGACTCAAGGAATATAACAGGGTCGGGGTCTCTTATTGATGAGATTAAAAGTCCTTTTGCATTGTATGGAGATGACGGCACAACAACTTTTATTCCGGACATATGGCAGAACAACGCCTCGCTGCTTTCCGAATGAAGTTCAGGCGCCTTAATCCCGGCTCCGTATGGAGCCCTTACAACCAGCGGGCATGTGAATCTTCCTCTTGAGCGTGCGCGTATTCTTGACGCATGAGAGAATATCTGGTCTATTGCCGGATATATGAATCCCATGAACTGAATCTCTGCAACCGGCTTTAAGCCATAAAGCGCCAGTCCTATTGCAGCGCCGACAATCCCTGATTCAGCCAGCGGAGTATCAATTACTCTTTCATGCCCGAAGGCGTCTAACAGGCCTTCTGAAACGCGGAACACACCGCCGTCCTTGCCGACATCCTCGCCGAGAAGGACAACATTTTTATCCTTCTGCATCTCTTCTTTGAGCGCCAGGTTGATAGCCTGAACCATGTTCAATTTCGGCATATCATAGCTCTTTCATCTGTCTCATCTGCCGCTGTGTTAATTTTGCATAAGTAAATGTGAACATATCTTTTGGTTCAGGATGCTCTATCGCCTCTTCCATCTTTACAGCCTCATCAACTGCTTCCTTTGCCTTATTTTCAACATCCGTTTGATATTGCTTATTCCAGAGACCCTTCTTCTCCATAAATAGTTTCAGTCTCAGAATCGGGTCTTTCGGCTTCCAGTTATCAATCTCTTCTTTTAACCTGTATCTTGCGGCGTCATCTGCTGTTGTATGGTCTGACATCCTGTATGTAAAACATTCTATGAACGTAGGGCCACTATCTTTTTTCGCCTTTTCCAGAGCTTCTTTTACCGCCTTATAAACTGCAAAAACATCATTTCCATCAACCTGAATCCCTTCAAAGCCATAGGCAAAGGCCTTTTGCGCAAGTGTCTTTGATGCGGTCTGTTTTTCCCGTGGAACTGATATGGCCCAATGATTATTCTGGCAGATAAAAACAACAGGCAGTTTAAACACGCCTGCAAAATTCATCCCCTCATGGAAATCTCCCTCTGATGTGCCGCCGTCCCCAAAATAACAGGCAACCGCCTTTTTATCTCCCCTGTATTTCACTCCCATTGCAGCTCCGGCTGCATGAGGCAGTTGTGTTCCTACAGGAACGCATACCGGAAAGATATTCAGGCCCTCAGGGCATTTCACTCCTCTCTCATCTCCGGACCAGTACTGAAACAGCATATGCAAAGGATAGCCCATTGTTATATAAACGCCCATTTCCCTGAATGACGGGAATATCCAGTCTGATTTCTCAAGCGCAAATGCGCTTCCAATCTGTGATGCCTCCTGCCCGAGGATTGATGCGTAGGTGCCGAGCCGTCCTTCCCTCTGAAGGTTTAATGCGCGCTGGTCAAAGGCCCGTGAGAGGACAAGGAGTTCATACATTTTTTTTATCTGCTCATCGGAAAGGGGAGGCATAAGGGATTCATCAGCATTGCCCCCTTCATCAAGGATTTCAAGCCGTTTTACATTGCATGATTCTATAATTTTCTCAGGCATCTTTATATTCCCCTATACCAATTATAAAAAGTTTAACAAAGAAGGGCTAAAAAGTCATGTTTTAAACCGTCATTATGTTTTTTTTGCCCCGCGGTTTTTCAGAAAAAGCTTTAATCCTTCAACGCTGTAAACAGGCTCCACACATTCGGACTTAAGACATGGGAGCACATATCCCCTGTCCTTGCCATGCGCTATGCTCGTATAAGGACTATGAGTAGAGAGAGCCGTAAGCGCCAGATCGCTTTCACGGCTTGTATATAATGTGAGCCGCAGCATATTGAAATAAGCATCAAGAGCGGCATAATAATATCCCGCATGAATTCCGAAATCCTTTGCCCGTAGGGAAAATGCCCTCAAGGCTTTTTCCGCGTACTGCAGGTATGAGTTCTTGTCTGTCAGGTGATAAAGTTTCAGCAGAAGCATTATAGCTTCAGCATTCGGAGAAGGATGGGGGACGTCCTCGACCCCCTTTAATCTTAAGCCTATTACCTCGCTGTCAGTGTCAAAAAGGCCGTTTTCCTCAGCATCCCAGAATTTCTTTAGACATGAATCCATAAGACTGTCGGCTTTTTCAAGGTATGATGCATTTCCTGTAATCTCATATGCTGCAGTCAGCGCGACAGCCAAATATACATAGTCATCAAGCAAAGCCTTTACCCCTTCGCTATGAAGAAGTTCGTTATTTATAAAATGGAGTTCAAGAATTTTGTTAAGGCTCTTAAGCGCGAATTCTTTTAAGCTGTTATTTCCAAATGCCCTTGCGGCCTTTACGAATGATGTTATCATCATCCCGTTTAATGATGTGTACGGATTTGTATCAATGAATGGGGACTGCCTTTTATATCTTTTCTCAAGCAGTTTTCCCTTTGCGTTTTTTATTATTTCATAAATCCTTTCAACAGGCATTCCTGTCTCAGCCGCAATGTTCTTTATGTCTTTTGCAACAAACAATACCTTTTTTGACACATCGTGGTGCATTGAACCTTCTTCGTGGAAAAGGTGGAAGGAAAATATCCTGAACTCCTCCTCTGTTAATGTTTCCCTTATGTCTTTTTCCGTCCATGTAAAATATCCGCCCTCGTCATCCGGCGTGACATCAGCATCCTGAGACGCGTAAAATCCGCCTTCTTTATCAGAGAGCACATCTTTTACAAAATTTATTATGCCCTCAGCAGTTTCTCTGAAATAGTCATCGCCGAACACAGAATATGCATCAATATAGTTTCTCAGCAGCCACGCATTGTCATCAGCCATTTTTTCAAAGTGTGGGATTATCCATGCCTCGTCAGTTGAATACCTGTGAAATCCTCCTGCAAGCTGGTCATGGAAGCCGCCTTTTGCCATTGCATAAAGGGATTTTTTGACAATAAAACCTACAGATTCCTGTCCTGAAAAAAAGTATCTGTTTATAAGAAATTCCATTGCACCGGGCATCGGAAACTTAGGCGCCGTGCCGAACCCGCCGTTCTGAGGATCAAATTCCGAGATGGTTGCCTTTACCGCTTCGTCAAGCATGCCGGTTTCTATATAGGCGGAATAATCAGATGGTCTCTTTAATGAATCGATAAGACTTTCAGAATATTTTTTAATCTCATCCTTATTCTGCTTGTAGTATTCAGATACTCTTTTTAATATCTTTCTGAAGCCCGGCCTGCCAAACCTATCATCTGGCGGAAAATAAGTGCCCCCGAAAAAAGGCTTCCTTTCATGGGTGAGAAAAACGCTTAGCGGCCAGCCGCTTCCGCCGGTCATAAGGCTGACTGCCTGCTGATATCTCCTGTCTATGTCCGGCCTTTCGTCCCGGTCAATCTTAATATTTATAAAATGTTCATTTAAAAAGGTTATGATTTCTTCATCCTCAAAACATTCCTTTGCCATCACATGGCACCAATGGCACCATATTGCTCCTGAACTGAGGAATACAGGTTTGTCTTCCAGCCTTGCCCTTTCAAATGCCTCGTCTGACCATGGATTCCAGTCAATCTTCTGATCTGCAGAATGTTTAAGATAAGCTGATTTTTCCTGTGCGAGTTTATTCATAATCAAATCAAAATGTGGAAGGATCCTCAGGTGGTAGTTTACTTTCGTAAAAGGGCATAATGCCGAGA
The DNA here is from genome assembly GCA_001871685.1 of Nitrospirae bacterium CG1_02_44_142. Lineage (GTDB taxonomy): Bacteria > Nitrospirota > Thermodesulfovibrionia > Thermodesulfovibrionales > UBA1546 > UBA1546. The sequence continues at coordinate 8,680 of MNVK01000086.1, forward strand.
TGCACCATGAAAGCTTCAATGTCTTTTAATATCTTTGCATAATCGTAATCAGGCATTTCTTCACGCTCCATACTCCTTCCATCCATAATCCTGCATGCGACATATTTTTGAATCTCCTTCAAGAAAGAGCTAAAATAAGGTTAGCATATTCACGCACAATGTCAAGGCGCGCATAATATTCAAAATGCGGGAGCAGATTGCTTATGATCAGGGCAGTGATTTTTGATTTCGGCGGAGTGCTGGCAGAGGAAGGATTCAGGGAAGGGCTTAGGGTTATTGCCGTTAAAAACGGGCTGGACCCTGAGGGTTTCTTTAAAACAGCAGAAGAGACGATACACGAAACCGGTTATTTGACAGGCATGACAAATGAAAAGAATTACTGGACTTCGCTAAGGGAAAAGACAGGAATTAAGGGCAGCGATGAGGAATTGAGGGAAGAGATTCTGAAAAGATTTGTATTGAGGGCTGAAATGCTGGAATATATTAAAAAGATAAAAGCCGATGGTCTTATCACTGCCATGTTGAGCGACCAGACAGACTGGCTGGATGAGATTAACGGGAAGACGCCCTTTTATCACTATTTTGATTTTATCTTCAATTCATTCAAGATCAAAAAGGGGAAGAGAGACCCTTCGGTATTCAGGGATGTCTGTTCATCAATGGGAATAAAACCGGATGAGGCCGTGTTTGTGGATGACAATGCGGGACACATAAAAAGGGCATCAGGAGAAGGCTTGAATGCAATACTCTTTACAAATTCGGATGATTTTGCAAAGGAAATGAAAAAATGCGCCATAGTGTTGTAAATAGAATAATATTCTCGTCAGCCTTAATTCTCTTTTCTATTATCCCCGCGTATATAGCCGGAAAAGAGTCGCAGGATGTGGAAGACAAGTTTTTTCCTGACGGCAGGGGCAGCCCCTCAAAGGGAGACGACAGGATTTATAGGATAATTCCGGAGAATTAACAGTGACGGAAGAAAAAATATACGACTGCATAATCATAGGCGCGGGCCCCGGCGGGCTTCAGGCCGCCATATATCTCGGGAGATATAACAGGGATGCGCTTCTTATAGACAGGGGCGGTGGAAGGACGCAGCACGCAAAGCATATTGAAAATTTTTTAACGCAAAAGGCAATTTCCGGCGCTGAGATTATTCAAAAGGGCATTGAGCAGGCAAGAAGCTTTAATGTCAAAGTAGAAAGAGGCACGGTCACGAAAGTTATTAAAAAAAATCAATTTGAGGTTTACACCGGAGAAAAGAGATACCTATCAAAATTTGTAATAGTCTCATCCGGTGTTTATGACCATCTGCCCCAGATAGAAAATCTGTATAAATTTCTCGGCACAAGTTTCTTCACCTGCATAGACTGCGACGGGTACAGAACAACAAATAAGAAACTGGTGATTATAGGCAATTCATTAAAGAGTGTGCACCTTGCTGTTGCGATGAGGGAGATGTTTACCAAAGATATTACACTGGTGCTCTACAGCGATAAATTGCCTGCTGAATACAGGGAGGAACTTGCGGAGGAGAATATACGATTAATAATTGGCAGGCCGGTAAAAATCCTCGGCGCTGAGGTGATTGAAGGGCTGGAGCTTGAAGACGGGCAGAAGGTTGAGTGCGAGGTGATAATGTCTCATTTCGGCTATAAACTGAACGATGGATTTCTTTCAGAGTTTAACCTGAAAAGGGACAGGAAGGGCTTTAAGTTCATAGTGAATAATAGCTATGAATCGTCCATGAACGGGCTTTATATTGTCGGGCCGCTCAATCAGGGAAATGATCAGGTGGTTATAGCAGCAGGCGAAGGCGCGGTTGCAGCGATTGATATAAAGAAAAGACTGCTTGAGTTATAAGCGGAAAAATTAATCTTTCCACAAGTCCTTCAATAGGGTAATGACCTCTTCATCTCCAACGTCATACCACTTCATATATGCCTCTGCCACTGCAAAGGGATAGAATTCTCTGACATTTAAACAGTAAATTTCGTCCACTTCAGGCAGAAGCAGGCCTATCGAGCTTTTCGAGGCAGTGGGCACGGCCACTATAATCTCTTTTGCCTGTTTCCTTTTTACAAAATTTACAGCCTCGAGCATGGTGTAGCCTGACGCGAGGCCGTCATCCACAATAACAGCAACCTTATCCTTTAAATCAGGGAACGGCCTGCTTCCTCTGTAAGCCCTTTCTCTTTCTTCAAGCACTCTTTTTGTTTTTCCAATCTGTTGGTTTATCTCCTCATCCGTAAGACGCAGGGTTTTTAGAAGCCTCTCGTTAAAAATTGTCTTGCCGTCAGGGCCTAATGCTCCAAACCCTGCCTCTGTATTTCCGGGTATCTGGATCTTCCTCACTATTAGCACATCCATCAAAAGTCCGATGGCTTTTGCTATTCCATAACCTACAGGCACTCCTCCGGCAGGGATTGCCAATACAAGCGTATCAGCAGGGTCAAGATGTTTGAGTTTTTCAGAGAGTAATTCCCCCGCTTCAGCCCTGTCTCTGAATACTAGGGTTTTATTTCTTAAATTCAAATCCTCAATAAGTTGTCCCATTTATTCTGAGAATCCTTTAATGCAGTAGTAAAAATCCGTAAGATCATACTTGTTCCAGATGTCGCATAAGCCGCAGTTGCAGCCTGATTTCTGTTTCGGCGCGCTGCTCTTGCCCCTTGCACAGAATAACAATTCCCCTTTCACTCCGGGATATGAAGGGCATACCCCGCAGAACTTGATGCATATGGTTTCATTTTCATAATTGTCTTCTACTTTTGGCATTTTTGCTCCTTTCAGAATGTTATCTTCTCAGTCTCTCATGGCTGAATACCGGCATTCCGCATGAAGGACAGGTTTCTATTCCTTCAAGCTTATTTACATACTCAAGCGCTGTTGCCACAAATGCGGCATGGCTCCATGTAAGCGGTGATACGGACAGGGGCTGGTTTGTGTATGGATGAACCTGTTCTGCAAGGACGCCGGAAGGCAAGGCCCTTGAAGCAACCCATTCAAGTATCGGCAATGCCTCTTTAAGTTCGTCCATGTTCTTTGCTTTTGCTATATGCCACTGGGCAAGCCATAGGGTGCATATGTACCACGGATTGCCGGGCACATTATGAATATCGGCTGTTGCGCTGTGGTATTTGTCCCCTTCATACCGAGAAATGCCGCCCACGTCTGTTTTTATCCAGAGCCGATTTTTAATTGAGTTCATGGTATTGATTGTCTTTTCATCATCGGGCGCAAAGACACCGAAATAAAACGGCGCGTATATGCTTGCATCAATGGTAAGGTCTGTCTCAAAAGAACCGTTTTTACTTGGGATTATTGTCTTTAAAAACCGATTATGTTCTTTGCTGTAAAGGTATGTATCCATTGCCGCCTTTACTTCTTCTGCGGCCCTTTTGTACATAGCGCTTCTTTTTGTATTGCCAAAAAACTCGGTAAAATTCTCAGCGGCCTTAAGTCCTGCATATACCGCTGATACCGTGAATGTATGTATGCCCCATTTTTCCTCCCAGAGGTCATAAGGCGGCTCACTTCGGCATAATTCTCCCCTGCGCATATCCAGTAATATATTGTTCTTTCGCCTTCAGGCGGAATCTCTACTGAAAAAGACAGAGTGGAATCCACTGACCCCTGCGATATAGGCGCGCCTTCAAGCCTTCCGTCTTCAGCATCCTTCCATGTGCCTTCAAGCCCGTGAAATTCTTTTATCCCTGTTGCATATTGGTCAATGCCCTGCCTGTTTTCACGCATTCCGCTCATAAGAAAATAACGGTCGCCTTTATAGTGAATTATTGCCCTTTCATCAGGGTCGTAATAAGCCGTATCCCCTGTTTCGGATTCAAGAATGTGATAGTCATGGTGGAAGAAGATGCGGATTTCCCGATTCCGTTTGTGATTATTTCTCAGGATTATCTTCTTGATGTAGATATTTTCCCCGTAATCTATAAGGTCGTTGCATTGAAGGCTTACGCCGAGGAAATCATGCGAGGCGGTTACATCGGTAAGAAGTGTTTCCGAAACATAATCCAGCTTAAGATTCCAATCCCTGTTTATCCACGCGAAGTTATTGCCTGTCCATATGCCCAACCTGAATTTATGTCCGTCCGTGTGGTTTTCTTTGCCCACGCATGGATAATAAATACCCCTGATGCAATAGTCGCCGTCAAATGTAACAAGGAAATTTCCGTTTCCTATAGGTATATCGCGCGGCATAAAACCCTTTATTAAATATCGTCCGTATAAAGATTTTCAGCCATTTCATGCCTCCTCAATCCCCTGATAAATCCTTTTTCTTTTCCTCAAACTCCTCTTTGCTTATCTCTCCCTTTGCGTATCTTTTCTTGAGGATATCGAGGGCTGTCTCTCCGGTTGTCCGCTTCTCACCTCCGGCAATCAGCTTAACGAGATAGACAATTCCTAAAATAATCAGTATCCAGAAGAGAACCATAAACAACCATCCCAGTCCGGATCCCATTCCCCATCCGTAATTACTCCATTGCATCATAGCTCCACCCCCTTTTAATATGACCTTATCACATAATCAAGTGACTGTAAATGGAATATCAGGTATAATCTACGCGAGCGGAGGACGTTTGATGCGTCAGGATTATTTGCCAATCCCTTCAAAGTTAGGTTAAGCTATATAATCAATTCTTTGGGAGTATCAATTTTTTGAGTATTAGGAAGCGAAGAGTTATCATCTATGATGACGATGTAAATGTCCTTAACCTGTTGAAAGATTTTTTCTCCAACAGGGGTTACGAGGTGCTTGCATTTGACAGCCTTGCTGTTTGTACCATCTATGGTAAGAATTTAGACAGTTGCGCCAATTCAAAGCCATGCGCTGATATTATAATAACCGATTACCAAATGCCCAAAATGACAGGATTGGAATTACTGCATAAACAGGCACAGAGGGAATGCAAGGTGGATATAAGAAACAAGGCTCTTATGTCAGGGAATCTTGATGAAGAAAACCAGAAGAAGGTTAAAGGGTTGGGACATGCATTCTTCAGCAAGCCTTTTAAATTCCCAGAATTCACAGCATGGGTAGAGGACTGTGAAACGCGCATTGACCTGTCAAAACAAATCGGAATCGTAAGGAAAGAAGAGCGTCATCCTGTCAACATTGATATAGTTTATTCCTATGATGCCTCAGAAAAAATTTATAAAAGCACCGTCGTAAACTTCAGCAGCAGCGGGCTCTGCCTGAAAATGCACACCCCTCCTTCAGAAGGGCAAGCTATTGTATTTAAGACTGAACTCCCCAATAATTGCATGAACGCATCCGTACGCTGGGTAAAGCAGATGGAAAACAATCTATATCTATCAGGACTTTCCTGCTGTTAGTTTCCTGCGATTCCTTCCTGATTGATAATAGAGTCTTTCAGAATGCGACTTTCTGTGAGGATGCTGCATCTTTCTACACGTAATGTGCGCTTGTGATGTATCTGTATAATGCGCGTGTTTCATCAAAAAGAAATCAGCAGTGACAATTTCCCTATATTTTACGACCTTTCTCTTTTAGTCCATATTACCGCAAAATACGAAATTATTGGACTATTACATAATTGATTTTATTAGACTTTTCTGTTTAAAAGAATCTTTTAGATATGCTATAGTTTAGACAGTTTTCTGGAAAATACGACAGTCCATATAGTATATGTTCTGCCAACAATATTAAAGATTAAAGGATATGGCAATAAATGAATAAAGAAAAAATTGCCCGGATTTGCTGGAATACCAATGGATGGCTCAAACCATCCGGCATGGCTGGCAAGAGCAAAAACAAATATGCATATGAGTACCGTGTTGGGTTCGGTCATGAAGAGTGGCTATTGGATACGACAAAAAACTATAAAGGGTATCACTATGCTTACCTGCAACCAATTGGACTTCATCGCGAAAAATACAGAGGACAGACGTTCAATATTTCTCTTTATTCCATAAATGAGGAAACAAAAAAGAGGTGGTGGCTTGGCGGTATTCGGAACGTTACAGTAACGACCAAGGAGGAATCTCAAGAGGCATTCCTTGCTTATAAAAAAAATGGCTGGCTCACGGAAATGGAAGAACAAATTCGCAGTGTAGGAGGAAAAGTCCAAGAACTCGGCAAAACAAAACTGGAAGACTTTTTTGTCATACGTTTCCGCCCTCGTTCTCTTGACCTCTTAGATACACCTTTGGAATTTTCGCGGCGTGATCCTGCTGTCAAAGCAACATATTATGTTTTGCTGAACAAAGATAAGATGCCCAAATTACTTTCACCTAAGAAGCAATTCAGTTTCCGTCATGGCCACACGAAGAAGAAAGGTACAACTGAGTCGAGCTATGAGGCGCACTCATCCAATATTGACCTTGTTCACAATAGAATTCAAACCAAAATATATCAGCAGCTTGCCAAAAAATTCGGAAAAGAGAATATAGGGACAGAAGTAGATGCGGGCTATGGATCGCTAATTGATGTTGTCATCAAGGAAGCCAATGACAAGTATATATTCTACGAAATAAAAACATCATATTCTGTACGACTGAGCATTCGGGAGGCACTGGCCCAGCTTCTTGAATACGCCTATTATCCAAATAGAAATAATGCCATAAAAATTGTCGTGGTATCCCCGAATGCTATTACAAAAGAAGCTCAATCATATCTGGAACACCTTCGTAATCGTTTCGGCATTCCTGTGTATTATCAAAGATATGACCCTGAACAGGAAGAACTTGAAGACAAAATATACTGAAAAGGGCAGAACAAATTGCTCAACCAGACTCGCAATAAACGCAGTTTGGTTTTCATCTTTGGCCTGTCCACTCACTGGTTAGCACGGTCGTTATAAAACATAAAAAGGAGAACCAATGCCGAAGATTCATTACTTTCAGCGATATTCTTCAGTTGAAAACACAGTTACCAACAACACACTTCAGCTATTCGCCAGGATTTATAATTACTCGACATCTCAAGCATCTAAAGTGCTTAGTGAACTATCTGGTGAGCCAGTTGAAATTGGTATTGAAATTAATCAGCAGGAACGCGCAAAAGACTCAGTTCCTGATGGTACAATAATTCAAAGAAGTTTTAAGGTTTTGGTAGAAGCTAAGGTAGATGCTGGAGTTGACACCGACCAACTCATAAGGCATGCTGCAAACTTTTCCAATGAATCGCAAAAAATATTGCTTCTCTTGACGAAGCAACCAATTGAGAAAAAGGAGGAAGAGAACATTAGTCGGCAGATACTCGCAGCCCATCCAGGCGTCGTTTTCAAGAACATAACCTATGAAGGAGTATGCAAGGCAATTAGGGGGCTGTTCAAGGACTATGAATACGAAATGTATGCACTGGTGGATGACTATGTTGAATATTGCAATGATGCCAATCTTTTTGATCAATCAAAGTTTCTTATGCGCATCTTGCCTTGCGGTGAGAGCGTTGAGATCAACAAAAAATACGGAATATATTTTCATCCATCAGATCGTGGATATACAAATCATTCTTTTGTAGGAATCTATGCCAACAAGACAGTGCAATCTATTTGGGCTATTGATAGTGTTTTTGATATTGAGTTTGATGGCACTAAACTAAAAAAGAAGCTCATCCAGGGTCGGGCTACAAATGACTATGACGAGAAAATCATCGGCATAATTAAGGATGCAAAAAAAGAATGTGGATACAATGTTGAAGATGGCCACCGTTTCTTCTGCGGTTCGCCAGCAGAAACAGATTACAAAAAGTCTTCGGCGGGAGGAATTCAAGGAGCACGTTTCATCAACCTAAGGGATGTCATTGGCGAGTTCACTGATACAAAAGATGTTGCAAAAAAATTGACTGGTAAACTATGGGAATAATGACATAACTGGGGATCGAGTGCGGCTCAAAAGGCCGCGCCTCATTGCCGTCGTTAATTAACGCCCAATCGAAACAATCCGACATGCCGTCTTCTTAAAAATGTTTGTTACTGTGAGAAATCTGCTCCTCAAGTGTCTATCACAGCCATAATTATGAAGTTTGCCCAGGAAAAGGAAAAATAATTTTTTTCAACTATTACTCCCTCCGGTCTATACCCAAAAGAGCAGAAGTTCGACAGGTCAAAGTTCAAAAGTCAGAAGTACGGCAGTTCAGCGATGCGAGATAACAAAAAAATCAACAAATACATAACAAACCTGCTAAAATAGAGCCATGAAACAGGCAGTGAAAAATGTTAGGGAAGCTAAAGCAGTTCTGAAAGAGCATAAGGATGAAGTTATTCAAAAATACCGTGTGAGCGAACTCGGCATCTTCGGCTCTTTTGTCCGTGGCGAGCAGAAAAAAGGAAGCGACATTGATATTCTGGTGGAATTCAATGAGAGAAATATACCTGGTCTACTCAAACTCATAGAGATGGAAAGATATCTGGAGAAGCTTCTCAGAAAAAAGGTTGACCTCGTTAGAAAAGGAGGCATACGCCCCGAGCTTAGGAAAATAATCATGAAAGAGGTCGTCTATATATGAAGAGGGAATGGACGCTCTTCATTAAAGATATTTACGACTCAGTACAGTACATAAAGAAATTTGTTGGCAAAATGAATCGCAAGGAATTTCTTGCTGATGAAAAGACCAGAAGTGCTGTCGCGTTCAAGATCGAGAATATAGGGGAAGCATCCAAGAACATACCGAAGGAGATAAAGGCAAAGTACAATGACATTCCCTGGACTGAAATGGCAAGGATGAGGGATAAAATCACGCATTTCTATTTCGGGATAGATTACAAAGTCGTTTGGTCAGTTGTAAAAAAAGAATTGCCTGTCATAGAACCTGCCATTACAAAGTTGTTAGGTGATCTGAAGGCATTTAAATCCACTAAAAAGAAATAGTTTTCACTATCCACTGTTTCCCAATGCAGCCTTGCGGTTGGAACCCGCAATCCCTCATAGAGATTCTGATTATTTAGTATCCTGAGCCTTATGCGTACTCCCGTGAGTAATCCTCGTACTGTTTTTTCGGTTTATGCTAACATGACATAAGTATGATTCCTTATCCAAATATAAATCCTGAGATTGTGAGAATAGGGCCTTTTGCTTTCAGATGGTATGGCGTTATGTACCTCATCGGATTTGCGGCATCCTATCTCCTTGTCAAATATCAGGTTAAGAAAAAGAATATAGCCGTTGGAATGAAAGAAATGGACTCCCTCTATTCCTTTCTAATACTCGGCCTGATGATAGGGGCAAGGCTCGGCTATATCTTGTTTTACAATCTCGCTGACTACATTAGAAACCCGCTTGAAATATTCGCTGTATGGCGCGGAGGAATGTCCTTCCACGGAGGCTTGATCGGATGTATTGCGGCAGGTATCCTTTTCTGCAGAAGGTTCCGCTTGAATTACTGGCAAGTCTCAGACCTTGTTGTCGTCACTGCTCCCATAGGGCTTGGCCTCGGAAGGCTCGGCAATTTCATAAACGGAGAGCTTTACGGCAGGGTTACAAATGTTCCGTGGGCTATGGTTTTTCCTTCAGGAGGGCCATTGCCCAGGCATCCGTCACAGCTTTATGAATTTCTGCTTGAAGGCGTCACCCTCTTTGCTATTCTCTGGTTTCTCAAAGATAGAAAATTAAAGCCGGGAATGCTGTCCTCGTTGTTTCTTATTTTATACGGTATGTTCAGGTTTTTAGCGGAGTTCTTCAGAGAGCCGGACCCCCAGCTTGGGTTTATTTTTGTTTCCTTTACAATGGGACAGATGTTGAGTGCGGTTATGATATCGGTTGGAATGGGAATCCTGTCTTATAAACGCAATACAAACTCACTCTGAACTTATAAAACACTGCGGGTCTTCCGCAAGAAAATTATTTTCTCCTTTTGCCTGAGAATATGCGTATGCTATTGCCCGGCATCCCCTGCAAACAGCCCACCTGCCGCATTTAGCGCACTTGCCTGAATACTTGGATTTATCCCTTAAGAGATTCAAAACATCGGATGCTGCCCATATCTCTCTCAATGAATCTCTTCTTACGTTTCCGATGGAAACCGGAAGCCTCCTGCACGGCGTGACCGTGCCGTCGGGAAGTATGGTTAATCCAGATACCCCTGCGGCGCAGCCACCGTAAGGGGTTGCATCGGATGAAATAGAATTAGCAGGAACTTTCATCTGCGACGCCACGGGATCGCCGGTAACAATCGTAAAGCCGTTTGTATTTAATGAAAAGATTTCTTCGTATAATTCCTTTACCTTCTCTGTTTTGAGCATTCTGTTAAGCATTATCGCCCCTCTCCCTGAAGGCACAAGCCTTGAAAAACCGAGTTTCTGAACTCCGAGGTAATAAGCGAGTTTAACAATATCCATGAAATAAGGCGCATTCATGTCCGACAAGGTGGTATTCATAGTCACTTCCATACCTGCATTAAGAAGGTGCTTGATTCCGTTGAGCGACGAGGAAAAGCTGCCGTAGCCGCGTATCCATTCATGAATTTCTTCGGACCCTTCAATGCTTACCTGCACTCCCTTAACTCCAATCCCTGCGAGGGTTTTTGCCTTATCAGAGGTGATAAGGGTTCCATTTGATAAGAGATACGTCTCAAATCCCTCCTCCGCAAATTCGTTAAGTATCTCGAAGATATCCAGTCGTAAAAAAGGTTCTCCGCCTGTGACATTAACACTTGGAGAAAATTCTATGCCGTAGGCCTCTCCCCAGTCTTTGAGCATTCCTGCGACCTCGCTTATAAGCAACTTTATCTCTGCAAGGGACATCTCATGCTGCCTTTTCCCTGTCTGATAACAGTGCTTGCACTTCAAATTGCATCTTTCTGTGAGGTGCAGCTGGACAAAAAAATCAAAGCCGTTTGCTATAGGCATAGAATCCTTTTTTATGATGTCTTGATATAGTGCCTGGGAAATATTGCTATAAAAGCGGCAGATATGACAGAAACTTAAATCATAAATGTCATATCTGCCTATGAAAGTCTTGTCGCCGGACCGGCGAGTTTAGCTCTTTCAGCCCTTTCACTTGCGGCATACCTTGCCGGGATGCTCTTTTGCAGCTTTCTTCAGGCTGTTCCATAGAGCAGCTTCCTGAGCAAGCGTCTTTTTTGATAGTGCCTTTTTCATCCTCTTTTCACCTCCTTCCCTTGGCGTTTAATTATTTTTATGGTCTCCCTTAAAAATGCCGGCAGGTCAGACGGCTGTCTTGAGGTAACAAGGTTTCCGTCAACAACCACCTCTTTATCTTCGTAAAAAGCCCCTGCATCCTTCATCTCTTGAGCAACCGATTTATAGCACGTTGCATGTTTGCCCTTTAACAATCCTGCTGTTATCAAAGTCTGAGGGCCGTGGCATATTGCCGAGACAGGCTTATTCTTTCGGAAGAAATCACCGGCAATTTCAACAGCCTCTTTTTCCTTTCTTATGGTTTCAGGCGCTCTTCCGCCGGGCAGGATCAGGATGCCGTAATCATCGGGATTTATTTCCTTCAGCGCTTTATTTGCTTCCACTTCATAGCCGTGCTTGCCCTTTATCTGCCCCCTCTTTACGGATGCTATATCCACCTGAAGCCCTTCTTCTTTCAACCTGTAGTAAGGCACTAGGAGTTCGGAGTCCTCAAAATTATCCGCGCTGATAATCAATGCCTTCATGGATTTCTCCTTTCCCTGTCGGCTAAACGAAAAGTTAATTGCTGTTAATAAAAGTGTATCACCAAAAATAATTGTGTCAAGTTATGTCTGGGTCGGGGTAAGTTGCGATATAATATTTTAAACAACTGATATTTCATAGAAGGAGCCCGTGATGATAATAGGAGTGCCAAAAGAGGTTAAAAAAGAGGAATACAGGGTTGCAATAACGCCTTTTGGGGTTGAAGAACTCAAGAAGGACGGGCATGCAATACTTGTTGAAACAGGCGCGGGTGAAGGAAGCGGGTTTTCTGATGACGAATATCTTCAGGCTAATGCCGATATTGCTGACAGGGCAACTGTTTTCAGAAAGTCTGACCTGATTGTAAAAGTTAAAGAACCTCTAACTGAGGAATATGCTTTATTGAGAGAAGGGCAGGCGGTGTTCACATATCTTCACCTCGCTCCGAACCGTGAACTTACGGATTTGCTTCTTAAGAAAAAGATAACAGGCATCGCGTATGAAACTCTCCAAAAAGACGGCGCTCTTCCTCTGCTTGCTCCGATGAGCGAGATTGCAGGCAGAATGGCTCCTCTGATGGGAGCGTATTATCTCCAGAAGATTCATCACGGCGAAGGCGTTCTTGTAACAGGCACGGCATGTGTGAAGCCTGCAAAAGCAGTAATACTCGGCGCAGGGGTTGTCGGCACAAACTCAGCTCATGTATGTATTGGCCTCGGAATGGATACAGTTGTAATAAATAAAGGCGTTGAAAAACTTCAGAAACTTGATGAACTTTTTATGGGAAGGGTAAAAACTCTGCTATTGACTTCGCATAATATCGCCGAAGAAATAAAGGATGCTGATATTTTAGTCGGGGCTGTGCTTGTGCCCGGAGGAAGAACGCCGATACTCATTACCAGAGATATGCTTAAGACAATGAAGAAAGGCGCTGTGATAATTGATGTGTCAGTTGACCAGGGCGGAAGTGTTGAGACGTCGAGGCCGACAACTCATGACAACCCTGTATATGAAGTGGATGGAGTTATACATTACTGCGTTGCGAATATGCCCGGCGCATATCCAAGGACATCAACACTCGCACTCACAAATGCAACGCTGCCTTATATAAAGCTCCTTGCGAACAAAGGCATTGATAAGGCGATAAAAGAAGATTCTGAAATAAAAACAGCCCTTAATACTTACAAAGGCGAAATAACCAACAAAGCGCTTGCAGAGTCCATGAGAATGCTTTACACATCAAAAAAATAACAGTGGATAAGATATCCTCTCCATTTACAGCCCTCTGCACCGTGGGCTTCTTCGCAAGGCTTTCATACGCCCTCGCAAGAAGCCCTGTCCTTCCATTGTTTGCGCTATACCTTGGCGCAGGGCCTGAGGCAATAGGCTTTGCAGTCGGTATATCAACTGTCACAGGCATATTCTTCAAGCTCCCTGCCGGAGCCTTATCTGATGTGATAGGCAGAAAGAAGACTATGCTAATCGGGGTTGTTGTATTTGCGGTTGTGCCCTTTGCTTATCTATTTATCAGGGACTACAGCCTGCTAATACTCATCAGGTTCATTCACGGCTTTGCCACGGCAATATACGGACCTGTATCCATGGCTGTGGTGATGGATGTTGCAGGAAGGAAAAAGGGAGAAATGCTTTCGTGGTTCTCGTCGGTAACCATAATCGGGAATCTCGTAGGCGCACCGGTCGGAGGCTTTATACTGTATAGCATGTCGGCAGGAAGCCCGTCTCTTGCTGAGTTTCAAGCAGTCTATATTGTGAGTGGAATTGCGGGCATGTTGTCACTTCTCATTGCGCTGAAACTTCTGACTCATAGTGAAAAAGTCGAAAAAGTGAAAAGCCTTAAAGAGTCCTATGGAAGATTTCTTTCGGGGATAAAAGAAGTTGCCAGCGATAAACGCGTATTGATAACTTCCAATATGGAAGGGCTTCAGAACATGACAGTCGGCGCTCTTGAGGCGTTTCTTCCTATTTACGCAGTGAAAGTTGCGGGGCTGAACGAGTTTCAGGCAGGTCTTTTGTGGGGAATTCAGGTGCTGGCAACCATTCTGTCAAAACCTGTGATGGGCAAGGCGTCAGACAGGTATGGAAGGAAGCCTCTCATCACAATCGGAATGCTGCTCTGCGCCGTATCATTTGGCACTATGCCGCTGCTCAGGGATTTTTATCTGCTCATGCTTGCTGCCATTGTCTTTGGCTTTGGAGAGGCGTTTGTAACCTCGTCCTCTGCTGCGCTCGTTGCTGATATCTGCAAGGAAAAACATTTCGGGACAGCAATGGGGACATTCGGAACCATCTTTGACGTCGGCCACGCATCTGGGCCGATAGTTGCAGGCATTCTTATAGTAAGGTTTGACTATCTCTATTCATTTTGGATTATGTCGGCAATACTCGTTATGGCTGTGCCTGTATTCGTGATGAATGTTAAATTGAAGGCAAATAATTAACGCTTATCTGTTTTTAATATCCTCAACTGCTTCTTTTGAAATGAGCCTTACTTCTTTGTTTGTGTCATCAGTTCCATACGCCTTGCCATTGTATCCGAGCAGATTTTTTTTGCAGATATTCCGACAGCATTGTATAATACCCCCATGAGCTTTTGGAAAAATATAAAGCTGGATTTCAGGGCTGTTTTTGAGAAAGACCCCGCTGCAAAAAATGGGCTGGAGGTGGTCTTTGCCTATCCGGGATTCCATGCAATTTTCCTCCATCGGATTAACCACCTGCTCTGGAATTTGGGCCTTCCCGTCATCCCGCGTTTCCTCTCCCATATTGGACGATTTTTAACAGGCATTGAGATACATCCTGCCGCAAAAATCGGCCCCGGCCTTTTCATTGACCACGGCATGGGCGTTGTTGTCGGAGAGACAACAGAAATCGGGGAAAACGTTCTTCTTTATCAGGGAGTAACCTTAGGCGGCACCGGAAAAGAAAAAGGCAAAAGGCATCCCACTCTTGGCAATAATATCACTGTCGGCGCAGGCGCAAAGATACTCGGAGCAATAAAAATCGGCAACAACTCCATAATAGGGGCAAACTCTGTGATACTTAAGGATGTGCCCGATAATTCCATCTCCGTCGGGGTGCCGGGCAGGATAACAAAGAAAAAGGTTGTCAGGATGACCACGGAAGAAGGGCTTGTAGAGCTTTATGACTATTTTCCCGACCCAGTCTCCGAAAAGTTAAAGGAACTGGAATCCCATATTGAAGGGCTTTCTCATAGGATAGGCACGCTGGAGAAGGAAGAAAAAGTTGCTGCGGCGCCAGAACAAGGAGGAAGGATGCGGATTTATAACACGCTGACTGCGGAAAAAGAGGACTTTGTCCCTCTGAATAAAGACAGGGTGAACATGTATGTATGCGGCGTTACTGTTTATGACAGCTGCCACATAGGGCACGCAAGAAGCGCAATAGTGTTTGATGTAATCCAGAGATACCTCAGATACAGAGGCTTTAAGGTAACCTTCGTGAGGAATTTTACTGATATTGACGACAAGATAATCAACCGGGCAAAAAAAGAAGGCATTCCGTGGAATGAGGTTGCAAGAAAATACACTGAAGAATTTTACAGCGACATGGACAGCCTTGGAGTTGCGCGCGCTGACATAGAACCCAAGGCTACAGAGCATATAAAAGAAATAATAGAGATTGTAACGGGGCTTATAGATAAGGGATATGCCTACGAGAGGGACGGAAGCGTTTATTTTGAGGTGAATAAATTCCCTGACTACGGGAAGCTGTCAAAGAGAGACAAGGAAGACATGATGGCTGGCGCCAGGGTTGAGGTGAATGAAAGGAAAAAAGACCCGATGGACTTTGCGCTCTGGAAGGCGTCAAAAGAAGGCGAGCCTTTCTGGGAAAGCCCGTGGGGAAAGGGAAGGCCCGGATGGCATATAGAATGCACTGCAATGTCAATCAAACATCTTGCTGAGAGTTTTGACATTCACGGCGGAGGCGCGGACTTGATATTCCCGCACCATGAAAACGAGATTGCCCAGTCAGAGGCATTTACAGGAAAGCCCTTTGTCAGATACTGGATGCACAACGGCTTTATTACAATTGACAAGGAGAAGATGTCAAAGTCGCTTGGAAACTTTTTTACCATCAAAGAGGTCCTTGAAAGATATGACCCCGAGGTTGTGCGATTCTTTATCCTGTCAACTCATTACAGAAGCCCGATAGAGTTCTCCGACGAGCAGCTCAAGGAAGCAGAGGTTTCCATTGACAGGTATTATACGACACTGACAAGAATTGCTGAATTTCTGAGCATGACCCATTCTTTAGAAAATAATCCCCCCATCCCCCCTTTAGAAAAGGGGGGCAAAGGGGGATTTGAAAAGGCATTTGAGAATACAGTCAATTCATTCAGAGAAAAATTCCAGACAGCAATGGATGATGACTTCAACACCGCCCTTGGTGTGGGGCATATTTTTGAACTCATAAGGGAAGCAAATAAATATCTTGACAGCAAACCATCAGGCCAAAAGGCAAAAGAGCTTGTCTCAAAGACAATGGAACTTTTAAAAGAGGCAGGCAGTGTGTTGAACATCTTCAGGAAAACACCGGATGAATGGCAGACGGCATTGATGAGAACCAAGAAAATCCCTCTGACGGAAACTGATATGCTGAACAGGATAAAGGCAAGGGAAGAGGCGAGGCAGAAAAAAGACTGGGCTGCAGCAGATACGATACGAAAAGAGCTTGATGAAAAAGGGATAATACTTGAAGATAAAAAAGACGGCACGGGCTGGAAGATTAAGGCCGGATGACTGTAGAGACAAATCTTAAATCCCACGTAATATTCCTTTCAGAAAAAATAGGCAAAAGAAATTATCTGGACACAGAAAAACTCAACAAGACTGCTGATTACATAGAAGAAAAATTCCGTTCTTACAAGTGCGATGT
>MNVK01000014.1 GCA_001871685.1 Nitrospirae bacterium CG1_02_44_142
CCTCCTCCCACAAAATTCACAATCTCAATCCTGTCCCCATCTTTCAGCCTGCAACTGTCATAATCAGCCTTCTTTATTATTGAAAGGTTTACCTCAACAGCAACCCTCTCAGGCTTAATGCGAAGCTCTCCCAGAAGTTCCTGAAGAGTCCCGGACTTTGATACCTCTAAATCTTCTCCGTTTATAATTAGCCTCATAAAAATAAAAAACCGCATTCCTATAAGCCCCGGGCTAATCCGCGGAGGCGGAGAGGAATACGGTCAACAGTCCCTAATTCCTACGCCGGTATTACCCGTATCAGGTTCAAGGGGTCTCCCGATAATCCCGAAAATATCGGGACGGGACTCTCAGGCTCTCGCCTCCCCCAGGGGTTGATTTAAGTATAGAGGAGATTTTGAGAGAATGTCAATTAATGCATACCGTTACTTATGCAGGTCTCTCAATATCTCTGCAAAACCAGGCTTGTCTATTTTCCCGGATACAATGGACATCATTGCTTTGTATAATTTGCCTTCTGCGTCTGCTATGCTTATGCCATTTAGTTCAAGAAAAACAAGGGCAATAGCTAAAGCAGTCCTTTTATTTCCGTCAATGAACGGATGATTTTGGCTGATATGAAAAGCATAGGCTGCAGCCATCTCATAAACATCTGAGTGCAAAAAATTGCCTGAAAAAGATGCGTATGGCATAGCAACAGCTGAACTCAGGAGATTTATATCCCTGATACCTGAGCTTCCGCCGTATCTGCTTATCTGGTCAGAATGTATTTCTATTACCTCTGCGAGGGTTAAGAAGATAATCTCCTTCATTGGCTATTTAGCAAGCTTTTTAAGCGTTTCTCCATGAACTTTGTTCACCTTCTCAAGTGCAGCCCTGAATTTCTTTTCTCTTGAAGTGCCTTTTACAGGCGACACAATCAAGTTTTTGCCGTCCGTCGTAATCTCAAGCGGTGTTTTCATGTCCACACTTAAAATATCAAGTATAGGCTTGTCTATTATCAGCGCAGCGCTATTGCCGTGAGCAACTAATTTTTTAATCATATCATTCCCTCCAATAATCTTATCGTATATACATTGTATCACCATATATTAATTTGCGTCAAGGTATTTACCAAACTTTAATCTATCCCTGATTGACAAGGTTTAGAACTGATTGATATACTTTCCTTCAGAAGAGAAGGACATCAATGGGATAGCCATCAGCAAAGACAGTTTAGGCACAATAGCAGTTACCTTTCCATATAACCCAAGCCTTGTCCAAAAAGTCAAAACCATCCCCAGCCACAAATGGCATCCAAAAGAAAAATACTGGAGCTTTCCTAATTCAGATGGGACATTAGAGAAAATTTTTGAAGCCTTTAAAGGCGAAGAAATACATTTGGCTCCTGAACTTCAAGCTAAACTTAGTATCCCCTCTTTGGCAAAGAGGGGCGAGGGGAGATTTTCTGACAAAAAATTATCTGCAACACCCTTCGACGATCTCAAAAGAGAACTCCTTTCAAGAAAATACAGCTATAAAACTGTTAAGGGCTATCTCTATTACAACAGGGATTTCTTAAATTTCATACGTAAAGAACCATCAGGCATTAATGACAGCGATATAAAGGATTATCTTCTTCACCTTGCTGAAGAAAGACAATCCGCAACATCAACACTTAATCAGGCAATTAACGCCCTCAAGTTTTATTATGGCAGTATGCTCAAAAAGAAATTTGTCTATGAGGTGAGAAGACCTCGCAAAGACAAGAAACTGCCTATTGTTTTAAGCAAAGAAGAAGTTGCAAAAATCCTCTCATCTGTTGATAATATCAAACACAGGGCAATGCTTATGCTGGCATATTCAGCAGGGCTAAGAGTAGGAGAAATAGTGAGACTAAAAATAGAGGATATCGACAGCGAGAGAATGCTAATCCATATCAAAGGCTCTAAAGGCAGAAAAGACAGATATACCCTGCTTTCTGAAATGGCGTTACAGACACTAAGAGGATACTGGAGACAATACAAGCCTGATAAATGGCTATTTGAAGGTGCAAGGGCAGGCAGGTACATATCAACAAGAACAGTTGATAAGATATTAGAACATGCATGTGAAAGAGCTGACATAAAAAAGGATGTCTCGGTACACACCTTAAGACATAGTTTTGCCACTCATTTATTAGAAGGTGGAACGGACTTAAGGTATATTCAAGAGTTGTTAGGACATCAGAGCAGTAAAACGACAGAAATATATACCCACGTAAGCACTAAAAGTATAGGGAAAATTAAAAGTCCGTTGGATACTCTGAATCTGAAAAAAGGAGGTGATTAGTGACGCAATATGTCACAGAGAGGGAATTCTGGCAATTCAGCCAGAGCATAAATATCCGAAATACTTCGGATACAACCCAAATTTAGGGGTATATCCGAACCTGTTTCGTATAATTTCGGATGCAAACGAGTTAGGCGATATATCAAATCGGAAGGATTAGAACTATGAAGAAATACTCATTTATATTTCTTTCACTTATACTGTTTGGTCTGTTTATTTTAGGATGTGCAACTACGAGAGGAGGATTCCTTAATCCTGGTTTCAAAGATAAAAATCTCTCCAGAGTTGGTGTAGTGAAATTTTCAGGCCCTGATGTTTTGTCTGCTACTGTCACGGATAATTTTACTGTAGAGCTTTTTAAACTTGGATATTTTGACGTATTTGAAAGACACCAGATAGATAAAATACTGAGTGAGCAAGGATTCAGCCTTACAGGAGCCACCGAAGAAAAGGCTAGAAAAAGCCTTGGAAAGTTAGCAAATTTGGATGCTTTATTTGTTGGTGTTGTAAGTGCGTATCCAGGAGCTTTTGGTACAACGGACATTAATTTAAGTGTCAAGCTTATTGATATAGAAACTGGGTCCCTAATTTATGCGTGTAGTGCTAAAAGTGACCATGCTTTGGTAATGGTCGGTACATTAGGAGAAGGCATAGATGTCACGATCAGCGGTATAATCAATGACATCAGAAAGCATTTTCGATAGAGGTTATTTAATTCGTTAATTTGATACATCGCCTAACACAGCATAAAAGGTTCGTGACTTCGGCACTCACCCAAATTTTTGCTTCGCAAAAACTTCTTTTATGCTGGAGCCGTTACCGCTACTCAGGAAATTAAAGCAAGCCGCGAGGCGATTGCAGCCGCACATTACAGCGTATTTATCTTATGCGCCAGACACCCTGCCCCGAAGCCGTTGTCCACATTCATAACGGCAATCCCGGGCACGCATGAATTGAGCATTGCAAAGAGCGCAGTTAATCCTCCGAGGCTTGTGCCGTAACCAATAGATGTCGGAACTGCAATGATGGGTTTATCAGTTAATCCCCCTACAACAGAGGGAAGCGCGCCCTCCATTCCTGCAACAACAATGATAACCCTGGCGCCCTTAATATATTTCTTATTGTCCATAAGCCTATGAAGCCCCGCCACGCCAACGTCATAAATAGTATTAACCCTGCTTCCCAGAAATAAGGCTGTAACCGCTGCCTCCTCTGCAACAGAAATGTCAGACGTGCCTGCTGTAAGAACAAGAACACTGCCCCTCTTTTTCTTTTCTTCTCCTATTGAAATAATTCCTGAGGCAGGATGAAAAACAGCGCCCCTGATTTTAAGGGCGTTATAAACATCTTTAGCGGCTTTAGTAATGAGGAATTTCTTGCTTTTTTTATACATTGCCTTTGCAATGCCAACTACCTGTTCCTTTGTCTTTCCTGAGGCAAAGATAACTTCAGGCACTCCCTGCCTCAGACGCCTGTGATGGTCCACCTTTGCAAATGAGACGTCTTCGTATGGGAAATGCTTAAGTTTTTTTACCGCGCCTTCAACTGAGATGCTGCCGCTTTTTACCGAGGAGATAATCTTCTTTATTCTGTCGTTGTCCATTTCCTAAAATTAAAACTCAGACTTAAGCGCCCGGTTCATGAGGTCATTGACAGCATCCGCAGGACTCTTGTCTTTATACAAGACTTCATATATCTGCTCTATAATCGGCATCTCAACATTATGCTTTTTTGAAAGCTGATAGGCTGATTCAGCGGTATCAACACCCTCTGCAACCGCCCTGGTCTGTGAGAGAATATCTGCGAGTTTCATGCCCTGAGCAAGTTTAACGCCTGTCGTATAATTCCTTGAGATTACGCTTGTGCATGTCAACACCAAATCGCCAAGCCCGCTTAATCCTGAAAAGGTCTCCTCCCTGGCGCCTATCGCGGAGCCAAGTCTCCTCATCTCAGCAAGCCCCCTCGTTATAAGCGCTGCGCGTGCATTGCTGCCCAGGCCGAGGCCGTCAGATATTCCTGATGCAATAGCCATTACATTTTTTAATGCCCCGCCAAGTTCAACCCCAAGCATATCATCATGAGTATAAACCCTGAAATAATTTGTATTGAAGACTTCCTGAAGCAGCACGCCTGTGTCCTTATTCTCTGTTGCAAGCGTTACTGCGGTAGGCCTCTTTCTTGCCACCTCTTTTGCAAAACTGGGGCCTGATATTACAGCAACCTCATGCCCTGTAATTTCTTTCAATACATAAGAAACAGTCAGAAGAGTTCCGCGCTCTATCCCCTTTGATACGCTTATAATCACCGCCTCAGCAGGGATATAAAAACCTGCCTCTTTAAATACTGCTCTTGTATGCTGCGTGGGCACAGCGCTCACAACATACCTGGCATGTCTTACGACTTCATCTAATTTATGAGAGATTTTTATGCTGTCAGGGAGAGTGATATCAGGAAGATAAATGCTGTTTATTCTTGTGTTTCTCATCTCTTCGGCAAGAGCTTCCTCGTAAACCCAGAGAGAAAGGTCATAACCTTTTTCCGACAGAAGACATGCAAGGGTTGTCCCCCAGCTTCCCGCGCCTATGACTGCAATATAACCCATATATATCAGTAAACAGTGTTAGTGATTAGTGTCAGTAACTGACACAGAAAACTGACACTGACACTCTAAATCTACCATTTTATCAATACCGACGCCCAGGTAAGCCCGCCGCCGAAAGCCTCAAGAAGAACATAATCTCCGTCTCTCACCCTGCCCTGTCTGACAGCCTCATCAAGCGCAATAGGGATAGAGGCGGCAGAGGTGTTCCCATATTTATCAATATTGACAAAGACCTTTTCCATCGGAATATTAAGCCTCTCGGCAGTTGCCTGTATAATCCTCAGATTCGCCTGATGAGGTATAAGCAGGGAAAGCTGGGAAGGCTTGAGCTTGTTCTCCTCAAGTGTTCTTGCCACAAGATTTTCAAGTGTCCGCACAGCAATCTTGAAGGTCTCATTGCCTTTCATCCTAAGATAGTGCATCTTCTTTTTTAACGACTCTTTTGAAGCGGGATTCCTTGAGCCTCCGCCCGGCATATTCAGGAGTTCCCATAATGCTCCGTTAGACCTTATATGCGTTGAAACTATCCCCCGGTCTTCATCTGTGGCTTTTAGTATTACAGCCCCGGCGCCGTCGCCAAAAAGCACACAAGTGGTCCTGTCTTCCCAGTCCGTAACACGGGAAAGGACCTCTGCGCCGACAATAAGTATTTTCTTGTAAGCGCCGCTTTTTATAAAACTGTCTGCAATAGAAAGACCGTAAAGAAACCCGGAACATGCGGCATTCACATCAAAGGCCGCGGCTTTCTTTATGCCAAGCTTATGCTGAAGATGACAGGCCGTTGCAGGTGTAGGCATGTCTCCTGTGACTGTTGCAACAATTATCAGTTCAATATCCTTTGGCTTTATGTCTGCTCTCTTGAAAGCCGCCTTTGCAGCCTCGCAGGCAAGGTCAGATGCAGCCTCTTTCTCATCCGCTATCCGCCGCTCTCTTATCCCTGACCTTTCTCTTATCCATTCATCAGAGGTATCCACCATCTTTTCAAGGTCAAAATTGGTAAGCACATGCTTGGGGACATAAGAGCCTGTAGCGATAATCTTAGCCCTTAACAAATATCTTCTCCTTTACACGAAGATTCAATATCTCCTCCGAGATAATCTCATGCACTTTTTTTCTGGAAAACTCTACGGCAACTCTGATAGCGTTCCTTATTGCGCGCGATGAAGACCTGCCGTGACTTATGATGCATGTGCCGTTTATTCCGAGCAGAGGCGCTCCGCCATACTCGGCATAATCCATCTTCTTTTTGAAATTCTTTAGCGCAGGCTTCATAAAAAGATACCCTATCCGTCCTACCGCCATGCCCGCTACTTCTCTTTTAAGCATTTTTACTATAGTGTCGGCAAGTCCCTCGCTGGTCTTTAAGACTACATTTCCTATAAACCCATCACATACTACCACATCAGCATCCCCGGAAAAAACATCTTTTCCCTCTATATTTCCTACAAAATTCAGATTTGTGCCTTTAAACAGTTTGAAGGCCTCTCTGGTAAGTTCGTTGCCCTTCATATCTTCCTCGCCTATGCTCAGCAGCGCCACTCTCGGCTCGTGTTTGCCGAAAATCGCCTTGCAATAGGAGCTGCCCATCAATCCGAATTGAATCAGATTCTCTGCCTTGCAGTCAACATTTGCGCCGGCGTCTATCAGAACAAACAGGCCTTTGAGTGTAGGTATTGTCGCTGCAATTGCAGGCCTGTCAACACCTTTTGATGTTCCGAGAACAAAGAGAGCCGAAGCCATTGCAACGCCTGAATTGCCGGCGCTCACCACTGCATCAGCCTCTTTATTTTTTACGGCGTCAACCGCGCGCCTTATGGAAGAATCTTTCTTTTTTCTTAGAGCTGTAACAGGAGACTCATGCATTCCTATAACCTGAGATGTGTGCCTGATATGAATGCGGTTGGAGGTGCAGCGCCTGTCTTTCAGTTCTTTTTTGAGACTGGTTTCGTCTCCGAAAAGTAGGACCTCAAGGTCGTCGTATTCCCTTACGGTTTCAACCGCCCCCTCTACCGTAACAGCAGGGGCATAATCACCCCCCATTGCATCCAGGGCAATCTTCATGCTTCCTTTTCAATTATTTCAAGAACCTTGTTGCCGTTGTACGAACCACAGCTCGGGCACACCCTGTGCGACAGCTTTAATTCCTTACATTCAGGGCACGAGCTTAGATTGGGCGTCTGTCCCTTCCAGTTGGCCCTGCGTTTGTCTCTTCTGGTCCTTGTATGTCTGTGCGTCGGATTCGCCATTTTTTTACTCCCTTCTTAATAATTCTTTCAGAACCTCAAGTCTTGAGTCTGTTTTATCTAAATTGCAACTGCATTTATTCACATTTAAGTCTGTCCCGCATTTCGGGCATATTCCCTTGCAGGTTTCACTGCACAGCGGTTTCATGGAAACATTCAAAAGTATCTGCTCTTTCAGCAGTTCCGTGAGCTCAAGCTCATTCCCGGAATAAAATCCTGTCTCCAGTTCATCTTCCTTTATCTCGCGCTTGCCCTCTGCCTTCAATTCCCCGGTAGGGTGATACGTTACAATAATTGGAGCGTTTATTTCAGCTGTATAGTTTTTCAGGCATCTGCTGCATTCAAGCTCCACGCTTGCCGTTATCTCACCCTGTATTACAACCTCGGGCATTATCTTCCTTATGCTTAACTGCCCTTTTACAGGAGAAACCAGCTTTATAACATCTAACTCAAGCGTCTCATCAATTGTAAGTTCCAGACCCTCGTCAGGTATCTCTGAAATCAATATCTTCATTTTTTCAGCCCGGCCTGATCCCGAGCTGCGCGGGAAAAGGCCATTAAAGAAAAGTGTTTAATTATAAAGAATGCATTAAAAGCATGTCAAGGAAACGAATGTGAAATTTACCTTGACCAATATTTTGGTATCTTATATTATTGCAATGACAGGGGACAGTGCCGGAATTAACCACCCCTTTAATTCCCCTCCTTAATAAGGAGGGGAGCACGAAGTGCGGGGTGGTGGATTTGGGACTGTCCCCGTATCCGAAAATAGATACGGAGGTTTAACATGAGACATATTTTTACAATTATGATTGCTGCTCTTTTTTTGTTTTACCCCTCACATGGTTTTACACAGGTCAAGGAGATTGTTTCAGAAGGGGCATACAATATGGGCGACGGAGAAACTCCAAGTGTTGCAGAGAGCAGGGCCTTGCTTAATGCAAAGAGGATTGCCCTTGAGCAGGCTGGGACTTATGTAGAGAGTTATACAAAGGTGGAGAGTTTTCAATTGACCAAAGATGAGATACAGGTTCTAACATCAGGGATTATGGAGGTGGATATACTTGACAAGAAAAGGACTATTGTCGGCGACGGTTTTCGCTTTTGGGTAAAGATAAAGGCAAGGGTCAATCCGGATAGGATTCAGGAGATGGCAAATAAGATTAAGGCTAAAGATAAATCAGTTGTTGAGGATTATAAAAAGATTCAGGAGGCTTACGATAAGAGCCAGAGAGAGATTGGGGAATTAAAGAAACAATTGGCAGGGGCAAAGGGTGAAAAGGAAAAGAAAAAAGTAGAGGCAAAGATTACGGATGATGAGAGGCTGTTTCAGGCAAATGAGTGGTTTGAGAAGGGGAATAAATATAGTTTTTTAAACAATGAGCACGATAAGGCAATAGAGGCATTTACCTTCGCAATTGCATTAGATCCGAATTATGCCAGAGCCTACAATGGTCGTGGAAATGCATATGGCGGCAAAGGACAATACGACAGAGCAATGCAGGATTATAACAAGGCAATTCAATTAGACCCGAATCTTGCCTATGCCTACTACAATCGTGGGAATGCTTATAATAACAAAGGACAGAAAGACAGGGCGATTGAGGATTATAATAAGGCGATTGCCTTAAATCCGAATCTTGTAAGAGCCTACATCAATCGTGGGGTTGCTTATGCTGCCAAGGGCCAATATGACAGGGCAATACAGGATTATAATAAGGCAATAGCATTAGACCCGAATCTTGCCTTAGCCTACAACAATCGTGGGGCTGCTTATGGTAACAAAGGGCAACATGACAGGGCAATGCAGGATTTTAATAAGGTAATTGTCTTGAACCCGAATGATGACTTAGCCTACTACAATCTGGCGTGCTATTACTCTTTACATGGTGACGAACTTAAATCTTGTGATTCCTTAGGTAAGGCTGTCGAGAAAGGTTTTAAAGATTGGGAACATATCAAAAAAGACTCTGACCTTAATAAAATCAGAAACGCTGATTGCTATAAAAAAATAATGGAGGGACGATAAAAAAGATACCCATATATGGGCAGGGCGATTTCTGACTTGCAGAAGGCCTGTGATATGGGACATGAATTGGGGTGCAAGAATTTGCAGAAGGCTTTACAGAAGAGATAAGCAAAAAAAATGGATGCGGGCGGCTGTCAGCCGCAGATGATTTCAGGCATTATGCTAAAATATATCTGTGCATTTTAAAGTAATAGGAAAGCTACTGAGAATTGAAACCATTGCCGCAGGGCATGGAATAAAGAATTTGAATCGATTGAACAAGTTGTATGGCGAAACAAATTGGAGAAAATTGAAGGGGATTTGCCAAGTAAAACTGGAAGATGATACTATTCTTGAGGCTGAAGTGCATTGGTATGAAGGACATGGCATTGGGAAGAAAGAAATGAAAATTAAGAGATATTTATAAGGGAGAGAGCTATGAAGATACATTTTATGATATGCGTTGAGAATCGTGGATATGAAGCGTCATTGGAAACGAGAAAGATATATGAAGTGTTGACCGATAAGACAGCGGAGAAACATCATCAGATAAGGGTCATAGACGAGTCCGGCGAGGATTATTTATATCCTGAAAAGTATTTTGCTCCTGTACGGTTACCTTTATTCACAAAAGAAAAATTAGAATTGACAACGGTATAACACATCATTCCTACTCATAAACCTCTCTCCATCC
>MNVK01000052.1 GCA_001871685.1 Nitrospirae bacterium CG1_02_44_142
AATCGCTGTCAGGTGAATCGGTGAATCGCAAAAACTCATTTGCCTCCGCCAAAGGCGGATCACCCATTCACCCATTCACCATTTACATTATTTTTGCATTTTTATCTTTTCCTGCCTATGTCCATGCCTTCATGCCTGACACTGAGATTGCTGTTTTTCAGAAACAAATAGCCGATAAGCCTGTCGGCGAGCGAATTGCGTTTTGGGCTGAAAAGTTTGTCGGCGCTCCTTATGATACTGACCCCATTGGAGAATATGTTACCAGAAAGGCGATTGTTGCTGATGAGCGTGTGGACTGCATGTATCTGAGTTTCAGGACAGTTGAGCTTGCGTTGAGTCTTACGCCTGACAAGGCAATAGCTCTTGCTCTTGATAAAAGATTTATAACAAAGGGAAGGCTTGACGTCAAGGGAAATGTAATTAATTATGAAGACAGGTTTCAATACGGAGAAGACATGCTTGACAGCGGCAGATGGGGAAAGGAGATAACAGAGCAGCTTGGCAAGGGGACAGAGATAAAAGGTTCAAGGGGAATAAAAAAAGTGAAGATGATTTCAAAAAAGGAACTGCTGGCGCTGTTAAATAAAAAGGAAGGCTCATCGCCTCTGAAAAGCGGGGATTTTATATTTTTTATAAAGGCTGTTGAAAAAAGGAAGGTTGGCGAGATAGTCGGGCATATAGGAATAATAAAAGTAGAAGAAAAGGGTCAAAGGGTCAAAGGGTCAAAGGGTCAAAAAGAAGATGAGGAAATTTATCTAATCCACGCCGGAGGATTCAAGAAAAAAGGCGGAGAAGTTAAGAAGGTAAGATTCTATGACTACATAAACTCTATGCCGTTTATAGGTGTGAGGGTGGGCAGGTTCGATTAGCCAGAATGATGCAGACATTGCTCAAAAATTTCTTTAACTCGATGCTTTTATTAAAATATCTTCATTTGTTATATTCACTGAAATATTCCAAAAACCATCAGAGAGATGTATGCTAAGGTATCGAAAAATAAATTTTTTCGCAACATCTGCATCATTTAAATGCATTTTTGGGGGTAAGGCTGGCTCTTTAATTATCGCCTCTATTTATTAGCTCTTCTCTGATGTTTTGTCTTCTTGAGAAGTTTTTTATGTTTATGTTTGCTCATCTTCTTTTTGCGCCACTTTACAACATTGCCCACTAAATCACCTCCTTCTTATTCAAGATGCACGATACAAGATACAGGATACACGATGACCCCCCTTTGCTTCCCCCCTTGCTAAGGGGGGATTGAGGGGGGTATCTTGCATCATGAATCCTGCATCCTGTTTTTGTATTCTCTCGCCTGATGCATAAAGGCCTCAAGCTGTATCTCTGTTGTTGGAGATTCCGAGCCATCATACGGAATGCTTATAAAAGGAATTCCGTGCTTTCTGTTTAGCCCCTGCATCAGCGCAGTTACTATGGCGCCGGGCATGCATCCAAACGGCATTGCATTCACGATGCCCGAGGCGCCTCTTTCTATCAGGTCCACTGCCTTGCCTATGCTCAGAATAGCCTCTCCTTCAAAAGAACTGTGCAGATATGGAGCTGCTTTTTTTATTATCTCCTTTGTTTCCGGTTCTTTCAGGGTCTTAAGGAAACCTGAAAAATATCCTGCATATTTATGCTCTATCCTTTTTTGAAAGAAGGTCTTTAAAAGAGTATTCATAATATCAGACCATTCTTTTTTTAGCAAGGCTTTTTGAGAGGCCGTGTGGTTCACATAATATATCCATTCCTCAACAGGCGCAAGCCAGGCCTCGCCGCCGAGAGCCTCTATCTTCCTTACAAGAGCTTCATTTGAGAACTTGCTGCTCCTTACAAATATCTCGCCTATGACGCCTATCATAGGCTTCCTGTCTTTTTGTCCCGGGGCTGCTCGGGACAGGTTTTGAAAATCCCTGCGCATACCTTTGAGAAGAACTTCAACTTTTCCATTGGTTCCTTTCAGCGAGGAATATATCTTTCCGAGATAGTCCCTGTAAATGAAGTCTGCGCCGCCGTTTTCTTTTTCATAGGGCCTGGTCTCATGCAGGCATTTTGTCAGCAGCTCAATGGCAATTATCCCCTGCCAGGTCCTGAGAGCGAAATCCTTGCCGACTATGCCGAGGTCTCTGTAAAATTCTACATCCTGATTTGGCGAGAATATCGGCACATTATAATAGCCGAGGTCATCAAGCGCCATCCTGTGAAATACATTATACTGTCCGAACCTGCACGGCCCTGAACCTGAAGGCATGAAGAAGGCAGACTCAGCAGGTTTGAAATCCGGAGAAAAAACTTTCTTGAGCATATCGCTTGTTGTTACAGCGCATGGATAACATTCCCTTCCGGAAACATATTTTCTTCCGATGGCAATAGTCTCCTTGTCTGATTCCGGCAGCACCTCTGCGGGCACGCCTGAGCGTTCAAATGAAGCGGCAAGGGCATAAGCATGGTCAGACATCATGGGAATGTAAACAGTGCGCTTCTTGAGCGGTGAATGGGTGAATGGGTAAATAGGTGAAGGAGTAGGGGGGTGAATGGGTGAGCGATTCACCGATTCACCGATTGACCTATTCACCGATTGTATGCTGTCAAGAAATGCCTCGCACCTTGTTATTGCTCCCGCATCAGCGCTGTGAGCGTCTATCTCAACGTGAAGGAAGGGTTTGCCCTGCAGTTCCTTTTTAAAATATTTCAGTATGAACGAATCAGGCCCGCATGAAAAGTTTCCGATATAAATAGGGTAAAGATTAGGGTTTTCTCTTATCACCTTTGCCGCCTTCAGTATCCTCTGTCCCGCCGTCCAGTACATATTCGGCCATTCAGAATCTATGGCCTGCTCATTTAGCGGAAGGAAGTCCATCGGGACAGCCGCAACATTCAGGCCTGCGAGTTTTTTCGGTATTTCAAGGTTCATCCCGCTGTCAAAAGAATTATAGGCGCGGCCGACGATAACAATAACGGGTGAATGGGTGAATGGGTTGATGGGTGAATCGGAAGATTGGTGAATGCTTCCCAATATCTCTTTTCCCTTATCCCTTATTGCTCTCTGAAATTTATCCTGCGCTTCTTCTGCAAGAGGCAGCGCCTTTTTAATCCGCGGCCTTTTTATTCCGAAAGGTTTAAATGCCTTTGAAAGTTCTTTCAGCATGAAGGCCCTGCCCCGATTCATATTCACCACTGGAGAGATTATATCCGCATCAGGAAATGCAACACGCGCAGAATAAGGTATGGTCTGAGTATAAGGGCAGGCAAATCCATTTTCCAGCGCTTCCTCCGCCGAATTTAGATTTATGAAGCTGGGGATTAATACGCTGTCAGCTCCTTCATTTAACAGGTATTTTATGTGTCCGAATGCAGCCTTCGTAGGAAAGCACGTCTCTGAAAGTATGGATTCAAGTCCGAGGCTTACTATCTGCCTGTTGGTTTTTGGCGACGCCAGGACGTCAAACCCAAGTTCCCACAGCAGAGTCGTCCAGAAGGGCAGATATTCATGGAAATAGAAGATGTAGGGGATGCCGATTTTAGTTTTAACTGGTGAATGGGTAAATGGGTGAATAGGTGAATCGGTGAATGGGTGAATGGGTGATGCGTTCACCCCCTCTGTAATCCCCCCCTTACCAAGGGGGGGATGGGGGGGTAATGACTCGTTACGCTGAACGCTGAGCGCTGAACGCTTTTCGTGTTCCTTCCATAACATCTCATCCCTGAATTCAAAGAGGCCGGATATTTCTGAGGATGTTTTATTTTTCTTTACATCATATTTTTCACACCTGCCGCCATAAAACAGATACCCCTCTTCGCCTTCAATCTTTATCCTGTTTATTTCGCAGACATTCGGACAGCCCTTACATTCAAAAGATGAAACCGAATAGGGGCGCTTTGACAGTTCAAAACCCTTAAAAGAAGTTCGGCGCTTTGGGCTCACCCCCTCTAATCCCCCCCTTAGCAAGGGGGGGACAGGGGGGGTATCTGTATTCTGTATTCTGTATTCTGGCTGCTGCTCTTTCATATAGTCCCGTGCAATCAGCGCCATGCCGATTGCGCCTGTAACATCATGATTCGGAGGGACTGTAATTTTCTTGTTTAGGTATTTCTCAAATGCGGCCACAACGGATTTGTTAAACGCCACTCCTCCCTGAAAGAATATGTTTTCGCCGATTGGCTTGCCTGAAACGACCCTGTTTATGTAATTCTGAACGATTGAATACGCCAGGCCTGCGAGCAGGTTGTTTTTGTCTGCGCCTCTCTGCAGGTTTGACATGAGAGAATTCTCCATAAAAACAGTGCATCTTTCGCCGAGGCGGCAGGGATTTTCCGAAGAAAAGGCCAGCGCTGCGAATTCTTCTTTTATGGATATATTGAGCTTCTCAGCCTGTTCTTCCAGAAACGAGCCTGTGCCGGCTGCGCAGGCCTTATTCATCTCAAAATCAACTATGACGCCGTCCCTGAGAGATATATATTTTGAGTCCTGCCCTCCTATCTCAAATATTGTATCAACGCTTTTGTCAATAAACGCAGCGGCTGTCGCCTGAGCAGTAATCTCGTTTTTTACAATATCAGCGCCGACATAATCGGCAATCATATACCTCCCTGACCCTGTTGTGCCTACGCCCATTATCTCAACCCTGTCTCCAACCTCTTCTCCTATCTCTTTTAGCCCCTGTTTAACCGCCTCTATCGGCTGTCCGGCAGTCATAAGATAACGCTTTGAGAGGAGGCTGCCGTTTTCATCTGTAACAGCCAGATTTGTGCTTATGGAGCCGATGTCAATGCCGAGATAGGCAGGGATGCGTGAATGCGTGACATGTGATGCGTCCACCCCCTCCGTAATCCCCCCCTTACCAAGGGGGGGCTGGGGGGGTAATGACTCACAACTTTTCACTCTTTTCGCCACAGGCGAACCCGCCAGAGGTGGGAACGCTTCACTGTCTTTCAGATGTCTTTCAAGAAACCCATCATCTTTTAATATCAAAGGCGCATATCCAGCCTCTAAAGACTTCTCGGATTTTATGAAGTCATCAAGCCTCTTAATATCAAATAAGTTTATCCGGTTGTCATCCAGGTCTTTTAAGGCAGCGCCTAATGCGCCTGTCAGGTTAAAATCAGGAGGGACAAAAAGCTCATCAAGTTCAAATACCTCTTTAAACGCCCGTATCATACCTTTATTGGCTGCAACGCCGCCCTGAAAAGAGATGGGCCTTTCAATTTTCCTGCCGCGCAAAACAGAGCCTTTAAAATTTCTTGCAACGGCAAAGCATAGACCTGCAACAATGTCTTCCATCGGAGTTGCGATTTGCTGGAGATGTATCATGTCTGATTTTGCAAACACGCTGCACCTTCCGGCAATTGTCGGCGGTTTCTTTGACTTGAGGCTGAGTTCGCTGAATTCTTCAATAGTGAGCCTGAGTCTTTCGGCTTGCTGGTCAAGGAATGAGCCTGTTCCCGCGGCGCATACCGAATTCATGGAGAATTCTTTTACGCCGTTTTCTCCGAGCATAATGAGCTTTGAGTCTTCGCCGCCGAGTTCTATAATGGTCCTGACATGAGGGGAAAGTTTACGGGTTGCATAAGCCTGTGCGACAAGTTCGTTGACAGGCTCAATGCCAAGGACAGAGGCTATAAGCCTGCCGGCAGAGCCGGTGATGGAGAGGGAAAAAACCGGTGAATGGGTGAATGGGTGAATGGGCGATGAGTCCACCCCCCCTTCGCCCCCCCCTGGTAATGGGTGAATGGGCGATGAGTCCACCCCCCCTGTAATCCCCCCCTTGGCAAGGGGGGGATGGGGGGGTACGCTTTTTAACATTTCATACGCAACCTTTAATGGATGCCCTTTGTGTCTTACATATTTGCTGCTGAGCTTGGTTCCTTTTTCATCAAGCACAACATATTTCACACTCACAGAGCCTGCATCAAGACCAATGAATCTCATCTGAAAATCCCCGCCTTTGACATAAAAGGTTTTATGTGTAATAATTTTAGCATAATTCACTAATTTTGAAGAAACGGAGGTGTTGATATGACCACGGCGCTGTTAGAAAAAGAGCAGACTAAAAAACGATACACCTATGAAGACTATGAAAAACTGCCGGAAGGCGCGCCCTATCAACTAATAGGAGGAGAATTAATTATGACGCCCTCGCCTATGCCTTATCATCAGATAATCGTAAGGAATATCGGATTTGAGTTGCTGAAGTTTAATGAACAGAGGAGGCTCGGAGAGGTTATCTTTGCCCCGATGGACGTCTATCTCTCAGAGACCGAGACCTATCAGCCTGATATAATCTTTATCTCAAAGGACAGGGTCAATATCATAGGTGAAAAAAAGATAGAGGCCGCCCCCGACCTGGTGATAGAGATACTGTCCCCATCAACCGCATATTATGATTTAAGACACAAAAAGCGCATATACGAAAAATCAGGGGTAAAGGAATACTGGATAGTGGACCCCATGGAAAAGGGCCTTGAGGTCTATGAGAATGTCAACGGAGAATTCAAAGTCTTTAGTCAGGCACAGGAGAAAGACAGAGTAAAGTCAAAACTCCTTGAAGGGTTCGGGGTAGAGTTAGAGAAGGCATTTTAAATGACATTTTCATTCACTTAACACAAATTCTTAGTAGGAGGCAGTTATGGGCTATTTAGAGAAAATAGAGATCAATCCGAGAGTTTGTAATGGAAAACCTGTTATTAAAGGGACAAGAATTCCCGTAACGGTTATACTTGATCAGATTGCAGAAGGTGAGACATGGCAGTATCTGCTTGACGGATACCCCGAGTTGACAGTGGAAGATATCAAGGCTGCTTTGCAGTATGCCAGGTCATCTATTGAACACTCCGAGTTGGAAGCCGTAACTGCCTGATATGCTGAGACTATATCTTGATCAGATGTTTAATCTTAGGATTGCCGATGCGCTTCGGATAAACGGATATGATGTGTCGCGCGCCTCAGAAGCAGGGCAAGCAAGATCAGATGATGAAGATATTTTAAAGAAAGCGATTACAGATAATCGTATTCTCATTACGCTTGATGAGCATTTCGGTGATTGGACGGTTCTTCCCTTACGGCAGCATTCTGGGGTTATTCGCATTAAAATTAATCCGACAACCTCAGAAAAAATTATAAAAATTCTTGTTCCTTTTTTAAAGAACCACAGACATGAGGAGTTTAAAGACCACCTTGTGATTCTATCAGCGCATCGGGCGAAATGGATTCTGACGGCCCAGTGATACAACTATGATACAAAATACTCCATATCTGCCACTCGACTTGATTGGAGAATCCAGACGCCGTCCCCCGATTAAATCGGGGGAACTATACAAAAATCGTATAATTTTCAACTTTTTTACGAATGAACCAAATGTTTTTTTGGTTGCAGGGAGCAAAACAGCGCTAAATGCCATTATACGGCTTTTATATGACAATTTTTGTCAGGCATTTTGCAGGAAGACAAGAAATCTCATAGTACCCATTGATTTTGCGTAATATTTTTAGTCATTGAAGTGGCATGAAAACTGCTTCTTATAGTAAATGAAATAGATAACGCCCCCCATCCCCCTCTTAAGTTAAGAGGGGGCGAGGGGGAGTTAAGTTTTCCCTCCCCTGGCGGGAGGGGTTATGGGAAGGGGATTGAAATCGTTCAAATTAGGTGCAAATATATATATACAAATTAAAGGAGGTGAGGGAAAGACAGTAGGTAGTAGACAGGAAAAAGCAGGCAGTAGACAGTAGGTAGTAGATTGTAGGTAGTAGACAGGTAGAAATGGTGGTCGTTGACCACTGACACTAAAAAGGAGGAAACATGTATAAGGCAATGAACAATATAAAGGAGCAAAAGGGCTTTACCCTTATTGAGCTTCTTATCGTTGTGGCAATTATCGGAATCCTTGCCGCAATAGCTGTCCCTGCATTCATGGGCCAGCAGAAAAAGGCAAAGTGGCGTGCACTTCAGGCGTCATGCGATGGAGCAAGTAAACAGGCAGC
>MNVK01000083.1 GCA_001871685.1 Nitrospirae bacterium CG1_02_44_142
ACTTCTTGTCACAGCAGAAAGACAGTTGGCTGATTCCCTGTATAACTATAAGTTGTCGGATTTAAGGCTGAAACGTGCGGCGGGAATACTGTTGAAGACTGTAAGCAGTAAACATTAGACAGGAGACAGGAGACATTAGACGGGAGATAGGAGACAGGAGACGGTCAAGGTATAAAGGAAAAATAAAAGGAGCATATATAATGAGAAGAATATCTTTCAGAATTTTATGTTTACTGTTTGCTGTTTACTGTTTACTTTTCTTGCCTGCATGTTCAGGCAAGAAAGAACAAGCGGTCAAAAAGCCCGCGGCGCCCGTGACTGTCGGCGCTGTGATTAAAAAGACAGTCCCTGTTCAAATCCGCGCCATAGGGAATGTTGAGGCGTATTCAACAGTCTCTGTCAAGGCGCGTGTCAGCGGCGCTCTTACGCATGTTTATTTCAGAGAGGGCCAGGATGTTAATAAAGGCGGCCTGCTTTTCACGATAGACCCCCGGCTTTATAAGACGGCGCTTGACTCTGCCAGTGCTAATCTGGTTCGTGACGCGGCCTTTGCTAAAAAAGCAGAGGAGGATTTACGCCGCTATACCGAGCTGTTGCGCGATGAATTAGTCAGCCGTTCCCAGTATGAACAGATTTTTGCCAATGCTGAGGCGCTTAAGGCCACTGTGGAGGCGGATAAAGCGGTTGTAGAAAATGCGCGCTTGCAGGTTGAATACTGCACAATAAACGCTCCTATCGCAGGCAGAACAGGCAGTCTCTTAGTGAATCAAGGGAATCTGATTAAGGCAAATGACGATAAGCCGATGGTAATCATAAACCAGTTGCAGCCTGTATATGTTAATTTTTCAGCGCCTGAGCAATACCTGCCTGAGATTAAAAAATACATGTCAGCAGGGAAATTAAATGTTGAGGCATTTTTGTCAAAAGAAGACAAAAAATCTTTTCGTGGGGTTTTGTCTTTTATGGACAACACAGTGGATACTGCAACCGGGACAATCAAGCTTAAGGCAACCTTTAGTAATAAGGAAAAAGCCCTTTGGCCCGGGCAATTCGTAACTGTCCTGATTACCCTGTCAAATTTACAGGATGCGGTAGTCGTTTCCACACAGGCGATACAGACAGGACAACAGGGACAATTCGTATTCGTTGTGAAAGACGGGACAGCGGAACTTCGTCCGGTTACTGCCGGTGTAACATACGAAGATGTGACGGTTATAGAAAAGGGGCTGTCGGTAGGCGAGCAGGTGGTTACTGACGGCCAAATGCGCCTTATGCCGGGTTCAAAGGTGGAAATTAAAAATAAATAAATAACGTAACGCGTGATGCGTCATGCGTGATGAGTAAAAAATAAAATCATTAACCCATAACGCATCACGGATTACACATTACGGTTTTAAACAATGAATATTTCAGATATATTTATAAAACGCCCTGTAATGACCAGTCTGGTCATGCTGGCAGTAATGCTCTTTGGGGTTTTTGCATATAGGCTTCTGCCTGTTAACGACCTGCCGAGCATTGATTTTCCGACAATACAGGTTACCTCCAATCTGCCTGGAGCGAGTCCTGAGACTATGGCCAGCGCTGTCGCAACCCCGCTGGAGAGACAGTTTTCTACGATTTCCGGCATTGACTCAATGACGTCTACCAATGGTCAGGGTATCTCTATTATCACACTCAAGTTTGCTCTGGAGCGCGATATAGACGCTGCGGCTCAGGATGTTCAGGCTGCGATATCCATGGCTGCGCGCCAATTGCCTCAAGACATGCCGAGTCCGCCTTCATACAGAAAGGTAAATCCGGCTGACCAGCCTGTTTTATATCTGGCGCTAAACTCTCCGACCCTTCCCCTGTCGGATGTTAATGAGTTTGCCGATACAATCATTGCGCCGCGTGTATCAATGATAAGTGGTGTGGCGCAGGTTCTTGTTTACGGCTCGCAAAAGTATGCAGTGCGGGTTCAGCTTAACCCTCAGGCTCTCGCGAACCGTAAGATAGGCATAGATGAAGTTTCGGCGGCTTTGGCACGGTGGAACGTTAACCTGCCGACCGGCGGACTTCAGGGAGACAAGCAGGCATTTACCATACAGGCAACAGGACAGCTTTACAATGCAGAGGCCTTTAGGCCGATGATAATAACGCACCGTCAAGGAGCGCCCGTCCGCCTGCAGGACATAGCCAATGTTGTCGACAGCGTGGAAAATGACAAAATTGCGGCGTGGTATAACTCCGGAGGAAAATCCACAAGGGCTATTGTTTTGGCTATTCAGCGGCAGCCGGGCACGAACACCATAGAGGTTGTAGACAGCATAAAGCGGCAAATCCCAGGTTTTCGCAGTCAGTTGCCGGGTAACGTTCAGCTCAACATTCTTTTCGACCGCACAGAATCAATCAGAGGTTCGGTAGCTGACGTTAAATTCACTCTGGCGCTTACAATAGCGCTGGTTATTATGGTAATTTTTCTTTTTCTTCGCAACCTGTCTGCCACAGTCATCCCGAGCCTTGCCCTTCCGCTCTCAATCATCGGCACTTTTGCGGCAATGTACGGACTGGGATTCTCGGTCAACAATATAACCCTGATGGCGCTGACACTGTCGGTGGGTTTTGTGGTGGACGACGCCATAGTGATGTTAGAAAATATTGTCCGCCACATGGAGCACGGCGTAAAGCCGATGGATGCGGCATTCAGGGGTTCAAAGGAAATAGGCTTCACTATCATATCCATGACACTCTCGCTGGTGGCGGTCTTTATTCCTGTGCTTTTTATGGGAGGCATTCTCGGGCGCCTGCTCCATGAGTTTGCAGTAACAATCAGCGTGGCGATTCTCGTTTCAGGCTTTGTTTCCCTTACCCTTACGCCGATGCTTTGCAGCCGTTTTCTCAAACCGCATGCCGAAAAGCATCATGGACGTTTATACGATATTATGGAAGGATTTTTTGATGGAATGCGCAATCTTTATGAGAAGACCTTAAAGCGTGTGCTTGCCGCGCGCCGCGCCGTGATGATAATTACCGCGGTAATGACGGTGCTCACAG
Source organism: Nitrospirae bacterium CG1_02_44_142 (assembly GCA_001871685.1). GTDB lineage: Bacteria > Nitrospirota > Thermodesulfovibrionia > Thermodesulfovibrionales > UBA1546 > UBA1546. The sequence goes on from MNVK01000083.1 coordinate 3,037, forward strand.
TCTGGCTTTTCACAAAGATGCCGACCGGTCTTCTTCCATCTGATGACATCGGCGCTATATTCGCAATTACAGAAGGCGCGCAGGGTATCTCATTTGAGGACATGAAGCGGAACCAGAAGAGACTTGCCGATATCATTATGGAAGACCCGAATATTCAGGCTTTCATGTCGTCAGCCGGGGCAAGCGGAACACGCGTCGGCTCCAACAGCGGTTTCATGTTCATGAGGCTTAAGCCCAGGCACGAGCGAAAGCTGAACGCAGACCAGATTATTCAGAATCTCCGGCCTAAGGTAATGGGGGTGCCCGGTATCATGATGTTTATGCAGAACCCGCCGCCCATACGGCTTGAGGCAATGCTGTCAAAGGCGCAGTACCAGTTTGTTCTTCAGAGCCCTGAGACGGATGAGCTTTATAAGCATGCTGCTGACTTTGAGATGAAGGTGCGGGGACTGCCGATGATTCAGGATGTGACCAGCGATCTGCAGATAAAGAATCCGCAGATTAACCTTGAGATTGACAGGGATAGAGCGGCAGCCTTTGGCGTTACAGCGCAGCAGATTGAGGACTCCCTGTACTCTGCGTATGGCGCAAGGCAGGTTTCTACCATATATTCTCCCTCAAACCAGTATAAAGTGATTATGGAACTTGAGCCGCAGTACCGGATGGATCCGTCAGCGCTTGGTTTGCTCTATGTTCGTGCGAATACAGGGCAGTTGGTTCCGCTGTACTCTCTGGCTTCTCTTAAAGGGGGTCTCGGCCCTCTGTCTGTTAACCACCTTGGACAGATTAATGCTGTTACTATCTCATTTAACCTCAAGCCCGGCACTCCGCTCGGTAACGCAGTAACGGCAATAGAGAAAGAGGCTAAAGCCCTGCCGGTATCTATCACCACCGGCTTTCAGGGAACTGCTCAGGTATATCAGGCCTCTACTAAGGGGCTTGCCATGCTTCTCGTCCTCGCCATTGTTGTTATATATATCGTGCTCGGCATTCTTTACGAAAGTTATATCCACCCTCTGACTATTCTTTCGGGCCTGCCGTCAGCCGGTTTTGGAGCGCTCATAACTCTCTTAATATTCGGCAAAGACCTGAACCTATATGCCTTCGTGGGTATTATTATGCTCATCGGCATAGTGAAGAAGAATGCCATCATGATGATTGATTTTGCTCTTGAGGCGCAGAGAAACGAGGGTAAGAAGCCGGTGGACGCCATTTACGAAGCCGCCATTATCCGTTTCAGGCCTATTATGATGACTACGATGGCTGCGTTTATGGGCACGCTTCCTATTGCAATCGGCTTCGGCGCAGGAGCGGAGGCACGGCGTTCTTTGGGCCTCGCCGTTGTCGGAGGGCTTCTGTTTTCACAGGTCATGACGCTTTATATAACGCCGGTTTTTTACGTTTACATGGAGGCCTTTCAGAAAAATATTTCCGGCCGATTTGGGAGAAAAGGGAATAAGGATAAAGAGCTTCTCCACAGCTCAAACTGAATTATAGAGGAGGATGAAAATGGAAGACGGCAGAATATTAACTAACGGCAATCACAAAAGGAAGCTCATTATCGCCATTGTTTTTGCCTCTGTTTCAATCGCGGGACTTCTTGCAGGTTTCTTTTATGTCAGATATAAGAGCGCTCATATCTCAACAGATGACGCCTTTATTGACGGCCGTGTTCATACCATATCCTCTAAGGTGCAGGGGACCATAAAGAATATATATGTCAATGACAACCAGCTTGTAAGGAAGGGCGCTCTCCTTCTTGAGATAGATTCTGAGGATTACGGTTTGCGTGCAAAAGAGGCCTTATCAGGGCTTGACGCCGAAAAGGCAAAGATAGCTGAAATTAAATATAGGCTTCAAACGGCAAAACAGCAGTTTGAAGAGCTTAAGGCGTCTCTTGGAGCTGCAAAGGCTAACCTGGAGCTTCAGGAAGCAAACATGAGGCAGGCAGATGCGGATTTGAAGAGGGCCGAGCATCTCCTCAAAGAAGAGATTATTCCGAAAGAAAAATACGAGAAGATAAAAACAGGGGACGATGTTGCCTTTGCGCAGGTAAAGGCTGCCAGGGAAGAACTCAACCGGATGCAGGCGCGCCTTAAAACACAGAAGGCATTTATTAAGCAGACAGAGTCTTCCATAGAGCCGCAAAAGGCATTGGCCAAGCAGAAAGAGGCGTCTCTTGGAACTGCGGAACTTAACCTGAGTTATACAAAGGTTATTGCGCCGGCTGATGGTTATGTTACAAAGAAGTCAGTTGAATCCGGCAATCATATTCAGGCAGGACAGCCCTTAATGGCTGTTGTGCCGCTTGATGATATATGGGTTACGGCAAACTATAAAGAGACACAGCTTGCAAAGGTGAGGGTGGGCCAGAAGGTTGAGATTAAGGTTGATACCTATACAGCCAAAAAATTCAACGGCAGGGTTGAAAGCATTATGGCCGGCACAGGCGCTGTCTTTTCACTGTTCCCGCCGGAGAATGCAACAGGAAATTATGTCAAGGTTGTACAGAGGATACCTGTAAAGATTATCCTTGATAAGGGGACTGACCCGGAGCGCATTTTAAGGATAGGGATGTCCGTTGAAGCGACAATAATTGTGGAAAAATGAGTAAGTGGATTATTGCATTAACAGTAATGCTTCCAACGCTGATAGAGATTATAGACACCTCGGTTGTTAATGTCGCCCTGGACCATATCCGCGGAAGCCTTTCAGCAGGCATAGACGAATCAACCTGGACCATAACATCTTATCTTGTTTCTAACGCAATAATAATACCGATGACAGGATGGCTCAGCAGGCTTTTTGGAAGAAAGAGGTATCTGATTTTTTCAATATCATTATTCACCCTGAGTTCGCTGCTTTGCGGTTCTGCCTGGAGTCTCCAGAGCCTCATATTTTTTAGAATCCTTCAGGGCCTCGGCGGCGGCGCCCTTCAGCCTATTTCCCAGTCTATACTCCTGGAGACCTTTCCTCAGAAGCAGCACGGCATGGCAATGGCAATATTCGGCGTGGGAATAATGTTCGGCCCGATTATCGGCCCGTTGCTTGGGGGCTGGATTACTGATAACTGGTCCTGGCACTGGATATTCTTTATCAACATACCCATAGGCATTGTCTCAATCCTTATGACTGTATTCTTTATAACAGACCCGCCTTATATGAAGGGGATGAAGATGAAGATAGATTACTGGGGGCTTGCATTCCTTGCTATCGGACTTGGATGCCTCCAGATAGCGCTTGATAAAGGGCAGACAGAGGACTGGTTTTCATCAGGCTTTATCACCTGGCTTACGATAATATCTGTGTCGTCGCTCATTCTTTTTGTGATAATTGAGTTCTTTGCAGAGCATCCCATAGTTAATCTGAGAGCATTCAAAAGCATTTCATTCAGCGCCGGGAATGTTGTCATGTTCCTTTCATTTTTTAATCTCTTCGGCAGCATTGTGCTTCTTCCGATATTCCTCCAGACACTCATGGGCTATACTGCGACCCTTGCCGGAGTGGTGCTCGGTCCCGGAGGCATCGCAACTCTTATAGCGATGCCCGTGGCGGGAATGCTTGTGACAAAGATGAATCCTAAGCTCCTGCTTGGTTCCGGCATAATCATAGCCGCTTATTCTACCTATTTAATGTCCCTGTTTAATCTTAGCGCGGATTTCAATACAATTATATGGCCGAGGGTGGTGCTCGGAGTCGGGATGGGTTTTCTCTTTATTCCGCTTACAACAATGACAATGGCAAATGTGAAAAAAGAAGATATGGCAAATGCCTCGGCTATCTATAACCTCCTCAGAAATCTTGGCGGCAGCTTTGGCGTTGCATTTATCACAACCATGATTGCGAGGCGGGCGCAGTTTCATCAGGTGCGGATAGTGGAACATCTTACGCCCTTTGACGCCGCTTATCAGGCGGCGTCTTCAAAGGCGGCCCAATTGTTTCAGTATAGAGGCGTTCCGGCGTCCGCGTCCGCTGATGCGGGACTGAGTTCCGTATATCATCAATTGCTCAGGCAGGCTTCCATGCTTTCATTCAATGACGCTTTTTATCTGTTGGGCGTGCTTTTGGTCTGCACGCTTCCATTAGTGTTATTTATGAAAACCGCAAAGAGAGGTTTAGTTCCTGGAGATATACAATGAACATAAAAATGTATTTGGGGGTAAGATAACAAGATGAAAACAAGAATCGTTAAAGGCAGGAGGTAAAATATGAGAAGTGTTGTTTTAGTCCCGATATTATCGGGGATATTATCCGGGTTACTGTTAGTTCTTCCTTACAGCGCCGGGGCTGAAGAGGCCCTAAAAACGCGCGAGGTTCTCAATCTGAATAAATGCGTTGAAATCGCTCTGCAAAAACACCCGGATATAGCTGCCGCTGCGGGTGAGGTGGAGGCAAGTCAGAGCAAGGTCGGACAGGCAAAGGCTAATTATTATCCGCAGGTTGACGTGTCCGCTGGATATAAAAAGTATTCGCTTTCTTCTACGACCTCAAACAGTTCTCTTGATGAATATAAAACCAGCGCAGCGCTGAGTCAGATGATTTATGATTTCGGGAAGACTCCAACCGGGGTGGAGGTCCAGACGCTGAACCGGGAGGCGGCAAATTCAGACC
>MNVK01000023.1 GCA_001871685.1 Nitrospirae bacterium CG1_02_44_142
TTTTCCTGCGGGTTTTGTTTCCGGTTTCGGCGCTGGAGCCTTTGCAACAGGCGCAGTCTTAACCGCTGACGGTTTTTCCGCCGGCGTTGAAGGAGCAACAGACGCAGCAGGCGCTCCTGCAGGAGGCTTACTTTCTGAAGTTTCACCGGCAGGTTTTTGTGGTTCCTTTGGAGCAGCCGCTGCTTTTTCCGCCGGAACCGGTTTAACATTAGCCGTTGTTGAAGACTTCAGCCACGGCAGCAGGTTTTCTTTATACAGCATCAAGCCAACCCCTCCGCCGATAATTACTATAATCACAAGAGCGACAATAAGAGGAACAAATAATCTGCTTCTCATATCCCTCCTCCTTATGCTTGGTTTAAATTTATACTGCCTTTCATACTTCCCTTTCAGAATTTCATCAGGCTCATTTGGTGGAATATTTGCAGCCGCAGTCTTTTCAAAAGGTTCAGGCGTCTCTTTTTCCATCCTTACGATGGTTTTATCTGGGGCGTCAAATTCTTCGGCAGGCATTGTCTGCCATTCTTGCGTCTGCTGCTCCATCACAACAGTCTTCTCGCTCTCGCCGAATCCTGCTGTTTCTTCTGTTGTGTCTGCCGGAAAATCCTGAAAGGCATTTGTTTGAATATTGCCGGGTTCCATTGACAGGACACTCCCGGTTTTTGAGATGAGTTCTTCGGGGCTGAAGGGCTTTTTAATAGAGTCAACAATGCCGTAGACCTCGGCATAGCGCGTGTCCATTGCGCCTTCAAACGAAGAGAGCACAACTATAGGAATATCTTTAAGCTGCTCTGTGCTGTGGATTGTCTTGCAGACCTCTAAACCGCTTGCGCCGGGCAGGGCCGGGTTTATAAATATCAAAGAAGGGTTTACTTTCTTTGCCATTGCGAGTCCAATGTCTCTGTTTGGGGCCGTAAAAACAAGATAGTCTTCAGCTTCAAGTATTGATACCATCTGCTGCGTTGTTTCCGTATCGTTGTCTATTGCAAGAATTGTTTTACCGGTCATGAAATATTACCCCTCAATTATAGTCAGCGACAAGAGAAAGTTGTCATTGCGAGTCCCGAGCAACTCGGGGCGTGGCAATCTCATCAGAAAAGCCATGAGATTACTTCGCTTCGCTCGTAATGACAGTTTATTTATGTCGTTCACTATAGTTGCTTAAAAGTTGCTGATTCTTAATTTTCGACTCTTAACTTCTAACTCTTAACTCTTAACTTCCTGTAACGGTTCCCAGTATTTTGCAGGCATATCCTGCGCCAGTTTCAGCGCTCCGTTAGAGCCTGCAAACAGAGGGTCTTCAACACATGTCACATTGCATGGCCCATATTCTTTCAGCGCATCCCGCAGATATTCGCTCAGCCCTCTTATCAGACTTCCGCCTCCTGCAAGCACGATGTTGTTTTTTATCTTTGTCTGGAATTCAGGGTCAAACCTGGCTATCATCTCCGTGGTTGTTTCTATCAGCGCCGGGAGGATGCTTTCGCAGGCGCGTTTAACCTCGTTTTTGATATCATGCATAACAGGCTTGCCGTCAACAGGTATTTCTACGCGTATATCACCCGCTATCTCTCTTACAAAACTGTATTTCTCCTTGAATTGGCGGACCATGTTTTTGTTAAACTTTGAATTCGGGAATTTTTCCGTAAGATAGCTGTAAAGCTGTTCGTCTATGTAATCGCCTGCGTTCACAATAGTCTTCTGGTCTTCCTCTGACGGGATAGCTCCGTGCATAATGCAGAGGTCGGTGGTCCCTGCGCCGATATCTATCACAAGTGAATTATTTAAGAGATTCAGTCCGTAGGCCACTGCAAAAGGCTCAGATACAACCATTAATGAGTGAGCAAATTCCGATACGGCCCTTCTGATGGCAAGCTTGTTCACCTTGAGCGTATCAGCCGGGACTCCCACCACTGCGTATATTTTCTGCTCAGGCTCGGGTTTTGCAAGCTCAATCAGATATTTTATAATCTCTTTTACGGCTTCTTCATTTTTCTCAACACCCTCCTTGATTACCCCGTGTTCAAGCGGCCTGCAGAGGTCCAGCGAAAGCCTATGCTTCAAGGCATCCGCACCAAAGAGAACAGGTTTTCCCACTACCTGCAATGATATAAAATCCTTGGGCCAGCCGACATAACTTTCAATCCACTGCCTTGTGCCGTTGCTCGCAGAGATGGAGCTTCTTGACGTCCCGAGGTCAATCCCGACGAACAAGATATTACCTTCTTCCTGTGTTTCTTTTTGCTTCATAGTTTGTATCTCCTTTATTTAAATAGTCCAATATGCCGGCCTCAATATAACGCGCGATGTTTTCCCTGTGGCTTTCAAAACTGAGTTCTATCTCTTCCTGCCTGTTGCTGAGGCAGGAAACCTCGGCGAGCACAGCGGGAATATCCACACCCAGAAGAACGACAAACGGCGCTCTCTTTATGCCGAGGTTATGTATGCTGTTGTTTTTCTTTTTGCTGTTTATAAAAAGGTTTTTCTGTATTGACGCCGCCAGTTCTTTAGATTCCTGAAGTTTCAGCGTCTTGCCCATTTTTTCAATGATGTCTTTGAAATCGCTTAAGCCGTATTGCGAGCCCGCATTCTCCTGCTCGGCAAGCCTCAGCGTCTTGACGTCGGAGGACGGCCCGAAATAGTAAGTCTCTATTATATTTATAGGTTTTGAGGGGAGATAGTTAAGATGTATGGAAATGAAAATATCCGCCTTGCTGGCCCGCGCTAATTCCACCCTTTTGTTGAGAGGAAGCGTTATGTCTTCTTCGCGGGTCATAATGATGTTGTAACTGCCGCGCCTTTTAAGGCGCTCTTTAAGTTTCTTTGCTATGTCCAGCGTAATGTCTTTTTCTTTGGTTCCCATCTTTCCCGCTGTGCCCGGGTCGTCGCCGCCGTGCCCGGCGTCTATCATTATTGTCTTTACTCCCAGGCCGAACATACGGCTTAACGGCGCGCTGCCGAGGAATTCCTGGTAATCAGAAGAAGTGATTTGGTTTTCATCCGCCTCAGGTGGAGACAGGGGCTGTTGTTCTTGCGTTATAATGCCTGCCGCCATCTGTCGTTCCGGAAACAAGGGGAGGTCCAGATAGCTGCCCTGTCCCAGAATAGTCAGCAGTAATACGGAGTAAAACAGAATCATTTTTTTTACGAAGAGCGGGATTCTCCAGTCCGGGGCAGCAGACTGTCCCCCTATTATTTTCAGGTTGTCTTCATAGACGCCCCTGAGAATGGCCTCTCTTGCTTTAAGCTCTCTTCTTTTAGAATTTATTGGCAGCATAAGGGATAAAGTAAATTTAACAGTTTATTCCAAAAAATTCAAATCTTAAGACTGGGTTTGCATTTCTTTTTTCTGAGAATTTATCACCCATATATTCCCAAAGTCCTTTTCCTGATAGGCCCGGATGAGCCCGAGCCTGATTAGCTCCAAGAGGGCGACAAATGTGACTATGAGCTGCGCCCTGGCTCTGTCTTCCCCGAAGAGGTCTTCAAACCTTAATGTGTCATGGTTCTCAAGCATTTCCATTATATGAGAAATCTTGTCTTTTACAGTCAGCGCCTCTCTTGTTATTTGGACTGCCTCCTGAGGCGCGGCATCAAGAATATTTTTGAATGCGCCAATGAGGTCAAAGAGGTTGACGTCAAAGAGGGACAGTTCAGGTTCTGCAAATTCCGCTTCAGATTCCTCATTTTTAAGCGGCTCTCTGTTGAAGACATTCATCCATTCCTCTTCTTTTTCCCTTAAGCCCAGAGACGCCTCTTTGAACGCCTGATATTCAAGAAGCCTCTGTACGAGTTCAAGCCTCGGGTCTTCCTGCTCCTCTGCGGGAACCTCTTCATCAACAGGGAGGAGCATCCTGGATTTGATGTGTATGAGCGTTGCCGCTATCACAATGAATTCGCCTGCTATGTCCAGGTTCAGCTCTTCCATCATCTCAATATACTGAAGATACCGGCCTGTGATTACTGCGATAGGGATGTCATAGATATCTATCTTGTTTTCCTTAATGAGATGCAGGAGAAGGTCAAGAGGGCCTTCAAAGGCAGGGATTTTTATGCTGTAGCTGTCTGAGACGGTTGTTATATCTGTCTGTTCCATTTTGCCTTTTGCCAATTAAATTATTGCAATATTATACCTCAAATGGGAGGTAAAAAATTCGAGGCGTCCATATCTTTAACTTATACAAAGTATTTACCAAATAGCATAAGTCTGATATAATTATAAACATAAATGACGCTTATATGTTCTAAATGTAAAGCTGAGAACTCGGAGAGAAGAAAATTCTGCAGGGAGTGCGGAGCTTTAATAGCCAATTTCTGCAGGAAGTGCGGTTTTCACAATTCATTTGCAGACAAATACTGCGGAGGCTGCGGCTCATCAATGAGTTCTAAGCTGCCCGGGGCTTTATCCCCATCAGAGGTTGCAAGAGAAAACACACCATCGGCGGCGGGGATACTTACATCGGCAAAATATACCGCAGAAGATATTAAAGAACTGATTGACTCCCAGCCGGATAAGAAAGAGAAAAAAATCAGAAAGAAAGAAACCACAGAAACAGGCGAGCTCTCTCAGGATGCGCTTGACAGGATGTTTGAAAAGGGGAACGACTGAATACAACAATGTTTTCAAAAGAAGACGATGTGAAAATTGGCGAAATCCTCGTAGAAAGGGGGATTATCAGCCAGAGCCAGCTTGACGCCGCTCTCAAAGAACAAAAGAAACACAGCTCAGACAATCAAAAATTAGGAAGTTATCTTATTTCTCTCGGGTATGCTACTGAAGTTGATATTGCCAATGTGCTTGGCGCACAGTTTAACACTCCGGTGATGCGTATTGAAGGCCTGCGGATAAAACCTGAAGTAACTGCTATGGTTTCAGATACCCTGGCAAAGAAGTTCCATATCATGCCTCTTTTTAAGGTGGGCAATGAGCTCACGCTTGCTGTATCCGACCCAACTGACATTCTCGTTATAGATATTGTAGCCGCTGAAACACGATGCAAAGTGGTCCCTGTTATATCACCTTATTCTGACATCTCAAAGGCGATAAACAGATATTATTTCATGAAGGTTGAGACAGAAGGCAGTGAAAAAGCATTGGAACTGTCTCCAGTTTCAATAAGCAGGGCTGAGATAGAAGAAATCAAGATGTCGGGAGCCGACCTTCCTATCGTAAGAGTTGTAGATAGAATAATAATAGAGGCCGTTGAAGATAATGCAAGCGATATCCATGTAGAGCCGCATGAAGCCAGCCTTTCTGTCAGGTTCAGGATTGACGGAATCTTGAGGGACACAGGCACATACCCCATGAAAATGCATCCGGGAATTTTGTCCAGGATTAAGATACTTTCTGAGATGGACATCTCTGAAAAACAGAAGCCGCAGGACGGCAGAATAAAGATAAAAGTAGATAAGAAGGAAATTGACATCAGGGTTTCATGCATACCAACGCTCTACGGCGAAAAAGCCGTGATGAGGCTGTTGAACAGGGCTAATGTAAGGGTAAGCATTGATGCTCTTGATTTTTCAGAAAAAAATTATAAAACCTTTCTTGAGCTTATAAACCAGCCCTACGGCATAGTGCTCGTTACCGGGCCTACGGGAAGCGGCAAGACAACAACTTTGTATGCCGCGCTTCATGAGATAAGCTCTGTTGAGAAAAACATAATAACCGTTGAAGACCCGATTGAATACCAGCTGCCGATTATAAATCAGATGCAGGTAAATCCGAAAAAAGATGTTACCTTTGCCAATGCCCTGAGGGCTATTCTCAGACAGGACCCTGATATCATCATGATTGGAGAGATAAGAGACCCTGAAACAGCGGCGATTGCCGCTGAATCAGCGCTTACCGGACATCTCGTTCTCAGCACGCTGCATACGAATGATGCGCCCAGCGCAATAACCCGTCTCACTGACATGGGGGTTGAGCCGTTCCTGCTTGCGCCGTCTCTTATAGGCATTGTTGCTCAAAGGCTCATGAGAAAAATCTGCACAAAGTGCAAAGAGGCATACACTCCATCAAAGAATGAATTGAAGGCAGCCGGTCTTGACATGGCTATTGAAGGCTTGAAATTATATAAGGGAATGGGCTGCGATGATTGCAAGCATACGGGATATTCAGGAAGAACCGGTATCCATGAGATAATGGTTGTGGATGAACGAATAAGAGAGCTGATTACCCAGAAGGCCTCTGTTGCCGAGTTGAGGACGGCGGCCGCAAAGACCGGATATAAAGATATGCGTTTTGACGGCATTAAAAAAGTGATTGAAGGAATAACAAGCGTTGAAGAGCTTTTAAGAGTGACAAAGGAAACAAAATAACTTTATATGATGGTATAATTGCCTATGTCAAAGAAGATATTGATTGCGGACGATTCTCAGCAGGTGCGTAAAGCTCTGAGGGATATTCTTGAAAAAAATAACTACACGGTTGTCGGAGAGGCGTCAAGCGGCACAGAGGCCATAAAGCTCTGCAATTCCCTGTCTCCCGACATTGTTATGCTTGATATTATTATGCCGCAGCTTGGCGGCATAGAAGCCCTGAGGATGCTAAGGTCCATGAATAAGGAACTGAAGATAATAATGGTCAGTGCGCTTGATTCAATGGACAGGGTAAAAGAATGCCTGAAGGCAGGGGCCAATCATTACATCCTGAAACCTTTTGAGGAAGACAAGGTCCTTGAAATCCTAAAGAAAATCAGCCCCGAATAAGCGCTACTTGACCCTGTCTTTGTTCACCCTTGTTAAATCTGCTGACAATGTTTTCTGCACCTTCTCACCTCCAATTCTATTATACAATTTTTCAAATGTTTGGCAACTCTACTGATGTCCTCTTAATCCCTCCCTGGCAAGGAAGGGCAGGGGGAAGGTGAGAATTATTAAAACTCTGCTAAGGGGTCAAGGGAAGGGAGGGGTGTTAAGAAAATAAATAGGGATGTGTCCCTCGCCAGCCATAATCTACGCCTGCCTCTGGACAAGCCGTATAAACCTTGCAGACAAAGGCGTCGTCAAACTGCCACTTATTCATTAAACCGCCGTCGCGTACGGAGCAGTCTATAACCTTGATTTCCGGCCTGAACATTTTTAATCTCCTTTTAAATAGCAGAAAGTTCTATTTGTGAGGAGTATTATAATTTATTTGACCCCTTCAGGGCAATTTGACATTAACTAAAATTAGCGGTAAGTTTAACAGTAGGGGAGAGGTAAGTATTCTAATAACTCATTTTAATTGAGAAGGGGGGAATAATATGCTGTATTTATCTATTTTTGATGCTAAAGAGAATACCACGAGAACTGATATTAACCGTGAAAGGTCGGAATGGCTGAAAAAGGGCAGGGACAGGATTTTTCAGCAGAAGTGCAAGGCGATTAACAGGTATGAAGTCTTAGGAATATCTCCTTTGAAAATCATTTTGATTGTTGAAACCGAAGACCCGGATGCATTACATTTGCTTTCCACTCATTTTGGCGATGCATGGAATTCAGTAACCTATCCAATCGTGCAGCGTGAGATAGCCGAGGCATTAGAGGCAGACACCGCAGTTATCGGCGGCTGATGCTATTTGCTCATTAAAACTTCGCTGAGGGTCAACGGGAGGAAAGGGGTGTTAAGAAAAGAAATAGGGATGTGGAGCCTGTCTAAAAACTCCCCCGGTGTCACCCTGAATTTATTTCAGGGTCTCATAACTCATTGATTTCATTAGATGCTGAAACGAGTTCAGCATGACAAACTATGTTGTTTTGTTAGTTTTTAGACAAGC